>NZ_JBEZKE010000022.1:0-122295 GCF_040651555.1 Streptomyces sp. NPDC048424 | reverse complement strand
GCGCGGTGGCGTGCGTCAGGTTCGGGAAGTAGCCGATCCGCACCTCGGAGGCCGACAGCTTCGCGCCGTCCGCGGCGGCGTTCGCGGCCTTGTCGGCGTCGTCCTTCTTGGCCTCCGAGCCGTAGCCGCAGGCGGTGAGCAGCAGGGGAAGCGTCGCGGTGACGGCGATGGCGCGCAGGGTGGTGAGCGGTCTTGCGGCAGACACGGAGGTGTCCTTTCACGGGATGGTGTTCAAGGAGGGTGCAAGGAGGTACGGAGAAGGGCGACGCGAAGCCGTCGGCACGCACGCAGCCGACGCCCGGCGGTGAGCGGTGAGTGGTGAGCGGTCAGCGGTCAGCGGTCAGCGGTGGGCGACGGGGTTGCGGTCGCGGACCCGAGGAACGAAGGGGATGCCGGAGGCCTCGGGGACGGAGGTCGAGCCCGTACGGCGGACGCCCGCGCTCGACTCCACGCGGTCGGCGTGGTCGGCCGGGGGGTCCGTCCGACGGTGCTCGGTGGTGACTACACGTGGAGCGGGGCCCGGCGCGTGGTGTCAGCCGGGCTGACAGATGGCGCTGGACGTGCGGAGCAGGTCGATGTGCCGGCGGGAGGTCAGAGGCAGCATCCGGCCTGCGTGATGCAGTGTTCGCACGGCCCACCTCACTGGATTCCTAGTTTTCCCACCTGGTTGGTAGGCATATTGGCAGAGGCGGACACCCACCCCAAGAGGGTGACCGAATGCTGGACGCCAGAATCTCGTTATGTGAGAACATGCAGGTGGGGCAGGGGTCAGGGATTGGTCCAGGCGCCGGGGGTGTCGGCCAGTGCCGATACGTCCGCGGGCAGGTCGGACGACGCGACGTCGGCGAGGCTCACGCCGTCGAGGATCTCGCGGACATTGGCCCGCAGCGCGATCCACAGGGGGAGAAGTGCCTGCGCGGGGCCGGTGTAGGACAGGTCCGGAGGGCGCACCCCGCGCACCGAGACGAGCGGTCCGTCCACGACGCGGATCACGTCCGCGATGCTGATGGACTGGGCGGGCTTGGCCAGCCGGTAGCCGCCGTTGCCGCCGCGCTGGCTGAGCACGAGGCCGCCCCGGCGCATGTCGTTCAGGATGCCCTCGAGGAACTTGTGCGGGATGTCCTGGGCGTCGGCGATGGCCTCGGCCTTCACCGGCCCGTCATCCTGTGACGCGGCAAGCTGCAGTGCGGCACGTACCGCGTAGTCCGCCCTGGCTGAGATCCGCATACGGACATTATCTTGCATCGATTCGGCCGCTGTCCCCTCGCGGGTGCGCCGGCCGCCGGCCGCCGGGCGGGTACGCGGGCCCGCGTCAGCGGAAGGCCGCCACCACGGGGTGGGAGCCGTTGAGGTAGTGCTCGCCGATGGAGCGCAGGCGGTGGGCGGCGGGGCGGTGGGCGGTCAGGACCCGGGCGTTGCGCCAGAACCGGTCCAGGCCGGGCGCGTCGGCGAGTTCCAGCACCCGTGCGGTGATGCGCAGGGCTGCTTTCGACGTCACGGTCTCGGCCGTGGCGACCAGGGCGGCGACGCCCGCGGCTCCTTCCGCGTCGAGGTGCGTACCCGTGTCGAGGGCCCGTGCCATCACGTCCGTCGCCCGGTCGACCACGGCGGTGGCCGTCTGGGCGGCCGAGGCGAGTTCCCCGTACGTCAGGAAGAGGTCCGGGTCCTCGCCGGGGAGCCGGTGCGCGCGGCCGCCCCTGCTGAGGTCGCGCGCCTCGGTGAGGGCGCCCTCGGCGATGCCCAGGCCGACGTGACACAGGGCGAGCCGCAGCGCCGGCTCCGCGAGCGCGGTGAAGGGTGCGGTCGACTCCTCGTCGTGCGGCAGGCGGCCCAGCACCTGTTCGGGCGTGATGGTGACCCGGTCCAGGACGACCTCGCCCGCGCCGGCGACGCGCTGCCCGAGGCGGTCGTGGGCGGACTCGACGCTCACGCCCCGTGCGCCGGGTGGGATCCGTACGACCAGGACGTCACCGGTCGCCGCGCAGACGGCGTCGACCACGATCTGGTCGGCCGCGGCCACCGCCGTGTCCACGGACCGGCGCCCGCTCAGCACGTAGCCGGGGGTGCGCCGCCGCAGCGTGAGCTCCGGTCCGTCGGTGTCCTCGTGGGGGACGGGAGCGCGGACCGCACCGGTCCACAGCCACTGCTCGCCCACCGATTCCTCTTCGAGGGCGGTCGCGTGGTGGTGACTCGCGTAGAAGCGACCGCTCCAGGTGTGCACGTAGTGGCGGGCGAGTACGTCACCGACGGAGCTGTCCGCCGCGGCGATCTCCCGTATGACGGCGCAACCGGTGCGCCAGTCCGCCCCGCGGTCGGGCCCGGGCGGGGTGAGGGCCGCCGGCAGGCCCGCCTCGCGCAGCCGGGCCGTCTCGTCGGCCGGCGGCTTGCCCGCCTGATCGCGGGCGATGGCGTCCGCGGCGAGGTCGTCCGCCACGTCGCGGGCGGTACGCAGGAGCGTGCGGCGCTGTGCGTCGACGGATCGCCGGCCGTCGGTGCCATGGGGGATGGCGGTGGTCATGTCGGCTACTCCGGAACGTTGTTGGGTGGCGCCGGCCGGCCGCTTCACCGAATCCCCACCTTTCCCATCGGATTGATAGGGATACTCGCCCGAAGCCGCCTGCCCGGCAAGAGCGTGACCGAATGGCGGACGATGCGATCTCGGTATGAGAGACCGTGCAGGTCAGCGGCATTTCCTAGTCAATCGGTAGGGAAGTATTGACGCGCGCCGCCGCGCACCTCACGATGTGACCATGTCCCCGTCGCAGCCGTTGCTCGTACGCCGCAGGCACGTTGACCTCCGTCGCGTCGCCAGCGCCGTCTGCCGACCCGTCTAGGGCTTCTCCGACAGGGCATTTCCTCGAAGCGCGCCGGTCATCCGGCTGCCGCTCCCCTCCGTGCGCCGCACTGTTCCCGTGACCCCGGCCCTCCGAGCCGTAAGGGTCCGCCCGGTGTGCGGCGCGCCGGCCCTCCCGCCGGATCCGTCACGGAGACCCCTGCCCTGTCGCGGCCCAACACCCGGCGTCCGTACCTCATTCCGAGCAGCCGAAGGGGCTCATCGTGACCACCGCACTTCCCGCACCGGTACCCGCCACCGCCGTCCGCCGTTCCCCGGCCCCGCGCCTCCAGCTGGTCGG
The DNA here is from genome assembly GCF_040651555.1 of Streptomyces sp. NPDC048424. Lineage (NCBI taxonomy): Bacteria > Bacillati > Actinomycetota > Actinomycetes > Kitasatosporales > Streptomycetaceae > Streptomyces > Streptomyces sp. NPDC048424. The sequence continues at coordinate 119,161 of NZ_JBEZKE010000022.1, read as the reverse complement.
CGACCGTCCGCCCGCCGTCTCCGCCCACGGGACCGGCGGCGGCCGCGTCGGATACCTCGTGTTCCTGCCGGCGGACGTCGACCCGGTGGCGGTGATGACGGCGCACGGCATACGCCCGGAGATCCATCCCCTCGACACCAGGACGCTCCCGGCTCCCGAGCCGGCGCCGGCCCCGCACCCCGACACGGTCCGGCCCGACGATGTCATCCGGGTCGACGGCGCGCGTCGGCTGGCCGAGATCGACGGACGCGAACTGGACCTCACCTACCTGGAGTTCGACCTCCTGGCCCACCTGGTGGCCCACCCGTACACGGTCCACAGACGAGAGGCCCTCATCTCGGACATCTGGGGTTACGGACACATCGGCGACGGCCGTACGGTCGACGTCCACGTGGCCAGGCTGCGCCGCAAGCTCGGTCCCGCCCACCGGGGCCGCATCACCACCGTGCGCCGCGTCGGCTACAAGTACGTTCCCGACCACCAGTAGCCCCGGAACCGGGCCGGTCCAGCGGCCCGAAACATTTCACCCGAAGGCGTTGTGTGTACGGCGGATGAAAATGCCGCACGCTTCCGCGCATTTGGATATCGGGGCCGTTGACAGCCCTTCTCCCGGCTGCCTAGCTTACGCCGCAGAAAACGACATCAGCGGCCTCTTCTGTCCGGCATGACGGCTGCTTTTCGATTCTTCGACTTATCGAATGCTGCTGGAGTGTCCTTGACCGAATCGCTTGTCCTCACCGCGCGTCCGGGACCGCCGGCGCCGGCCGAGCGGGTCCTCCCGCTCCGCCGGCCCGGGCGGTGGATCGCCACCGTCATCGTGCTGGTGCTGCTCTCCCAGGCCGCCCACGGACTGCTGACCAACCCCTTCTACCAATGGGACCGCTTCACCTACTGGTTCGTCCGGCCGGCCATCCTGGAAGGCCTGCTCATCACCCTCCAAGTGGCCGCGTACAGCGCGGTCCTGGGCCTCGCGGGCGGCATCCTGCTCGCCCTCGGCAGGCTTTCCACGAACCCCGTACTGCGCTCGGTGAGCTGGGGGTACATCTGGCTGCTGCGCTCGGTACCGCTGATCGTGGTCCTGCTCTTCCTCTACAACCTCAGCGCCCTCTACCCCACCCTGAGCATCGGGGTGCCCTTCGGCCCCGCCTTCTTCACCTTCGACGAGTCGAGGCTGGCCACCGACATCGTGGTGGCGGTCGTGGGGCTGAGCCTGAGCGAAGCGGCGTACGCGGCCGAAGTGGTACGGGCCGGTGTGCTCTCCGTCGACCAGGGCCAGCACGAGGCGGCGGCCGCGCTGGGACTGCCCAAGCGGTACCAGTTCGCCCGGATCGTCTTCCCGCAGGCGCTGCGCTCCATCGTCCCCGCCTACGTCAACCAGCTGATCGGGCTGGTCAAGGCCACCTCGCTGGTCTTCTACGTTTCGCTGCTCGACCTGTTCGGCACGGTGCAGAGCCTCGGCAGCACCTACTCCGGCGACATCGTGCCCCTGCTCCTGGTGGCCACCTGCTGGTACGTGGTCCTCACCAGCGTCCTCTCGGTCGTCCAGTTCTACGTCGAGCGGTACTACGCGCGCGGCGCGCTGCGCACCGTTCCGCCCACCCCCCTGCAGCGGGCCCGGACGGGCCTGCTCGACCTCCGGGACGGCCTCTCGGACCGCTTCCGGAAGGAGACGGCGCGATGACCACCGCCGCGCGGGCCGCCGCGATCGAGGTCCACGACGTGCACAAGTGGTACGGCGGCCGGCAGGTCCTGGACGGGGTGAGCCTGACGCTGCGGCCGGGCACGGTCACCGCGGTCCTGGGCCGCTCCGGCTCCGGCAAGTCCACCCTGCTGAGGGTCATCAACCACCTGGAGAAGCCCGAGGCCGGATACGTCAGCGTGGGCGGCGAGCTGATCGGCGTACAGCGCCACGGCGGGCGGCTGAGGGAACTGAGCGAACGGGCGATCCTCGCCCAGCGCGGCCGCATCGGCTTCGTCTTCCAGAACTTCAACCTCTTCCCGCACCTGACCGTGCTGGACAACGTCGCAGCGGCCCCGGTGGCCACCGGCAGGCTGCCGCGGCCGCAGGCACGGGCCCTGGCACGCGAACTGCTGGAGCGCGTCGGGCTCGGCGACCGGACCGGCGCCTATCCGCGGCAGCTGTCCGGGGGCCAGCAGCAGCGCGTGGCCATCGCCCGCGCCCCCGCGCTGCGGCCCGGAGTCATCCTCTTCGACGAACCCACCTCCGCGCTCGACCCCGAACTCGTCGGCGAGGTGCTGTCCGTGATCAAGGACCTGGCCACCGGGGGCACGACGCTCGTCATCGTCACGCACGAGATCGGCTTCGCCCGCGAGGTCGCCGACGAGGTCGTCTTCCTCGACGACGGCCGCGTCGTCGAACAGGGCCCGCCGGAGCAGGTGCTGGACCGGCCCGTCCACCCGCGTACGCGGGAGTTCCTGAGCAAGGTCCTCTGACTCCGCCGCACCCTTCCTCATCGAGCGCCGCCTCACCCCGTCCCACCAGCCCTTCCCGACCCGAAAGGGAACACCATGCAACGCCGACACTCCCTGCGCACCAGACTCACCCGCGGCCTCGGAGCCGCCACCGTCACCGTGGCGCTCGCCTCCGGTCTCACCGCGTGCGGCGGTGAGGCCGAGGCCACCGGACCGGGCCCCGGCACGGTCACCGTCGGGGCGGTGTCCAACGGCGCCGCCCAGCAGGCCGAGCTGTCCGTCCCGGTGGTCGAGTCCCTGCGCGCCCAGTTGCCCGCCGACGTGCGCGAGCGCGGCGAACTCGTCATCGGGGTCGGCGCGCTGCCCGCCGGCTTCCCGCCCCTGGCGTACGCGGGCACCGACCAGAAGACCCTGACCGGCGCGGAACCGGACCTCGGCCGCCTGGTGGCCGCGACGCTCGGGCTCAAGCCGGTCGTGAAGAACTCCACCTGGGAGAACCTCTTCGTCGGCATCGACAGCGGCAAGGTGGACGTGGCCTTCACGAACGTCACGGTCACGGAGGAGCGCAAGAAGAAGTACGAGTTCGCCTCCTACCGGCAGGACAACCTGGCCTTCGAGACGCTGAAGGACAACCCCTGGAACTACGCCGGCGACTACCGCAACCTCGCGGGCAGGACGGTCGCGGTCGGCTCGGGCACCAACCAGGAGAAGATCCTGCTGGAGTGGCAGAAGAAGCTCCAGGCCGAGGGCAAGGACATCACCGTCAAGTACTTCCCCGACGCCAACAGCACCTACCTGGCCCTGAGCGGCAAGAAGATCGACATCAGCTTCGGCCCGAACCCGTCCATCGCCTACCACATCACCCAGACGGCGAGCGGCAACGCCCCCACCCGCAACGCGGGCTCCTTCTCCGGCGCGGGCGAGTCGCTCCAGGGCCTGATCGCCGCGACCGCGAAGAAGGACAGCGGGCTCGCCAAGCCGGTGTCGGAGGCGATCAACCATCTGATCAAGAACGGACAGTACGCGCAGCTGCTCGCCGCCTGGAACCTGTCCAACGAGGCCGTCACCACCTCCCAGGTCGACCCGCCGGGCCTGCCCGTGACCAACTCCTGAATCCCCGGCCCCCGGGCCGCGCCACGGACGGAGAGGCCGCCCATGACCACGAACGCAGGTCCCACCACGCACGTCCTCGACAACCCCGCCTGGGCCTCGCTGTCCGGCGCGCACGCCGCCTTCGCCGAGCGGGCGGCGGCCCCTCCCGGGGCCGCCCCCTCCTCCTTCCCCCGCGCCGCCCGCTATCCGTCGGACGTCTCGCCGTTCGCCGCCCTCGTGGACCCGGCCGACCCGGACTCCTGGGCCGACCTGCGCAGACTGGTCGGCGACGGCGGGATCGCCGCGCTCGCCGGCGTACTGACCCCGCCCGACGGCTGGGAGACCGTCGGCTCGGTCGCCGGCGTCCAGCTGGTCGACACCTCGCTGCGCGCCGAACCCGCCCCCGAGGCGGTCAGGCTCGGCCCCCGCGACGTACCCGAGATCCTCGGCCTGATCGAGCTCACGAAGCCCGGTCCGTTCCTGCCCCGCACCGTCGAGCTGGGCACGTACCTCGGCATCCGGCACCGGGGCCGGCTGATCGCGATGGCAGGAGAGCGGCTGCGGCCACCCGGCTGGACCGAGATCAGCGCGGTGTGCACCCATCCCGACCACCAGGGCCGGGGTCTGGCGACGCGGCTGGTCCGCGCCGTCGCCGCGGGCATCCGGGAGCGCGGCGACGTCCCGTTCCTCCACACCGCCGCGAGCAACACGACGGCGATCCGACTGTACGAGTCGATCGGCTTCACCCTGCGCCGCCGCCCGTCCTTCATGGCGGTCCGCGCGCCCGGCAACACCGCTGCCAACTTCTCTTAATATTCAGGTCCTTGTATGGCACCGCTATAAGGCATAGCGTTTCGAAGAGATATTGATGACGGGCCTCTTCCCCGCCCTCTCGTACGCCCTCATATTCGCGACGCGCATCGGCCTTTTCCTCGCCCGGCCGACCAGGAAGGCGTAATTCGACGTGTCCTCATCCCCGCCCGCATCCGCATTCGCATTCGCATCCTCCGAACCGCTGCACCTGGCCGTCGCGCTCGACGGCGCGGGCCGGCACCCGGCCGCCTGGCGCGAGCCGGGCGCCCGGCCCGGTGAGATCTTCACGGCCCGCTACTGGGCCGACGCCGTGGCCGTGGCCGAGGCCGGACTGCTCGACTTCGTCTCCTTCGAGGACTCCCTCACCCTTCAGTCGTCCTCGGCGGAAGGGCCCGACGGACGCACGGACCGGGTCCGGGGGCGGCTGGACGCGGTGCTCACCGCTGCACGCGTCGCACCGCTGACCCGGTACATCGGACTGGTCCCGGCGGTGACGGCCACCCACACCGAGCCCTTCCACATCTCCAAGGCGATCGCCACCCTCGACCACGTGAGCCGCGGTCGCGCCGGCCTGTGGATCCAGGTGTCCGGACTCCCGTACGAAACACGGCACTTCGGCCGCCGGGCGGTCCCGCTCCCGGAGGCGGAGTCCTACGCGGAGGCCGCCGACCACGTCGAGGTGATCCGGCGGCTGTGGGACAGCTGGGAGGACGACGCGGAGATCCGGGACGTGGCCACGGGCCGGTTCGTCGACCGCGACAAGTTGCACTACATCGACTTCGAGGGCCGTCACTTCAGCGTGAGGGGGCCGTCGATCACCCCGCGCCCGCCGCAGGGGCAGCCCGTGGTCGGCGCGTCCGGCGACGGCGAAGCCTCGTACGCGCTCGTCGCCCGGTCCACGGACGTCGGGTACGTGGCCGCACACGACGGGGACGGTACGAGGGCCGCCGTCGCGGCGATCCGGCGGGCCCGCGAGGCGACCGGGCTCGCGGCGCAGCCGCTGCACCTGTTCGGGGACCTCACGGTGTTCCTGGACGAGGACGCCCCGGCGGCCGTCGCCCGTCTGGAGCGCCTGGACCTGCTCGCGGGTGCCCCGTACGGCGACGGGGGCGCGGTCTTCGCCGGGAGTCCCGGGCAGCTGGCGGACCTGCTCCTGGAGCGCCGGGAGGCAGGTCTGTCGGGCTTCCTGCTGCGGCCGGGTGTGATCGCCCGGGACCTGCCCGCGATCACCCGGGGGCTGGTGCCGGAGCTCCAGCGGCGCGGGGTCTTCCGCAGGGCGTACGAGGCGGACACCCTGCGCGCACTGCTGGGCCTGGAGCGCCCGGCCGGCCGCTACGCCGCCCACCCCGCCGCCTGATCCCGGACCGGAAGGACCGTCATGAGCAGCAAGCCGCTCAAGCAGATCCACCTCGCAGCCCACTTCCCGGGCGTCAACAACACCACCGTGTGGAGTGACCCGGCGGCCGGCAGCCACATCGACTTCGACTCGTTCGTCCACTTCGCACGGACCGCCGAACGCGCCAAGTTCGACTTCCTCTTTCTCGCGGAGGGGCTGAGACTGCGGGAACAGGGCGGGCAGATCTACGACTTGGACGTGGTCGGCCGTCCCGACACCTTCACGGTGCTCGCCGCACTGGCGGCGGTCACCGAGCGCCTGGGCCTGACCGGCACCATCAACTCCACCTTCAACGAGCCCTACGAGGTGGCCCGTCAGTTCGCCTCCCTCGACCACCTGTCCGAGGGCCGGGCCGCCTGGAACGTCGTCACCTCCTGGGACGCCTTCACCGGCGAGAACTTCCGGCGCGGCGGGTTCCTGCCGCGCGAGGAGCGCTACTCCCGGGCCGAGGAGTTCCTGGCCGCCGCCACCGAGCTGTTCGACTCCTGGGACGGCTCCGAGATCGTCGCCGACGCCGGATCGGGCGCCTTCCTGCGGGACGCGCGGGCCGGGGCCTTCGCCCACCGGGGCCGGCACTTCGACATCGAGGGCCACTTCAACGTGCCGCGCAGCCCGCAGGGCCGGCCGGTGATCTTCCAGGCCGGTGACTCCGACGAGGGCCGTGAGTTCGCCGCCGCCGGCGCCGACGCGATCTTCGGCCGGTACGGCACGCTCGACGCGGGCCGGCAGTTCTACGCCGACGTCAAGGGCCGCCTTCCCAAGTACGGCCGCACGCCGGACCAGTTGAAGATCCTGCCCGCGGCCACCTTCGTCCTCGGCGACACCGACCCCGAGGCCCGCGAGGCCGCCCACGAGGTGCGCCGCCTCCAGGTCAGCGGCCAGACCGCGATCAAGTTCCTGGAGCACGTCTGGAACCGGGACCTGTCCGGCTACGACCCCGACGGCCCGCTGCCCGAGGTCGACCCCGAGGTCGGGGAGAACACCATCGCCCTCGGGCGGGCGAGCGTACGGGAGTTCCGCGACCCGATCGCGACGGCACGGCAGTGGCGCGCGCTCGCCGAGGCCAAGAACCTCTCGATCCGCGAACTCGTCATCTCCACCACGGCCGACCAGACCTTCGTCGGCTCCGCCGCCACCGTCGCCGCGCAGATCGACACGCTGGTGCAGGCGGACGCGGCCGACGGCTTCATCCTCGTCCCGCACATCACCCCGGGCGGCCTGGACGTCTTCGCCGACACCGTCGTCCCGCTGCTCCAGGAGCGGGGGGTCTTCCGCACCGAGTACGAGGGCACGACCCTGCGCGACCACCTCGGACTCGCGGTGCCGCAGGCGGCTTCCGACCGGCAGGCCGCGCGCTCATGAAGTTCCTGGCCATCACCCTCATCACGGACTCCGCGGATCCGGTGACGGGCGCCCTCACACCCACCCGCGAGCGGTTCCGCGAGGTGGTCGACGCCTCGCTGCTCGCCGAGGAGCTCGGCTTCGACGGCTTCGGGGTCGGCGAGCGACACGAGCGGCCCTTCCTGTCGTCCTCGCCGCCCGTGGTGCTCAGCCACATCGCCGCGCTGACCCGCCGGATCCGACTGTTCACCGCCGTGACCACCCTGAGCCTGCTCGACCCGGTGCGGGCGTACGAGGACTACGCGACGCTCGACCACCTCTCCGACGGCCGCCTGGAGCTGATGATCGGCAAGGGCAACGGCACGGCCCAGCGCGAGCTGTTCCACGTGACCCCCGAGGACCAGTGGGAGCGCAACGCCGAGGGCTACGAGCTGTTCCGGCGGATCTGGCGCGAGGACAAGGTGAGCGCCGAACCGCGCTTCCGCCCCGCGCTGGCCGGTGCCGAGGTGCTGCCGAGGCCCTTCCAGCCGGCCCTGCGGGTCTGGCACGGCAGCGCGACCAGCCGGGAGTCCGTCGACCTCGCGGCGCGGTACGGAGACCCGCTCTTCTCGGCGAACGTCACCCACCCGATCGGCCCGTACGCCGAGCTGATCCGCCACTACCGGGAGCGCTGGGAGCACTACGGGCACGACCCGGCGCACGCCGTCGTCGGCGCGGGGACGGCCGGCTACCACGCGGCCCCCACCTCGCAGCAGGCGGTGGCGGCGTACCGGCCGGCGTTCGCCCGGTACCTCGCCTTCCACGAGCAGCAGGGTCTGGCACCCGTCTTCCCGACCCTGGAGGACTTCGTCGAACGGAGCTCGGCGCTGATCGGCAGCCCCCAGCAGGTGATCGAGAAGGTCCACCGCTACCACGAGGCCTTCGGCCACACGGCCCTGCACCTCCAGGCGGAGCCGGGCGGGCTCACCCCCGCGCAGCACCGGGCCTCCCTCGAACTCTTCCAGTCGCAGATCGCCCCGGTGCTGCGCCGCGAGATCCCCGACCCTTCCTTTCCCGACCTGTAAGGAGCCCGGCCATGTCCGGCATCCCCCTCGGGGTCCTCGACCTCGTCCCGGTCCCGTCCGGTTCCACGGCGGCCGAGGCCCTGCACCACAGCATCGACCTCGCCCGGCAGACGGAGGCCTTCGGCTACGCCCGCTACTGGTTCGCCGAGCACCACCTCAACCCGGGGGTCGCCGGGACCTCCCCGGCGGTCGTGCTCGCGCTGACCGCCTCCGCGACCTCGACCATCCGGCTCGGCTCCGGCGCCGTCCAGCTCGGTCACCGCACCGCCCTGTCGACGGTCGAGGAGTTCGGCCTGATCGACGCGCTGCATCCCGGGCGCCTCGACCTGGGGCTGGGGCGCTCGGCGGGCCGGCCGCAGTCGGCGGCCTCCCAGGACCCTCCGTTCGAGGGGCACACCCCGAACGGACTGCGCATCCCCGCCCGGTTCTCCTTCGCGCACCTGCTGGGCCACCCCCGCGTCGCACTCCAGCAGAAGCTGTTGAACCTGCCCGGGGCCCAGCCGCAGGACTACGCCGAGCAGATCGACGACGTCCTCGCGCTGCTCCGGGGCGACTACCGCTCCCCGGAGGGGGTGGAGGCACATGCCGTCCCCGGTGAGGGGGCCGACGTACAGGTGTGGATCCTGGGCAGCAGCGGCGGGGTCAGCGCGGAGACCGCGGGCCGGAGCGGGCTGCGGTTCGCGGCCAATTACCACGTGAGCCCCGCTTCGGTGCTGGAGGCGGCCGAGGGCTACCGGGCCGCGTTCAAGCCCTCGGCCGAGCTGGACCGGCCGTACCTGACGGTGTCCGCGGACGTCGTCGTCGCCGAGGACGACGCGACCGCCCGCGAACTGGCCACCGGATACGCGCCCTGGGTGCGCAGCATCCGTACCGCCGAGGGCGCCATCCCCTTCCCCACGCCCGCCGAGGCGCGCGCGCTGCCCTGGACGGAGGCGGACCGGGAACTCGTCGCCGACCGGGTGGAGACCCAGTTCGTCGGCTCGGCGCGGACCGTCGCCGATCACCTGGAGCGGCTCCAGGAGGCCACCGGGGCCGACGAGTTGCTGATCACCACGATCACGCACGACCACGAGGACCGGGTCCGCTCCTACCGCCTGCTGGCCGAGGAGTGGCGGCGTCGCTGACGGGGCCTTCGGGATCGGGTCAGTGCCCGAAGTCGAACCAGTTGACGTTCACGAAGTCGGCGGGCTGGCCGCTGGTGAAGGTCAGGTAGACGTCGTGCGTGCCGGTGACGGCGGTGATGTTCGCCGGGACCGTGCGCCAGCTCTGCCACCCGCCGGTGCCCGCGATCGAGAAGCTGCCGACCGGAGCCGAGGTACGGCTGTCGAGGCGCACCTCGACGAGCCCGCTGACCCCGCCGGCCGCGCCGCTCGCCACGCGCCCGTAGAACTGCCGCGCCGGTGTGGAGCCGAAGTCGACGCCCCGGAACAGGGCCCAGTCGCCGTTGCCGATCGACGCGAGGTCCTCGCCGCCGCCGGAGTCCGTGGTGGTCTCCTTCACCACGCCCGCCTGGCCGTCGTACGACTCGGCCTGGATCGCGGAGTACGCGTCACGGTTGCCGGCCGGCGGGGTGGTCGGGGGCGTCGTGGGCGGGGTGGTCGGGGGAGTGGTGGGCGGGGTCGTGCCGCCGGTCGAGCGGAGGACGGACACGTAGTCGACGACCATGGAGTGGCCGGGCTGGGTGCCCGCGTCGGGACCGCCCCCGAAGGCGTCGGGGAAACCGCCGCCCATGGCGACGTTCAGGATGATGAAGTAGCCGTGGTTCGTGGCGTTGGTCCAGGTGGTCGCGTCCACCTGGTTCGCCCGTACGGTGTGGAAGTTCACGCCGTCGACGTAGAAGCGCATCTCCTCGACCGCGGTGGCGCGGTCCCACTCCACGGCGTAGGTGTGGAAGCCGCCCTGGCAGCTCGTACCCGGGCACACGTGCTGGCCGCCGATGCCGGACGTCTCGTTGCAGGGTCCGCCGGGGCTCGTGCCGCAGTGCACGGTGGCCCAGACGTTGTTGATGCCCTGGACGTTCTCCAGGATGTCGATCTCACCGATGCCGGGCCAGTTCCACCAGTTGCCGCGGTACGGGGCTCCGAGCATCCAGAACGCCGGCCAGTAGCCCTTGGCCGCCGGACCCGTGACGTTCGGCATCTGGATGCGCGCCTCGGTGCGGAGCGTGCCGCCGGCCGGGGGCTGGAAGTCGGACCGCCTGGTCTCGATCCGGCCGGACGTCCAGTTGCCGGCCGCGTCCCGCCTCGGCGTGATGCGCAGGTTGCCCGCGCCGTCGAGGGAGACGTTGGAGGGGTCGGCGGTCATCGTCTCGATCTCGCCGGTACCGAAGTTGGCGGGTCCGCCGGGGTAGCCGGTGCCGGTGGTGTACTGCCAGTCGGCGGTGTTCACCCCGGACCCCGCGGCTCCGTCGAAGTCGTCCAGGAACACCCGGGACCAGCCGGCCGGGGTGGGGGGAGCGGCGGCGCTCGCGGGCAGTGCCACGCCCGCGGCGGCCGCCGCGACCAAGGCGATCGTGCCGAGTGCGGCCAGGACGGCCCGCCGGACCGTCGGTCGGGTCCTGCCGGATATCTCACGCATGGGTGCCCTCTCTGAAGCGCGGTGAGGCGCGGTGCGGGGGGAAGAGCCGGGATCACCGTTTTGAGAGCGCTCTCAGAACGGCGCCGCTGGACACTGTGGCTCCCCGCCCTCGCGGCCGTCAAGAGATTGAACCGGGAAAGCCCTTACGCGCAGGGGGAGTTCAAAGAGTGAACGCACGCATCGTCGACGGCCGCCGCGAGGCCGCCGGCGGCGCCGGCGGCGGAGGGGGGATCACCCGTGCGGCCCAACCCGCCCCGCTCAGAAGGCCGGACCGAGCACCTCCTCCGCTCCCGGCAGGTCGTGGACGTCGACCGCCGTCCCGGTCAGGGGCAACAGCCCGGCCAGCGGGCACTCCCCGGGCATCTCGTGGTCGACCTCCCACTGGCCGGCCGTGTTCCCGCCGGAGTGGTCCGTGATGCAGACGGCGTACAGCCGGCCGGCGCAGCCCCGGCACAACAGGGGCCCGTGGCCGGTCACGACAGGCCCCGGGGCGGCGCCGCCGCGGCCGCACGGGCACCGCGCCCCGGACCGCACGGTCCCCAACGGCACGCCCCCGGCGCGCACGTCCCCGGAGTGCCGGGTCCGCCGCGCGCTTGTAGCGTCGGTCGCGACAGGAGTCCTGGTGACCCGACAGGAATCCGCCGGCCGGTTCGCACACGCGGAACACGTCCCGTCAGCGCACCGAGCCACCCGTGTGCCGCCCGTGTCGGCGCCGATCCGGTCCGCCCCTCGTGCCGCGGCCGGGCGCACGCGCAGCCCCCGTGAGAGAGGCCGTGCCGATGTCGAACGATGTCCCGATAGCGAGCCTGCTGCGTGTGGAGAGGGGCGTTGCCGCCCCGGAGGAACTGGCCGCGCTCGCGGTCGTCGTCGCGTGTTACGCGCACCGGAACTCCCTTGACCGTGAGCGTGACCGGGACGGGCACCGGGCCCGAGCCCGCGGTGGGGCGGGCGGCGGCGTCGGCTACGAAGCGGGCCGCCGCCGTGCCGGCCGGCCCGACCCCGGCTGCTGGGCGGGCTGCTGGGCCTGTCGCTGAACCCCTTCCGCCGGCCGCGTGCACGGCCGGCGGAAGGGGGGACGGGGCGGTCACGCCCGGCGCAGCACCGTCGAGAGGACCTCGTGCAGCGTCGCCCGGGGGTCGGCGACCGCGCCCTCCGAGCGCCAGGCCACGAACCCGTCCGGCCGTACGAGCACGGCGCCCTCGGCGCTCATCGCGTGGACCTCGCTCCAGTCGGAGCCGCCGCCGTCCTGGACCAGGTCGGCGGCCGGCCCGGAGCCGATGGTGTAGGCGTCCAGCCGCACCGGGAGCTGCGCGGCCACCTGCTCCGCGGCCGCCCGCCACGGCGAGCCGACGCCGCTGAGCAGCACGAAGGAGCGCTCGTAGAGGTCCAGGGTGGAGATCCGCTCACCCGCCCGGGTCAGCCACATGTGCGGGGCCCGGGTCCCGGTCTCGCCGACCATGTGCAACCGCTCGGGGATGACGGGCCGGCCGGGCTCGCCGCCGACGAGCGCGCCGCTCGGGTAGCAGTAGCCCATCGCCGTCGTGAGCACCCCGCTGCCCGGTCCGCCGCCCATGGTGGGCGGGGGCGCGTACCCCGGGTGGCTGTGCTCCGCCGAACGGGCCGAGGCCCGCTCGCTGGTGGCCCTGGCCACCGGCAGCCGCTCGGCCTCGTAGGTCTCGAGCAGCCCCATGCCGGCCGAGCCGTCCAGCACCGCGGCGATCTTCCACGCCAGGTTGTGCGCGTCCTGGATGCCCGTGTTGGAGCCGAAGGCTCCGGTGGGGGACATCTCGTGGGCAGCGTCCCCCGCGAGGAACACCCGACCGGAGGAGTACCGCTCGGCCACCCGTTCGGCCGCATGCCACGGCGCCTTGCCGCCGATCTCCACGTCCAGGTCGGGTACGCCGATCGCGTCGCGGATCTGGTCCACGCACCGCTCGTCGGTGAAGTCCTCCAGGGTCTCGCCCTGCTCCGGGTGCCACGGGGCGTGGAAGACCCACTGCGTCTGGTTGTCCACCGGCAGCAGGGCCCCGTCGGCCCCCGGGCGCATCAGGTAGCAGACGATGAACCGCAGGTCGCCCAGCACCTGGACGAGCCGCTCCGAGCGGAAGGTGACGCTGACGTTGTGGAACAGCTCGCCATTACCCGTCTGGGGGATCCGCAGCTGCTCTCTCACGGGACTGCGCGGCCCGTCCGCCGCGATCAGGAAGTCCGCGCGCACCGTGCTGTGCTCGCCCGTCAACCGGTCCTTCACCACGGCGTTCACTCCGGTGGCGTCCTGGTCGAAGCTCATCAGTTCGGTGGAGAACCGCACGTCCGCGCCCTGCGCACGACTCTGTGCGGCCAGTACCGGCTCGATGTTGTTCTGGCTGCACAGGCACCAGCCGGTCGGGCTGAAACGGGCGATCGCCCCCGACGGATCGATCGACTTGATCAGCCAGTTGTGGTCGCTGCGGTCGGTCAGTGACCGGGCCTGCAGAATGCCCTGAATGCCCTCCAGTACGGACGCCGCCTGGCGGATCGCGCGCTCCGCCCCTGCCGTGCGGAACAGCTCCATCGTCCGGGCGTTGATGCCGCGGCCTCGCGGGTGCGGGGACGTACCGGAGTGCTTCTCGACGAGCAGGTGCCTCACTCCGTGGCGGCTCAGGAAAAGCGAGGTGGACAGGCCCACGAGGGAGCCGCCCACGACGAGAACCGGTACGCGAACATCGGCGTTGTCTTCCATCAGCTGCGGGCTCCTGTTTTCTGTGTGGGGGAGTGGAGTCTTTATGCCCCCGATCCGGGATCAGGCCCAGTTGATTCGCCGGTTGTCACCCGCTTGATCCGGACATGTAGCGGTACGTCGCCACCCGGATGACGATGAGCGACAGCGGCTCCCCCTGAGACGCGCCGGCCTGCCCGTTCCCCACGGAGGCGGCCGCCGGCCCGGGCGGACGCCACCGGTGACGGACGAGGGGTCCGTACGCGATGGATCTCCACCCCCTCATGAAGGAGTGAGTAGATGACAACCACCCTGTCCGAACGGGTGTCGCAGTCAGCCTTCGACGGCTCCATGCTCCGGGTCGTCCTGCTGATGGATCTCCACGAGGGGACCCAGCAGCAGTTCTTCGAGGCGTACGAACAGCTCCGCCACGACATCGCGTCGGTCCCGGGCCACATCAGCGACCAGCTGTGCCAATCCTTCGAGGACCCTTCGCAGTGGCTCATCACCAGTGAGTGGGAGAGCGCCCCGCAGTACCTCGCATGGGTCAACAGCGAGCACCACGCCGAACAGGTGAAGCCGCTGGGCGCGTGCGCGCGCAACATGCGCCCGCTCAAGTTCACCGTCCTGCGGGAGACCGGCCGCGGCTACGACCAGGCGGCCCGCCCCACCACGGCGCGCCTGCAGACCACACCCCGGCTGGGCGCCGGAATCGTGCGCCACGCCCTCACCTTCACCGTCAAGCCGGGCAGCGAGAAGGAGGTCGCGGCCATCCTCTCCAGCTACGCCTCCCCGGCCGCCCGCGTCGACGCCCACACCCGCCTGTGCCGCACATCGCTCTTCATGCACGGCAACCGGGTGGTCCGCACGGTGGAGGTCCAGGGCGACCTGGTGACGGCCCTGCGCCACGTATCGGAGCAGCCCGAGGTACGCGCCGTGGAGGAGGCGATCAACCCGTACCTCGAACAGGACCGGAACCTGAACGACCCGGAATCCGCGCGCATGTTCTTCATGCGGGCCGCGCTCCCGGCGGTCCACCACATCGCCGCCACCGAGTCCGACCCCGCCGACGTGCAGCGGCACGCGCTGTTCTACCCGGCCAAGCCCGGCTGCGGCGCGGCGCTCGCCAAGTTCCTCGCCCGGCAGGACGAGGCGGCCGCGCACCGCCCCAAGAGCCCCGTACGGAGCAGCAGCATCTTCCAGCGTGACGACATCGTCGTCCGCCTCATCGACGTGCGCGGCCCGCTGGAGGCCCAGCCCGACATCACCTTCGGCGTCTCGGGCCCGCGCAAGGCGGCCGTGCTCGCCCGGCTGACGGCCGCGCCCGGCGGGCGCGTTCGCCCCGCGCACCACACCATGAACCTGATCACCGACCGCCGGGCGCCCGCGCAGTCCTGATCCCCGCCGGGGAATCCATCCGGAGCCCCCCCTCTCCACCTCCCCACCCCTCGCTCCACCCCCTGTCTCGACCCCCATCCCCGTCCAGGCTCTCCCCACACGCCAGGAGGAACCCGCCATGACCAAACAGCGCCCACGCATCGTGGACCTCAGCGAGACGCCGCCCAACCGCCGGCGCGGCGGCGATCTGAGGGCCGTGCTCACCCCGACGTCGGTGGGCTCCACCAGCGGCTTCATGGGCATGGCGATCATGGCCCCCGGGGAATCCATCGCCGAGCACTACCACCCGTACTCCGAGGAGTTCGTGTACGTGGTCGCCGGCCGGCTGGAGGTCGACCTCGACGGCGAGGCCCACCCGCTGCGCACCGACCAGGGCCTGCTCGTCCCCCTCAACGTGCGCCACCGCTTCCGCAACGTCGGGGACGTCGAGGCCCGCATGGTCTTCCACCTCGGCCCGCTCGCCCCGCGCCCCGAACTGGGCCACGTGGACACCGAGGAGGCCCCGCACCCGGAGAGCACCGCCTGGGAGCAGCCTCCGGACCGAACGGGAGTGGTCTCGTGACCCGCCGGCGGGTGGCCGTCACCGGAGTCGGCGTCGTCGCGCCCGGCGGGATCGGCGTCCGTGACTTCTGGGACCTGCTGTCCAACGGCCGGACGGCGACGCGGGGCATCAGCCTTTTCGACCCGACGGGGTTCCGCTCCCGGATAGCCGCCGAGGTCGACTTCGACCCCGCCGCGCACGGCCTCGGCGAGGGCGAAGCGGCCCGGGCGGACCGGTACATCCAGTTCGCCCTGGTCGCCGCCCGTGAGGCCGTCCGCGACGCGGCACTCGACCTCGACACGGACGAGGCCTGGCGGACCGGCGTCTCCCTCGGCACGGCCGTCGGAGGCACCACCCGTCTGGAGCACGACTACGTCGCCGTGAGCCAGTCCGGCTCCTGGTGGGACGTGGACCACAAACTGGCCGGCCCGTACCTGCACCGCGCGTTCACTCCCGCCACCCTCGCCTCCGCCGTCGCGGAGGAGGTCGGGGCGCGGGGCCCGGTGCAGACGGTCTCCACCGGCTGCACCTCGGGACTCGACGCCATCGGGTACGCCGTCCACTCCATCGCGGAGGGCCGGATGGACGTCTGCATCGCAGGCGCCTCCGACTCACCCATATCGCCCATCACCGTGGCCTGCTTCGACGCCATCAAGGCCACCTCGCCGAACAACGACGACCCGGCCCACGCCTCCCGGCCGTTCGACGCCGACCGGGACGGGTTCGTCCTCGGCGAGGGCGGCGCCGTGCTCGTACTCGAAGAGCTGGAACACGCCCGCGCCCGCGGTGCGACCGTCTACTGCGAGATCGGCGGCTACGCCACCTTCGGCAACGCCCACCACATGACCGGGCTGACCACCGAGGGCCTGGAGATGGCCCGGGCCATCGAAACCGCCCTCGCCCAGGCCGGGGTCGCCGCCGACGAGATCGACTACGTCAACGCGCACGGCTCCGGGACCAAGCAGAACGACCGCCACGAGACCGCGGCGGTCAAGAAGGTCCTGGGCGACCACGCCTACAAGACGCCGATGACCTCCATCAAGTCCATGGTGGGTCACTCCCTCGGCGCCATCGGCGCCATCGAACTCGCGGCCTGCGTCCTCGCCATGGTCCACCAGGTGGTGCCGCCGACCGCCAACTACGAGACGCCCGACCCCGAATGCGACCTGGACTACGTGCCCAAGGTCGCCCGGGACCGGAAACTGCGCAGCGTGCTCTCCGTGGGCAGCGGCTTCGGCGGCTTCCAGTCCGCCGTCGTCATGACCCGGCCGAAGGAGGAGGTCTCGTGACCAGCCGTACGGTCATCACGGGCATCGGGGTCATCGCCCCCAACGGCGTGGGCGCGGGCGCCTTCTGGAAGGCGACCCAGTCCGGACTCAGCGTGCTGGACCGCGTCACCCGCGCCGGGTGCGAGCACCTGCCGCTGCGCGTCGCGGGCGAGGTCCGGGGCTTCGACCCGGGCGCCATGGTCGAGGAACGCTTCCTCGTCCAGACCGACCGCTTCACCCACCACGCCCTGGCCGCCGCCGACCTCGCCCTGGAGGACGCCCGGCTCGGCCGGGCCGACTACGAGGGCGATCCCTTCTCCGTCGGCGTCGTCACCGCCGCCGGCTCCGGCGGCGGCGAGTTCGGCCAGCGCGAGCTCCAGCACCTCTGGGAACAGGGGCCGCGCTTCGTGGGCCCGTACCAGTCGATCGCCTGGTTCTACGCCGCCAGCACCGGCCAGATCTCCATCCGCCGCGGGCTGAAGGGCCCCTGCGGAGTCGTGTGCAGCGACGAGGCGGGCGGGCTGGACGCCTTCGCGCACGCCGTCCGCGCGATCCGCCAGGGCAGCCGGGCCATGCTGGTCGGGGCGACGGAGGCGCCCCTCGCGCCGTACTCCATCGTCTGCCAGCTGGAGTACGAGGGACTGAGCACCTCGGACGACCCCGAGCGTGCCTACCGGCCGTTCACCGACAAGGCCTGCGGATACGTCCCCGCCGAGGGCGGCGCGATGTTCGTCGTCGAGGACGAGGAGGAGGCCGGCCGCCGCGGCGCCACGGTCCGGGCCGTCCTGGCCGGCCACGCCGCGACCTTCACCGGCACCCAGCGGCGCGACGCCTCCGGCGAGGGACTCGCCCACGCCATCCGGGGCGCGCTCCGGGAGGCCGACTGCGCGCCGGAGGAGATCGACGTGGTCTTCGCCGACGCCCTCGGAACCCCGGAGGCGGACGCGGCCGAGGCCGCCGCCCTCACCGCGGCCCTCGGCGCGTACGGGCGGAAGGTGCCGGTCACGGCGCCCAAGTCCGGTACGGGCAGGGCGTACTGCGCCGCCCCCGCCCTCGACACCGCAGCCGCGGTCCTGGCCCTGGAGCACGGTGTCGTGCCGCCGACCCCCAACGTCTACGACGTGTGCCACGACCTCGACGTGGTCACCGGCAGCGCCCGCCCCGCGGAGCTGCGCACCGCGCTCGTGCTGAGCCGCGGCCGGATGGGGTCCAACTCCGCGCTGGTCCTGCGCAGGGGCGCGTCGGCGAACGAGTAGCTCCCTCGTAGGAAGAGAGAACCCAGATGTCCGACCGACTGACCCTGGAGGAGCTGGCGGTGCTGATGAAGACCGCCGGAATCACCGTCGATCCCACCGAGATGGCACGCCGTCCGGACTCCGCCTTCGACGAGTACGGCCTCGATTCGCTGGGCCTGCTCGGCATCGTCGGCGAACTGGAGAACCGGCGCGGGCGGGCCCTGCCCACCGACGCCGACCGCTGCAAGACCCCCGGGGAATTCCTCGACCTCGTCAACAACAGCCTGATGACCGGAGCCTGACATGCCAGGACACACCGAGAACGAGATCACCGTCAACGCGCCCGTGGACGTCGTGTGGGAGATGACCAACGACCTCCCGAACTGGCCGCAGCTGTTCAGCGAGTACGCCTCGCTGGAGATCCTCGACCAGGAGGGCGACACCACCCGGTTCCGCCTGACCATGCACCCCGACGAGAACGGCAAGGTCTGGAGCTGGGTCTCGGAACGGACCGTCGACCGCAAGGGCCTCACGGTCCGGGCCCGGCGCGTGGAAACGGGCCCCTTCGCGCACATGGACATCCACTGGCAGTACTTCAAGGTGCCCGGCGGCACCCGGATGAAGTGGACCCAGGACTTCGCGATGAAGCCGGACGCGCCGGTGGACGACGCGTGGATGACCGACAACATCAACCGCAACTCCCCGATCCAGATGGCTCTCATCCGGGACAAGATCGAGCAGCGCGAGCGCGAGAACCGCACTCCCGCCGTCAGCCGTCTCTGAAGCGAAAGGCAGGCACCCGGATGAACCAGCCGCACCGCGCTCTCATCGTCGCCCGCATGGCACCGGGGTCGGCGCCCGACATCGCCGAGCTCTTCGCGGGCTCCGACGCGGGCGAACTGCCGCACCTCGTAGGGGTCACGCGCCGCAGCCTCTTCCAGTTCGGCGACGTCTACCTGCACCTGATCGAGTCGGACCGGCCGCCCGGCCCGGCCATCGCGAAGGTCACCGACCACCCCGAGTTCCGGGATCTCAGCGACCGGCTCACGGCCTACATCAGCCCGCACAACCCGGAGACCTGGCGCAGTCCGAAGGACGCGATGGCCCACGAGTTCTACCGCTGGGAGAACCCCGGCGCGAAGTGACCCGGCGGCCCGGACGGGACCCGCACACCGGTGTGTGCGGGTCCCGCCGCGCGTGGCCCGTCCACGAGTCCGTTCCGGCGTCCGGAGCGGCCGACAGCAGGGAGACGGCATGAACCCGACCGACACCGACCACTTCCCGGCGGACCCGGCCCGCCCGCACGAGGACGCGTTCTCCCGGTCCTCCCTGCGCGTGCTCGTCCTGTCCGGGTCCTCGCGCACCGGCTCGGTCAACGCCCGGCTCGCGTCCCTGGCCGCCGCCCTGGTGGTCAGGGCCGGCGCCGTCGCGGACGCCGCCACGCTCGCCGACTTCCCCATGCCGCTGTACGACGGCGACGCGGAGGCCGACGAGGGCGTGCCGCGGGGCGCCCTGGCCCTGTGCGAGCGGCTCGATGCCGCGCAGGCGCTGGTGATCGCCTCGCCCGAGTACAACGCCTCCCTCCCGGGCGCACTGAAGAACGCCGTCGACTGGGCCTCGCGCCGCCGCCCGCAGCCCTTCAAGGACAAGCAGACCCTGCTCGTCTCGGCCTCGCCGTCGATGGTCGGCGGCAACCGCGGGCTGTGGGCCCTGCGGGTCCCGCTGGAGCACCTCGGAGCCCGCGTCTACCCCGACATGTTCAGCCTGCCCAATGCCCACCACGCGTTCTCCGAGAACGGCGCCCTCGCCGACCGGGGCCTCGCCGAGCGGCTGACCTCGACGATCGACTCCTTCCTCGCCCTCACCGAGGCGGACACCCGCTACGTGCACCTGCGGCACTGCTGGTACGAATTCCTCGGCGACCGCACCGACGCCCCCGTCACCGCCCGGGCCGAGGACTGATCATCAACGACCACGGGGCGTGAGCTATGTTGGAACGCGAGTGACGTGAGAAGGAGGCCCTCCGGTGTCATCGGGGCAGCAGGCACGCGCGCAGGCGGCCGCGATCAAGCCGAGCGGCCAGTCGTCGGAAGAGGTCCGCCCCCCGGCCGACCGGCTGCTCGCCCTGTTCGACGGCCGGCGCCTCTCGCCGGGCCAGCGCCGCATCGCCCAGTACCTGATCGACCACCTCACCGAGGCCGCCTTCCTGTCGATCACCGAGCTCGCCGAGCGGGTGGGCGTGAGCCAGCCCTCCGTGACCCGCTTCGCCTCCTCCCTCGGGTTCAGCGGCTACCCCGCCCTGCGCGACGTGCTCCAGCCGATCGCGCTGAGCGCGGTCGCCGGCGCCCCGGACACCCGCGAGCAGATCCGCCGCAACGAACTCCAGGCGGCCGTGGACGCCGAGATCGAGAACCTGGAGAACGTGCGCCGGCTGCTCGCCGACACCAACCAGGTGCTGGACATCGGCCGCGAGCTGGCCGGCTCGGTGCCGCTGACCGTCCTCGGGCTGCGCATCTCGGTCTCCCTGGCGGAGTACTTCGCGTACGCGGCCCGGCGCATCCACCCCGACGTCCGGCTGGTCACCCGCGGCGGCAGCGTCGCCTTCGACGCGCTGCTCCAGTCCAGGGCGGCCGGCGGCACCTGGGTCCTCGCGTTCGCCATGCCGCGGCACGCCAAGGAGACCCTGGCCGCCATCCGGGCCGCCCGCAGTACGGGGCTGCGCGTGGTCCTGATCACCGACCCCACCCTGGGGCCGCTCGTGGACGAGGCGGACGTGGCCCTGACGGCGGGGACCGGCTCCCGCCTGGTCTTCGACTCGTACGCGGCGCCCGGCATGCTCTCCGCGGCCCTGCTCCAGTCGATGGCCGACGCGGACCCCGAGCGGACGCAGGCGCGCCTGGAGGACTACGAACAGGTCGCCCACCACCACGGCTTCTTCCTGTAGGGCGGTTCGTGCCGGTTGGGGCGCCCGCTCGCCCGCTCCACCAGGGGATATTCAGCCCTCGTCGTGCATGAAATTTTTCATACTCTTGCTTACTCGACGGTATATATGTTTACTGACGACGGCGCTCCGGATCCACCAGATGCCAAGGAGGACGACCCCACGTCCTCCCGAACGCACGCACGGCACGACGAACCTCCTCACGTCGCGGCCGCGCGGTCGAGTCCAGGCTTTCGGATCCCGCAGAGCGCCCATGGCGGCCTCGGTCAACCCCTGGGCCGAGGCCGCCCACCAGAACGTCTCGATCAGAGCTTCGACACCATTCGGAAGTGACGAGAATGCCCCAGACGGCCACGTTTACGCTCAGCCCGGACTGGCCCTTGCAGGTCAAGGCGCCCGGAACGCACGACTGGGAGCGCACGGCCACGCGCTGGCTGCGGGACCTGCTTCCGGCCCGCTACGGCGGCTACCTCACGCTCACCCGTCACCACGCGCTCCTCGCCCGCCACGTCCAGCTCCAGCTGCAGCACGAGATTCGTGCCGTGCGGGCGGCCCTGCAGACCAGCCGGGCCGAGCTGCCCACGATGGGCATAGCCGAGACGGTCATCGAGAACTCGATCAGGATGTACGCCCTGGAGCTCGAGCAGCTGAGCCGGCTCGCCCGCGGCGCGCGCCTGGTCTCCGACGCGCTCCTCGTGGGCACGCCCGCCCAGCGCCGGCGCTGACGGCCCGGCCCGGGGTTACGCGGGCTGCCAGGACCGCAGCCGCGCCGCCACGTCGTAGACGCTCACGCGGAGCGTGCGGATGTCGGTGATGAGGTCGCGCCACTGCTCGTAGGAGGCCTCCACGGCTTCGCCGGAGGCCTCGATGTACGCGACGGCGACCCCGTAGGCGAAGTACTCGTTGGAGTCGGGGAGCGGCCGGAGCAGGACGATCGCGTCGAGCAGGGCGGCCGCGCGCCAGTAGGCGTCGGGGTCGTCCACTTCCAGGCTGGGCGTGTTCACCCGGTGCCGGGCGACGGCGGCGACCAGGGCGGAGTGGTCGGCCACCTCCACGTCCTTGAACAGCGCCTCCTGCCGCTCCAGCAGCCAGCGGTGATCGATGTGCAGTTCCACGCGTCCGAGTATCCCCGCCCGGAGCCCGGCCGTGGGGCTTTTCGGGACGGGCGGGGACGTTACTGCGGCTGCTTACGGCTTCGGCAGCAGGCAGCCGGGGCGGTTCAGGTCGATCGTGTTGCCGGGGGCTATGCAGGGGACGATGATGTACGTCTCCTGGGCGTAGTTGATGCCCTGGCGGACCGTCACGTTGCCGTTCTGGTCGACCTCGCACGGGTTGTTCACGGTGCAGCGCCCGCCGTCCTCATTGCCCGTGTTGTTGACTGCGACGACCTTGCCGGTCGTCGTGTCGATCACCGGCGAGCCGGAGGTGCCGCCGATGGTGTTGCAGGACGAGGTGTAGCGGACCGAGTCCTTCCAGGTCCAGTCGCCCTCCTTCAGGCGGTAGGCGAAGCCGTCCACGTTGCAGCTGTAGATCCGCTTCCAGTAGCCGGAGACCACCTTGATCGCCGAACCCTGCGCCGGGCGCACGTCGTTCAGGGTCAGCGCGGAGATGCCGTACTGGCTCTGGATCTGGGCGTAGGTCTTGGTGAGCTGGTAGATCGAGACGTCCGTGTCGGTCATCGTCCCGTACGCGATCTTGCTGGCCCGCAGGGTCGCGACCTTCGAGCCCGAGGCGTTGAGCAGCGAGAAGGAACGCGAGGACGGCCGGTCCTTGACGACCTCGCCGGCGGCCGGGAAACCGGTCTCCAGGCAGTGCCCGTTGGACAGCACGAGCGCGGGGTCGTTCGGCTGGGAGGCGGGCGCGCGGACGACGGAGCCGGAACAGTTGCTGAGTGCCACGGTGCCGGCGTAGTTGACGGCGACGGCGCTCGCCGCGGGCGCGGCCTGGGTGTTCGGCGCGGCGACGGCCGGGGCGGCCGCTGCTCCCATCAGGAGCAGCGAGAGTAAGGCACCGGCGAGAGGCTTCTTCATGTGGGGGTTCCCCTCTGATGACAATGCGACCGAAGATCCTTCGGTTGTCATGTGCATTGTTGAGAGACTTGCCTCAAGTCACAAGAGGGCATGGCGAGTTGGAGTCGCGGCCGGGGGAGGGGTCCAGAGCGGCCTCGGGGGCTCCCGGATCTGACCGCCGCACGGGTGTTCCGCAGCGGACGCTTTGCCTCCTACGGTCTGTGCACCATGGGTTCCGGATCGGGAGGCAGCGTGAAGCGCGAGATCGACATCGACCAGCTGGTGACGGCGATGAAGGCGGTCGACGAGGCGGGGCGGCTCTTCGAGGAGGCGCACGCCGTGTACGAGGCGCGCGGCCTCAAGCGCAACAGCGACGACTTCAAGGTCGCGGGCGGCTCCGTCCAGACACTCCAGGGCGCCGAGGAGATGGCCCTCGGGACCCGTAGGTTCCTCACCGAGCTGGCGCTGGTCGTCGGCTACGCGACCGCCGGCTTCGAGGACCGCGTGGGCGGGAGATCGGCGACGGCCCGGACCGGTTTCTCCGGCATCTCCGGCGGCGGCGCCCGGATGGCCCGCCCGCTGCTCGACCCGACCCTGCGGGGGCTGCGGCTGCTGCTGTCCGTCGACTTCTTCGAGCCCGTCTTCAAGGCCGAGATCGAAGAGGTCCTGTTGGCCGAAAAGGCCACCTACCCCGATCCCTCGATGTTCCGCATCCCGGCGGCCGACGGCGCCGCCGCCCCGGTCGGCCGCACGTCCTGACCCCCCGGGGTGCCGGGCCGCGTCGCGGGGGCGAGGCTGGGGGTATGCGTCATGCGCCCGTCGTCGTACACCGGATTTTCCCGTCGGGGGGCCGGCAGGTGACCCTGCGGACCGCGAGCGGAGAGCAGTCCCTCGGTCTGGCCCACTCCGACGAGGACGTCATCGAGTTCCTCCGGCGGGCCGGCATGCCGGACCCCGACGACGTGGTCCTCGGCGGCACCGAGCTGGTGGAGTGGGCCGCGGACACCCCTCATGTATACGAGGCCGACCCACCCACCGATGACCTCCCGTGAGGCCGCGTGGCCGCCGTCACCCGCACCCCCGTGCCGGGTGACGGCGTCCACACCGCAACGCCGGGGCTCGGCCCCAGCCCCCGCGCCTCAATCGCCGCCGAGGCCCAAACACCGAGGCTCGGTGTTCGCACCCCGCGCCTCAAAGGCCGGCGAGGCTGAAAGTGGTGCGGCGGAGCCGGAGACGGTGCGGCTCAAAGACCGGGGCTCCGCCCCGGACCCCGCTCCTCAATCGCCGGAGGGGCTGAATTTGTCGGGGCCGAAGCGGGCCGGTTGGGGCGGGGGCGGGTGTGTGTCGGGGTGATCCCCGCAGGGCGTCGAACGCACTGCCGCCGAGCTCTCCGACCTCCCGACACGTTCGGCGTCCGAGGAGACACCCCGGCGCGCGCCCGACCCCGTCACAACCGGCCCCCACGCGTACGGCCCGAGCGGCGCAGCCAACCGGCACAACCGGCCCCCGCCGCCCCCGCCAGAGCGGCGCAGCCAACCCGCAGCCAACCCGCAGCCGACCCGCTCACGCCCCCCTCCCATGGACCGCGTCCAGCGCGGCCAAGTCCGCCGCGGCCAAGCGCAGCGCCCCCGCCGCCACGTTCGCCTCCAGGTGATCGGGGTCGCCGGTGCCCGGAATGGCCAGCACGTGCGCTCCCCGCTGCAGGGTCCACGCCAGCCGCACCTGCGCCGGGCTCGCGCCGTGCGCCCGTGCAACGGCACGCACCTCCTCGGCCTCGGCCTCGGCGCCGCTCGCGCCCGCCTGCCGCCTGTCGCCCGCGATGGAGTAGAAGGGGACGAAGGCGACCCCCAGTTCGCCGCAGGTGCGCAGGAACGCGTCGTGTTCGGGCCGCACTCCGATGCCGTACATGTTCTGCACGCAGACGACGGGCGCGATGGCCCGCGCCTCTTCGAGGTGTTCGGGCGTGACGTTGGAGATGCCCAGGTGGCGGATGAGCCCCGCCTCGCGCAGCTCGGCGAGCGCTCCGAAGCGCTCGGCGATGGATTCGCTCCCGACGACGCGCAGGTTCACCACGTCGAGGTGGTCGCGGCCCAGCTGGCGCAGGTTCTCCTCGACCTGGCCGCGCAGCTCCCGGGCGGTGGCATGGGCGATCCACGCACCGGACGGGTCCCGGCCGGGCCCGACCTTGGTGGTGATGACGAGGTCCTCCGGGTAGGGGGCCAGCGCCCGGCTGATCAGTTCGTTGGCTGAGCGCAGCGGCGAGAAGTAGAACGCGGCGGTGTCGATGTGGTTCACCCCGAGCTCGACGGCCCGGCGCAGCACTCCGATCGCCCGGCCCCGGTCGCTCGGCACGGCATCGTCCGCGAAGGCCTCGCCGTTCTGCGTCAGACGCATCGCGCCGAAACCGATCCGGTTGATCTCCAGGTCGCCGAGTGTCCAGGTACCCGCGGCCGCCGCGTTCATCGTCTGTGAGGTCATGCCCCGGATACTCTCCGCTGTGTATGCTGCCGGGCCATTGATTAAGGCATGCGTGAATCCTTGGGGGAGGCCTGCCGTGCGCGCGGAGCTGACGTTCTCGGTGAGCGATCTGGCGCAGATGCGGTTCGCCGTCTCGCCGATGTGGGAGGTCGGCCCGAGCTTCCGGCTGCTGTGCTCCGGCGCCGCGTCCCCCGTGCACGGGCCGTGGGCCGCGCAGGTGAGGCCACGGCTGGCGGCCGCCGGCCTCGACCGCGGCTGGCTGGCCGAACTGATCCCGCCCTCGGGGTACGTGCCCGACTTCCTCAATCCGGCACCGAGCGGGCCGGCCCCCACCCTGACGGAGGAACTGGCCGGGATCCGGGCCTCTCCCGCCGCCCGGGTCCGCCGGGACCTCGACCGCCTGCGGCACGAACAGGGAGGCCTCGGCCCCCGGACGCGGAGCCTGTACGCCGAACCGCAGGCCCGTCTGGAGCGGGTCGTGGAGGAGATCGAGACCTACTGGGAGCTGGCACTGGCGCCCTACTGGGCGCGGATCCGCGCCGTACTCGACGCGGACGTGTTCCACCGGGCCCGGCAGGTCGCCGAGCACGGCGCGGGCCGGCTCTTCAACGAGCTGCACCCGTCGGTGAGCTGGGACGACAACGCGCTCCGGCTGGCGCGCCGGCACCGGCCCCTGTCCCGCGGGACGGCGGGCGCGGGGCTGCTGCTGATCCCCTCGGTCTTCACCGGGCCGGTCCCGTTCACCCGTGTCACGCCTCCGGAACCGCCGCAGCTCGCCTATCCGGCGCGCGGCACGGGTGCGCTGTGGGAATCCCGGCCCGTCCCCCGGAGCGAGGCCCTGGCCGCCGTGCTCGGCCGCTCCCGGACCCTGCTGCTGACCGAACTGGACTCCCCGGCCTCCACCACCGAACTGGCCCGGCGCACCGGCCTCTCGGCCGCCGGGGTGTCCCAGAGCCTCACCGCCCTGCGCGCCGCGGGACTGGTCAGCGCCCACCGGGCCGGCCGCTCGGTGCTGTACGCCCGCACCGCCGTCGCCGAGTCCGTGCTCGCCGCATCCTCCGAGGCGCGGTCTTCGCAGGTGTACCCGCCCCACTCGTCCGGGTGATCACCTTTCGCCACCCTCGATCCGTGCGGGGACATGTCGCTATAAAGGGGCCGTCATGTTGATCAACTGATGGGCACTCATCATGCTGAAGGCCGCCCTGCGGGTCCTCGCCGCCGCCTCGCTCGCCTCCGCCGCCGCCATCTCCCCGGCCGCCGCCGAACCTTCCGCCGCCGCACCTTCCGTCCCCGTACGATCCCTCCCGGCGCCGGCCCCGGACACCGGTCCCTGCGGGCCCGTTTCCGAGTTCGACTCGTGGGACTGGTTCAGCACCACCACCAACCCGTTCATCGCCTACGCCGTCGAGGCCGCGGCGAAGGCCGAGAACTGGCACTGGCGCGTCGACGACAACACCCTGTGGCGCGGTGACACCCGCGAGAACGTCGAGGAGCTCTTCCAGGCGGGCTTCACCCCGCGCGGCGACCAACTGACCCCGCTGGCCGAGTACATCGTCAAGGGCGGCGGCCAGACCAGTGCCCACCTCAGCACCAGCTGCGAGAAGTGGGTGGCCGAGAAGTTCGCCACCTACGGCACGGCCAAGACGGGATGGGTCTACGAGATCGAGGCCCCGGGCGGCATCGACGTGAACTCCACCGCCTGGGCCAACAACTACGAGTCGCCCTACCTGTGGAACAAGGAGATCGACTTCCCCGGCGGGGTCGAGGGGCGGTTCATCAAGCAGGCCTGCAAGATCCGCCTGGTCGGCACCGACCCGGTGACCAAGGTCAACACCTACGAGAACCTCGGCTGCAAGGACAACCGGGGCTTCGCACCCTTCCGCGCGGCCGACGAGCCGGCGACCAGCCGCTGAGGCCGAGGGCCGGCCGGGCACTTCCGGGCGGTGGCGGGATGACCGGGAGGTGATCCCGCCACCGCCCGCCTCGTGCGTTCAGGCGGGGCCGTCCTTCAGGGAGCGGCCGAACTGCTCGTCCAGGACGGACAGCCGCCGCCAGTACTCGTCCTCGTCGATCTCGCCCGAGGCGAACCGCCGCCCCAGGATCGCGATCGGCGAGTGCTCGCCGTACGCCGCGGCCCGGTTCTGCCACGGCGCCCGGCGGCCGCGCCACACGGTGCGGCGCAGGACGGTGACGACGCCGATGACGACCGCCGCCCAGACCAGCGGGAAGAACAGGACCCACGGGCCGGGCCCGTCGTACGCGAGGGTGGTGAAGGTGTTCATCTCGGTTCAGCTCCTCGGAATCGTGGACTTTTCGTCTCACTCCGAGACTGGCTCCGGGAGGGGTGCCGGGTCGTCGTACGGCCGGCTGCACCGTGGGTACTTCTGCGGGAGTACGGGCTGGTCCGGCCCGGGTCAGCCGAGCCACCCGGGCCGGACCAGCCCCGACTCGTAGGCCAGGACGACCAGCTGCGCGCGGTCCCGGGCGCCGAGCTTGACCATGGTCCGGCTGACGTGGGTCTTCGCGGTGAGCGGGCTGACGACCAGCCGGCGGGCGATCTCCTCATTGGACAGGCCCATGCCCACCAGCGCCATCACCTCCCGCTCCCGCTCGGTGAGCCGGCCCAGGTCCGCCGCCGCGGCGGGCTGTTTCGAACGCGCCGCGAACTCCGCGATCAGGCGGCGCGTGACGCCGGGAGACAGCAGGGCGTCGCCCCCGACCACCGCCCGCACCGCGCGCAGCAGTTCCTCCGGCTCGGTGTCCTTCACCAGGAAGCCGGAGGCACCGGACCGGATCGCCTCGAAGACGTACTCGTCGAGCTCGAAGGTGGTGAGCATGACCACCCGCACGGCGGCCAGCCCCGCGTCCTCGGTGATCCTTCGGGTGGCCCCGAGCCCGTCCAGCACCGGCATCCGGATGTCCATGAGCACGACGTCGGGCCGCAACTCCCGCACCAGCCGCACGGCCTCCTCACCGTTCGCGGCCTCGCCCGCCACCTCGATGTCGGGCTGGGCGTCGAGCAGGGCCCGGAACCCGGCCCGGACGAGGAGCTGGTCGTCGGCCAGCAGCACCCGCATCACGGATCCCCCTCGGCGGTCGCGGCCGTCAGCGGGAGCCTCGCGACCACCCGGAAACCGCCGTCCGGACGCGGTCCGGCCTCGATGCCGCCGCCCAGGGCCGAGGCCCGCTCACGCATCCCGACGAGGCCGTTGCCGCTGCCGTCCGAGGCGCCGCCCGTGGCCGGGCCGTCGTCGTCCACCCACAGCTCCAGGGCGCGCGGGAGCCAGGCGAGGCGGATGCGGGCCGCGCGCGCACCGGAGTGCCGTACGACATTGGTCAGCGCCTCCTGCAGGATCCGGAAGGCGGCCAGGTCCACCCCCGGCGCCAGCGCCCGGGCCTCTCCCTCCACCGTGACCGCCACGGTGAGCCCGGCGGCCGCCGCCTGCTCGACCAGTTCGTCGAGCCGGTCGAGGCCCGGAGCCGGGGTGCGCGGTGCCTCGCCCGGGGCGCGCAGGGTGTCGAGGACCTGCCGGACCTCGCCCAGCGCCTCCTTGCTCGCCGCCTTGATGGTGGTCAGCGCCGTACGGGCCTGCTCGGGATCGGAGTCGAGCAGGGCCAGCCCGACGCCCGCCTGGACATTGATCACCGAGATGCTGTGGGCGAGTACGTCGTGCAGTTCACGGGCGATCCTCAGCCGCTCCTCGTCCACCCGGCGTCTCTCCGCCGCGCGGCGCTCGGCCCGCTCACGGGCCCACTGCTCCCGGCGCAGGCGGACCAGCTCGGAGACGGCGAGGATCGCGAGGACCCACGCGGTGACGGCCACTTCCTGCGACCACGGCGCCGGCCCGTTCCCGGCGGGCGGGAGCCACCGGTACAGCCAGTGACCGATCAGCAGGTGGCCGGCCCAGAGCAGGCCGACGGCCCCCCAGGCGGCCCGCCGGCGGCCCGCGACGACGGCGGCGAAGCAGGCCACCGCCAGGCTGAGGAAGACGGGGCCGTAGGGGTACCCGGCGCCGATGTAGACCAGGGTCACCGCGCTGACCGCATACACCACGGCCACCGGATGGCGGTGCCGCGCCACGAGGAGGGCCGGCCCGAGCAGCAGCAGGAGTCGCGCGAAGCCGTCGAGGGCCACCCGCCCGCTCTGCGCGTGCGCGGCCCATCCGGCGCCGACCTGTGCGAAAACGGCGACGAGCAGCGCGGAGCGCCAGGCCGGGCCCCGCCCGGTCCGCTCCACCCACCTGCGCCACGGGGGACCCGGGCGCTCGCGCAGCTCGTCCATACGGCCACGCTAGACCGCGCCCGCTCTCACCCGCGTCACCCCGGCGTAGCGTTTCCGGCGTACTCCCCAGGTAGTACGCCCACCAGGACCTCGCGCCCTTCCGCCTCCCGGGTCCTGCGGATGCGAGGCTCGCCCGGATGGGGGAAGCTGGGCATGATCTCAGCGCCGACGCTGGGACCGACGGGCGAGGAGGACGTCGTGGACGCATCAGGAGACGGCCGGCGCGTCCGGGGCCCCTGGGCCAGGATGCGGACCGCCACTCTGCTCTGTGCGGCCGCGGCGCTCGCGGCGGGCACCGTACCGGCCTCCGCGCAGCCCCGGGCCCTGCCGGCTCCCGCGCCGGATCCGGTCGTGGTCGTCGACTGCTTCTCGAAGGCCCAGGTACGCCCCGAGGAGTACCTGCTGGCCTGCGGCGACGGCAACAACCGCCTCGTAAGGCTCCGCTGGGACACCTGGGGCCCGCGGACCGCGACGGCCACGGGCACCGACATGGTGAACGACTGCAAGCCCTACTGCGCGGCGGGCCGTTTCCGGTCCTACCCGGTGACGGTGACCCTGAGCGGCCCGGAGCCCTGGCCGGACCGTCCCGGCGTCCAGCGCTTCACGACGATCCGGCTCCTCTACACGGACACCGCCCCCGCCCCGGTCCCCAAGGACGTGAGCTACAAGCTCGTGTACTGACCCCGGTCAGCCCAGGCAGTCCGAGACGAGCTCGGCAAAGGCCTCCGGGGTGAGGACCGTTACCCCCAGCTCCGCCGCCTTCACCGCCTTGGAGCTCGGCTTCCCGTTCGCGGACGGCGCGCAGACCAGATAGGTGGTCTTGGAGTTCACGCTGCTGCCCGCCCGGCCACCGGCCTTCTCGACCAGCGCGTTCATCTCCGAACGCCCCATGTTCTCCAGCGGGCCGCTCATCTTGCCGGTGACGACGACGGTCCGTCCCGCCAGCGGGCCTTCCGCGGCAGCCTGGGGCTGCCGCGGCTCCGTCATGTTGACCCCGGCCGCGGCCAGTTTGTCGATGACCTGGGCCAGCGAGGCGACCTGCTCCACGACCACCGGGGCCTTCTCCGGCCCGATGCCCTCGACCTCCTGCATCTCGGCGGCGTCGGCACGCCGGATGGCGTCCATCGTGCCGAAGTGCGCGGCGATGCGGCGGGACATGCTGCGCCCGGTACCGAGCACGCCCAGGGCGCAGAAGACGCGGCTGAGCGGGCGGGTCCTGGCGACAGCGATCTGCTCGGCCAGCTTCGCTCCCCGCTTGGCACTGCCGGAGGCGGCGGTGAGCTGCTCCTCGGTGAGGGCGAACAGGTCGGCGACGTCGGTGACGTCACCGGACTCGATCAGGGCGTTGACGTACGTCCGGCCCAGGCCGTCGATGTCGAGCATGTCGCGGCCGGCGGCGTACTCGATCAGCGCGGGCAGCGCGCACCCGGTGCCCTTCGCACAGCGCCACCGCTCCTGCTCCTTGTTGATCTCCCCACCGCAGTTCGGACACGCCGTGGGCAGCGGCACCTCCTGCGCCCCGGCCGGCCGGCGGCCGATGACCGCGGCCTGCACGCGGGGGATGATGTCGCCCGCCTTGTAGACCGTCACCGTGTCGCCGATGTGGAGGTCACGGCGGCGGATGTCCGCGGGGTTGTGCAGGGTGGCCCGGGTGACCGTGGATCCGTCGATGTCCACCGGTTCGAGTACGGCCGTCGGGGCCAGCACGCCGGTCCGGCCCACGTCCCAGACCACTTCCCGCAGTACCGTCTGCCGCTCGACCGCCGGGAGCTTGAAGGCGATCGCCCAGTACGGGAACCTGCTGCCGAACCCGGCCGCGGCCTGCTCGCCCGCGTCGTTCGCCTTGATCACCACCCCGTCGATCCCGAACGGCAGGGCGGGCCGCAGCGCGGCGATCCCGTCCACCTTCTGCTGCGCCTCGGCGAGGGTGGCGACCACGTGCAGACCGGCGGGTGTGCCGGCCGTCGTCTGGACTCCGGCCTCGGCGACGGCGGCCAGGACCTCTGCGTGCGTGGCCCCGGAGGGCACGAAGGCGACCCCGTCGAGCTCGACCGCCCCGTACGCCCAGAACGTCATCGCGAGCCGGTACGGACGGTCCTTCGCGCGCAGTGTGCCGGCCGTGCCGTTGCGCGGGTTCGCGAAGACCTGCGCGCCGTGTGCGGTGCGGATCTCGTTCGCGGTCTCGAACTGCGCCTGCGTGAACAGGACCTCGCCGCGCACCTCGAACGTGGCCGGCACGGGCAGCCGCTCGGGCAGGCCCTCGATGGTGCCGATGACGTGGCTGACGTCCTCGCCGTGCGTGCCGTTGCCGCGGGTGATGATCTGCTCCAGCCGCCCGGCGCGGTAGCGGGCGGCGACGGCCGCTCCGTCCATCTTCGGCTCGACCGTGAACCCGCCGGCGGGCGGGTGGCCCAGGCGGCGCTGCAGCGAGGCCTCCCACGTCACCAGGCCGGCCGGGTCGAAGACGTTGTCGAGGCTGAGCAGTCGGGTGGTGTGCGCTATGTCGCCGACCGGGGCGGCGCCGTCACCGACCAAGCCGGTCGGGGAGTCCTGGGCGACCTCGTCCGGGTGCTCCGCTTCCCAGGCGAGCACGGACAGGCGCAGCCCGTCGTAAGCGGCGTCGTCCAGCGAGGTGTTCTCGCCGCCGTAGTAGGCGTGGGACGCCTCGCGCAACTGCCCGAGCGCGGCACGGTAGTCGGCATGGCTGGACACGCTGGGCACGGCGGGCACGGCGGGCACGCTGGACATGCCGGGCACGCTGGACAACGCCTCATCGGCGGGAAGGATCGTCATGAGAAAGATCCTCTCGCAGGGGTCTGACAACGCCCCTCGGCCGGGACTGCGGGCAGTGCAGGGGCGGGCGAGCCGGCCCGGGTCGAGCGGTCGGCTACGGAATCAACGGGTCCGCCTCGGGGTCGACGGCGCGGACAGGCTAGATTGCACCGGGCCGGGAGCCGTCCCGGACGTCCGCCACTGGCGGCGACAGGTCGGCGCCCTGCCGTAAATGCCCCACGGTCGCAGGGCCGGGCCGGGCAAATGGGACGAGAACGGGCAGGAGTGGGCAGGACATGGCGCGACGCGAACGCGCGGAAGCGGGCCGGGGCGTCACCTCCGCCACGCCCGCGGTTCCGGGCTCCGAGATAGCCGAGGCGGCCGACGGCGGGCTCGCGGCCCGGGGTTGGCTCCGCCTGGGCCGGGACGGCCGGCTGACCGCCTACGCGAGCTGCGTCGAGGGCCTGGTGCGCTGGACCGAGTCGGCCCCCGGCTCGGACGTCTGGCACGGGCCCGAGCTGTTTCCCGTTGAGGGATGGGCGGGCCGGTTCACGCTGGCCCAGGACGCGGGCGGCTTCGTCTGGTTCGCCGGCACCCGCTACCGCGACGGTGCGCCGGGTGGTCGCGAACTGGTCATCGCCGCCCAGTACCAGACCGGGCGCCCGCTCAGCGACTGGCGTGCCCTGGGCAACCCGTTCCCGGAGCCCGAACGGGAGGGTGAGCCGCCGGCCCCGCCGGGAGACCCGATGGTGCTGCCCGACGGCGCCGGATCGCTCCACGTCGTCGCCACCCGGTTCGGAGTCGGCGTACGCGGCCGAACGCGGGGCGCCGACGGCAAATGGGGCAATTGGGCCGACTATCAGGGCAAATGGGCACGAGGTGCCGTCGCCCCCCTGGTCACGGCCCACGGCCGGGCCGAGTTCCTCGCACCCTTCCGGGGCGGGGCCGCGTACTGGGGCCAGGACGGCCCCGGCAGCGACTTCAGGTGGCTCGGGCGCCTGGAGGCCGATGCCGTCGAGGGGACGTACAGCGCCTACGAGACGGGCCCCGGCACCGGCACCTACTTCTGGCGCCACCCGGCGGACGGCGGCGTGATCGCCTACCGCCCGATGGCCCCCGCCGGAGCGCCCCGTGTGCCCATGCCGCTGGGCGGGGCGGGCGGCGCCGGCCCGGTGGGCATCGCCCGTACGCGCATCAACGGCTACGACTGCACCGTGCTGCTGCAGCGGGGTGCCGAGGGGTGCCCCGAGATCGCCGCCTATCCCACGGAGGGTGAGCAGTACGGCGCTTGGTGGGCCCCCGTGGGAGACCGGTGCGCCGGACTTCCGGCCATCGCCCTCGACGCCCGTGGTGCGGTCACGATCGCGATGATCGACACGAACGGCGGGCTGCGGATCGCCCGTCAGGACCTCATGGACGCGGGCCTCGCCTTCGAGCCCTGGTGTCACGTGGGGTGACCTACCTCACCGGGCGTAGGGGTGTTCCGACGGGTGACGGTCCGTCCTTTCGCGCCTCACCCCGAACCGGAGGGGAGTTGGTGCGCCCTCGGCGCCGTGACGGATATCGCTCATTCGCAGACGTGAAGCTTCGGAAGCCTTGCGCGCTTGTGAATAGTTGCTCGCCGTTGCGCAGTTGCCCTACGCTGCGCACACCCTGTGAGGCTCGCATAAGTGTGCGGGTCGAGGGTGGGGGAGGGTCGAGTGCGCGGGGAGCGGTGGGTGACCAGATTCAGGGGCGGGTCTGGCGGCGCGCCGCGGCGATTCCCGGCGCGCTGTGAGAAGTGTGTCTACCAAGGAGTTTTCTGAGTGGCAGGTATGCCCCGCCTGAGCGTCGTCGTGCCCTTTCAGGACGTCGAGATCTACCTCGAGGAGTGCCTCGAGTCGATAGCCAGGCAGACGTTCCGCGACCTTGAAGTGATCATGGTCGACGACGGCTCGACCGACTCCTCGACCGCGATCGCCGCGGACTTCGCCCGCCGGGACCCGCGGTTCCGGCTGCTGCGCCAGGACTCGATGGGACCGGGCCACGCCAGGAACGTCGGCATCCGCGCCGCCCACCCCCAGGCGGAGTTCCTCGCGTTCGTCGACGGCGACGACGTGATACCCGAGTACGCCTACGAGTTGCTCGTGCGGACCCTCGAAGCCTCCGGCTCCGACTTCGTCTCCGGCAACGTGCAGATGATGAACTCCACCAAGAGGTGGCAGTCCCCGCTGCACAAGGCGCCCATGCGGAGCAGCAAGCGCGGTACGCACATCACCAAGCTGCCGGACCTCATCTACGACCGCACGGTGTGGAACAAGGTGTTCCGGCGGTCCTTCTGGGACTACCACTACATCGCGTTCCCCGAGGGCGTCATGTACGAGGACTCCTGGGTCAACATGTTCGCCCACTTCCGGGCCGCCAAGGTCGACATCCTCACGGACATCGTCTACTTCTGGCGTCGGCGCGAGGGCGGCGCCGCCCCCTCCATCACCCAGCGGCACACCGAGTTCAGCAACCTCCGGGACCGCGTCGCCGCGGTGCAGTCGGTCAGCCGCTTCCTCGCCGGACACCGTGCGCGCTCCTACTCCAACCACAAGCGCAAGTACGATCTCGCCTGCCTCAAGTCGGACTTGATGCTGCACCTGAAGGTGCTGCCCGACGCCGACGAGGAGTACCGGAACGCCTTCATGCGGTGGGGCAACGAGTTCCTGGACGAGGCCGACGCGGACATCATCCACGAACTGCCCGCCGACGCCCGGGTCAAGTGGCTCCTGGTCCGCGAGGGGCGGCTCAAAGAGCTGCTCGACGTCGTCGAGTTCGAGCGCAAGGGCGGCCCCCTGCCCGTGCAGCGGCGCTTCCACCGCTACCTCAACTACCCCTACCTCGGCGACCGTTCGATCGGGATAGACAAGAGCGCCTACCGGCTCGACAAGGAACTCTCGCTGCACGGCTCGCTGGCCGGCGCACGCTGGGACGACTCCGAGCACCTGACCCTCGAGGGGTCCGCATACGTCCGCTTCATCAACGTGCACAAGCGGCACATGTCGATGAAGGCGATCGCCCTGCGGAACAAGAAGCAGGGCCGGGTGGTCGTCGCCAAGGCGAAGACCACGTACTACCCGCAGGCCACCGAGTACTCCCAGCAGAGCCGCTACTGCTACGACTGGTCCGGATTCCAGGTCCGCTTCGACGTCTCCCGCCTCAAGCGCAAGGGCGAGTGGGTGGAGGGGACGTGGGACGTGGCGGCCGGCGTCCTCAGCCGCGGGCTCTTCCGCTACAAGGGCATAGCCCGGGGCGGCGCGGGCAGTGCGGCCAATCCGCCCTACCAGTACGTGGAGAAGAACACCCGCGTGGTGCCGCTCTTCCTGCAGGGCAAGCTCAAACTCCGCGTGGAGCGGGTGCGTTGCCGCATCACGCGACACCGGGTCGTCGGCGACCACCTCGAACTCCGGGGCGTCTACCTCGGCCCCAAGCTGCCCGAGTGGGGCAAGTTCCGGGTCACCAGCATGGGCGGCGCCGGCCGGCACGACGCGTGGGTCCACTTCCAGCCGGGCGGCGAGGGGTGGTTCACCTTCGTGACCCGCATCCCGACCAAGGCCCTCGTCCCCGGTCACCGCACCAACTTCTCCGACGGGGTCCCGGAGTCCTGGAACACCGGCGCCAACGGCTGGAAGACCACCCTGCACGTCGAGGGACGCAAGGCGGCCATCTACCCCGTCATGGCGGAGGACGCCACCGACGGCCACTACCGGATGCCGGCCGGACTGCAGACCGAGCGCGGGGACCGCGAGGTCTTCGTGCACCGCAACGGCTCCGGCTACGTGGTGCTGTTCGAGCGCGACACCCTGCCGCTGGCCAAGTCCGCGACCTGGCGCCCCGACGGCTCCCTGGAGGTCACCGTCGGCTACGCCGCGCAGGACAAGCTCGACGCGTCCGAGTTCGCCGCGGCGCACATCGTCGTACGCTCCCGGGCCCACGGCGCGGAGCGAGTGGTCCCCATCACCTGGTACGGCGAGGAGTTCCGCTTCGTCGTCACTCCCGCGGCGATGCGCAACCTGGCCGGAGAGGTGCCGCTGGCCTCCGGCCGCTGGGACTTCTTCCTGCGCCGCCAGGACCCGTCCGCCGTCACCGCGGAGAACCGCTCCAACGACCTCATGGTCAAGATGACGCAGGAGCTGATCCCCGCCTTCCCCAGCGAGATGACCAGCAACGAGCGGCGCTACGAGCTCCAGGCCGAGGCCTACGACAGGCTCTCGCTCCTGGTCCACTCGGCCATGCCGGACGAGGCCCGCGGCCCCTACCGGCAGAAGCTGATGCGCACCAAGACGTACCCCGAGGCCCGCCGCAAGCCGCTGACGCAGGCAGTGCTCTTCGATGCCTTCAAGGGCACCCAGTACTCCGACAGCCCCCGCGCCCTCCACGAGGAGATGGTCCGCCGCGGCGTGGACCTCGAGCACCTGTGGGTGGTCCGCGACGACCAGGTCGCCGTACCGCCCACCGCACGCCCCGTCCGCATGTGGTCGCCCGACTGGTACGAGGCCATGGGCCGGGCGAAGTACGTCGTCGCCAACAACCACCTGCCCGACTGGTTCGAGAAGCGGGACGGCCAGACCGTCGTCCAGACCTGGCACGGCACCCCGCTCAAGCGCATCGGGCACGACATCGAGGCCGTGCACTTCGCGGACAAGCGGTACCTGGAACGCGTGGAGAAGGAGGTGCGGAACTGGGACATGCTGGTGTCCCCGAACAGTTTCAGCACCCCGATCCTCAAGCGGGCCTTCCAGTTCCCGGGCGAGATGGTCGAGAGCGGCTATCCGCGCAACGACGTCCTGCGCCGGGCGGACTCCGGCCGGCGGGCGGCGGAAGTGCGCCGCCGCATCGGGCTCCCGCCGGGCAAGAAGGTCATCATGTACGCGCCGACCTGGCGCGACGACCAGTTCTACGCACCCGGAAAGTACAAGCTCGACTTCCGCATCGACCTCGACGAGGCCAAGGCGCAGCTGAGCCACGACCACGTCCTGCTCGTGCGGCGCCACCCCAACGTGGTGGACCCGGTGCCCGGCGCCGGCGACGGCTTCGTCCACGACGTGTCCGACTACCCGGACATGGCGGACCTCTCGCTCATCACCGACGTGATGATCACGGACTACTCCTCCCTGATGTTCGACTTCGTCAACACGGGGAGGCCGATCCTCTTCTTCACGTACGACCTGGACCACTACCGGGACACCCTGCGCGGCTTCTACTTCGACTTCGAGCAGTCCGCCCCCGGCCCGCTCGTGTACACCTCCCCCGAGCTGATCGGGGCGATCCGCAACATCGACCGCATCCAGCACGGCTACGCCGCCCGCTACCGCTGGTTCCAGCAGGAGTTCTGCGATCTGGACGACGGCTACGCCTCGGCCAGGCTGACCGACCGCATCCTGATCGCCGGAGGGGACCTCGACCCCGCGCGGGCCCAGGCGCCGGCCGTCGGCGCGGCGGGCGGCCGCGCCGCGGGCCAGGCGGGCCAGGCGGGCCAGGCGGGCCAGGCGGGCCCGGCCGGCCGGCCGGGTCAGCCAGGTCCCTGGAACGGAGGCACCCTCGGTCAGGTGCCGCGCCAGCCGGTGAGAAGAATGGATTCCGAGCATGTCTAAGGCAGCCCAGAACGCGCGCCGCGTCTTCACCGGCGTGGACACCGCCGGGGCGGTGCCCATCGAGTACCGGTTCTCGCACGCGAGGAACGGCAACCGCCACCTGGTCGTGGTCTTCGCGAACTTCACCGCGCCCGGTGAGTACGGCTGGTCCAACGGAGTGCTCGACAAGGTCCGGTCGAACATCCTCTGGGTCCGCGACCTCTTCGACGGCGCGAACACCTACTACCTGTGCAAGGGGATGGACTTCTCCCTGGAGCAGTCCGTCGCCGGGCTGATCTCGCGCGTCATGAACGCGCTGTCCCTCTCGCCGGACGAAGTGACCATGTTCGGCAGCTCCAAGGGCGGCAGCGCGGCCCTCTTCTTCGGATTGAAGTACGGCTTCAGGAACATCGTGGCCAGCGTGCCCCAGTTCCTGATCGGGACGTACGTCAAGGAGGGCATCCCCGGCGCGGCCAAGGTGATGATGGGCGAGGTGACCGAGCAGAACATCCGCGTCCTCGACTCGGTCCTCCCGGACCTTGTGCGCAGCGGCGCCAACCCCGCGGCCAACATCTACATGATCACGTCGCCGCAGGACGAGCAGTACCAGCGGCAGGTGGAACCGTTCCTCGGGCTGTTCCAGGGGCGGGAGAACTTCAACTTCGTCTACAACGACTCTTCCCTCATCACCGACCACGGGAAGGTCACGCTGCGCAACCTCCCGACCATCATGGGGCTGCTGAACCTCCTCGTCGACGGAATCACCCCACGGTTCGGCATGATCCGCAACGGCTTCGAACAGCCGGAGCGCGACACCTCGGCCATCGACGCGTACCTGACGCAGACCTCGCAGGTGAAGGGCGACTCCTTCCCCAAGCCCGTGGTGCTGTCGCCGGCGCCGGAGGAGCGGGTGCCCGCCAACACCGTCCGCTTCACGGGGACCGCCCAGGGAGCCGTACGGGTCAGCTTCTGGCAGGACGGCAAGTACCAGGGCGCCTCGCCCGTCGCCGCCGACGGCACCTGGATATGGGAGCGCACCAGCCCCTGGCCCAAGGGACGACACGTCGTCAGGCTCTTCGGCGCGGACGCCAACAACTACCAGACCGAGCGCACCGAAGTGGTCTTCACCGCCGTCGAGCACGCTTCCGAGCCCCTGCCCGAGTACGTACCGGCGCCTGCGCCGCCGCCGAGGCCGGCCCAGCCCCTCGCGCTCACGGTGACGGCCCCGGCCGCCCACCAGCAGGTGCAGGGCCCCGCCGTCGGCTTCGCCGGCTACGCCCCCGGCGCCGTGCGCGTGGACTTCCAGGAGGGCGGCGTGACCCTGGGCACCTGCGAGGTGAGGGCCGACGGCAGCTGGGTCTGGGAGTCGGGCTGGGCCTGGAACGAGGGCGACCACTTCGTCGAGGCCATCGCCGTGGACGCGGTCGGCAACGCCTCCCCGTGGACGGCCGTCCCCTTCACCTCGGTGAACGGCTACACCGTGCCCGCCCAGCAGGGCAACTACTTCAACTCGCGCTACTGACGCCGGGATCGGCGGAGGGAGCGGAGGGGCCGGAAGGAGTCGACGACGGATCGGCGGCGGGGCGGCTCACCCGCATCACCAGGGGCCGGTGGTCGGAGGCCTTGGTGTCCACCACCTCGCAGCCGGTGCGGGGCAGCTGCGTGAAGAGGTAGTCGATCTTCGTGCCGTCCTTGTGCGTGGCGCGCCCCTTGCGGGAGTCGCCCTTCTGATCGCACTCGCGGTACGTGTCGTAGGCCTCCGACGGCCAGATCCAGGCGGAGGTGTTGCGGCTGCCCACCGGCGGCGGAGCGTTGAAGTCCCCGCCGAAGACCGTACGGGCGTCGGTCGCCGCGGTGGCGACGAGCGAGCTCAGCTGGTCGTCGCGGAAGTCCCAGTCGGGGTGCTCGCCGTCGCTCTCCCGCAGCGACAGGTGGGCGTTGCACACCCGCAGCCCCTGGGCCGGGACCCGCGCGCACAGGATCCCGCGGTGCAGGCCCACCGTCGGCTGCTCGGTCGGGACCAGCTCCACGTCGGTGAGCCGGGAGGCGGCCAGCAGCCCGTAGCCGGCCTGGCCGCGCCCCTGCCCTGTGCACTCGACGGAGTTGCGCCGGCCCGCCGCGTCCACCTCGGCGTACGGCTCGAAGACGGAGTGCCACTCCGGACCCAGGCGCACGGCCGAGGACAGCAGGTCCTCCGAGCACACCTCCTGCAGGAGCAGGACGCGTACGCCGGAATCGCCGACCAGGTCGCGCAGCTGCTGGAACTTGTCCTTCGGGCTGCCGGTCTCCTCACAGCTCCACTGCCGCACCCCGCACATGTTCCAGGTCGCGACGGAGACCTCGTCCCCGCTCCCGGCGCCCGAGAGCGGAGCCGGAGCCTGCGCGGACGTACACGCCACCACCGAGGTCAGCAGGCTCAGGGTCGCCACCGCGCGGCCGAACCGGCGGCCGGACGGCCCCCGCCCGGTCTCCATATGTCTTTCCATGCGGACATCATTGGGTATCCGCCGGTCAGAGCGTGCATCGGCCCGGGTCTGAAGGGCTGCGGGACGCGGAGAGCTCGCGCACCGTGGACATGTCGCTGAAGGGCAGGAGCGCCTCGCCCACGATCTGGTAGGGCTCGCTGCCCTTGCCTGCGATCAGGACCACGTCCTCGGGACCCGCGGCCGACAGGGCGAATTCGATCGCCCGCCGGCGGTCGGCGAAGCGCTCGAAGGGGGTGCCGGTCGCCACGAGGCCGGGGGCGACCTGGTCCAGGATGGCCTCGGGGTCTTCGTTGCGGGGGTTGTCCGAGGTGAGGACACAGAGGTCGGAGTGGGTTCCGGCGATCCTCCCCATGTCGGCCCGCTTGGTGGTGTCGCGGTCCCCGCCGCAGCCGAAGACGGTGACGACCCGGCCGCGTGCGAAGCCGCGGATGGTGGTCAGGACCTTGTCGAGGGAGTCCGGCGAGTGGGCGTAGTCCACGATCACGGAGGTGCCGAGGGGGGTCCGGAAGCGTTCGAACCGGCCCGGTACGGGAGGCATCCGGTCGAGTGCGTCGACCAGGGCCCCCAGGTCGTGGCCCAGGACGTGACAGGCGGCCACGGTGGCCAGCGCGTTGGACACCGAGAACTTCCCCGGAACGGGGATCGACGCCGGATACGCGCGCCCGCCGTGGTGGAGGGTGAACCGCGTGCCGGAGGCACTCACGTCGAGCCCGGTGGCCCGGTAGTCCGCCGGGGCGTCGATCGCGTACGTGGTCACCGCCCCGGGCATCATCGACCGGATCCCGGCGCCCACGGGATCGTCGGCATTGACCACGGCGTGCCGGCACAGTCCCTGGAACAGCCGGAGTTTGGCGTCCCGGTAGTTCTCCATCGTGCCGTGGTCGTCCAGATGGTCCTGCGTCAGATTGGTGAAGACGCCGACGTCGATGAAGGTGCGGTCGACCCGGTGCGTCAGCAGGGCCATGGAGGTGGCCTCCAGCACCACGCTGCCGGCGCCGCGGTCGCGCATGCACCCCAGCAGGTACTGCAGGTCCGGCGATTCCGGAGTGGTCAGCACCGAACGCGGCATCGGGATCGGCTCGTCGCCGATGCGGCTGCCGGCGGTCCCGATGACCCCCACCTTCGCGCCCTCGGAGAGCCGCAGGGCGGACTCGACCATGTACGACACGGACGTCTTGCCGTTGGTACCGGTGATCGCCACCATGTCCATCTGCCGCCCGGGCTCGCCGAAGTACCGCGAGGTCACGACAGCGGCCGCCGTGCGGGTGTCGGGCACCCGCACCGCGCAGGCACCCGGGGGCCACACCGACGCCGCGAGAGCCGGCTCCCGGCCGTCGACGAGTACCGCGGCCGCTCCGCGGGCGAGTGCGGGCGACACGGAGTCCGGTCCGCCCTCCCGGTGCCCGGGCACGGCGATGAACAGCGAGCCCGGCATCACCCGATCCGCGTCGAACGTGGTTCCGGCGGTGATCGACGTCGTCTCCGGGTCACCCCGGAGTACGTGGTGCTCCTGCCCGGCCAGCAACTCGCTCAGCTTCACAATGATCCCTTCGAGGGGGCTCGGCCCGGGCGTGCGGCCGTAGCCAGGCGGCAGCGCCGGCGGGATGCCGGGAAGCTGCGGTGGTGACGTGGAGCGGGGCGGGCGGTCGTCCGACGAGAACAGGACGACGAGGTGGCTCGGCCCGGCGAGGAGAGCCCCGACCACTGCGTGGAGCAGCGGCGCGCCGGACGGAGGAAGAAGGGGGAGGGAGGAGAGCGCTAGCCGTGGCCGTGCAGGGCGACCCGACGGGCCTCGGGCGCCCCGATGCCGGCCGCGGAGGCGGGGTCGACGACGGCCGGGCGCGGCCCGGAGGCGGCCTGCCGTGCGCACCGCCTCGTCGAACCCATGCGACTCATGGCCCGAGTGTACGGCCGATCGGACGACGTGAAGCCCACGTCGGACAGGGGCCGGACAGGGCCTAGGGTGGGGGCGTGGTGACGGACGGGAGTGCGGGCGTGAGTGGTGACCGGGTGCTGTACGGGTGCATGGGCCTCGGCGGGAGCTGGGAGCCCGGTGCGTACGGGCCCGGCGACATCGATGCCGCCGAGGCGGCGATCTCCGCCGCACTCGACAGCGGGATCACCGCCTTCGACCACGCCGACATCTACCGGCACGGGAAGGCCGAGGCCGTCTTCGGCGAGGTGCTCGCCCGCACGCCGGGGCTGCGCGAACGCATCACGCTCCAGACCAAGTGCGGGATCCGGCTCGGCGACGCGGACCGCCCGGGGATCTACGACCTCCGCGGGGAGAGCATCGCGCGACGGGTGGAGGAGAGCCTGACCCGGCTGCGCACCGACGTGATCGACGTCCTGCTGCTGCACCGCCCCGATCCGCTGGCGGACGTGGACTCGATCGCGTCGGCGCTGACGTCCCTGCACCGGCAGGGTCTCGTACGGCGCTTCGGCGTCTCCAACATGGGCGCCGCGCAGATCGCCCACCTCCAGGCGCGTCTCGACGTCCCGCTGGTGGCCAACCAGCTGGAGATGAGCCTGCACAGCCGCGACTGGGTCGAGGCCGGGGTGCTGCTCAACACGGCCGGGTCCGCGGCCAACGGCTTCCCGTTCGGCACGCTGGAGCACTGCCGCGACCACGGCATCCGCCTCCAGGCCTGGGGCGCGCTGGCGCAGGGCCGGTTCACCGGCCGCGAGCAGACGCCGGCCGAGCGGGCCACGGCGGAGCTGCTGGCCGAGCTGGCCCGGCGCAAGGGCACGACGCCCGAGACGGTGCTGCTGTGGTGGCTGATCCGGCACCCCGCCAGGATCGCGCCCGTCATCGGCACCGCCCGCCCCGACCGGATCCGCGCCTGCCGCGACGCGGCCGTACGGGAGCCCGACCTCACGCACGAGGAGTGGTACGAGCTCTGGATCGCGGCCCGCGGGGTCCCGCTGCCCTGATCTCCGTACGC
Organism: Streptomyces sp. NPDC048424; assembly: GCF_040651555.1. Lineage (NCBI taxonomy): Bacteria > Bacillati > Actinomycetota > Actinomycetes > Kitasatosporales > Streptomycetaceae > Streptomyces > Streptomyces sp. NPDC048424. Next base: position 75,795 of record NZ_JBEZKE010000022.1, on the reverse strand, counting down.
CGGCGCGGGGGTTATCCCCACCGGGGGCCGACATGCCTGCGGGATGGGAACCCGACGCGAGATCAACAAGGCTTGCGCCATGACGACTTACCCGAAGAAGGCCCTGCTCCTCACCCTCGCCGCGGCCTCCGTGGCCGCCGGCCTGACCACCACGGGCGCCGCGAGCGCCGCACCGGCGGCCGCGCGGCCCACGCCGGCCGCCCCGCAGCTGCGTTGGCACGCCTGCGCCGATCCGGAGGTGCCCGCCGGCCAGGAGTGCGCCGAGCTGCCCGTCCCGCTCGACTACGAGGACCCCGACGGCCGGCAGCTCACCGTCGCCGTCTCCCGCATCCGCAGCGACCGCCCCGAGGCCCGGCGCGGCACGCTCGTCGTGCTCCCGGGCGGACCGGGCGGATCCGGCGTGCAGCGCCTGAAGCAGAAGGGCGACGCGCTGCGCCGGGAGCTCGGCGGCGCCTACGACCTCGTCGCCTTCGATCCGCGCGGTGTGGGCGCCAGCACCACCGCGTCCTGCGGCCTCGCCCCCGAGGACCGGTACCTCACCAGCCTGCGGTCCTGGCCGGGTCCGAACGGCGAGATCACCGAGAACGTCGCCCGCTCCCGGCGCATCGCCGAGGCCTGCGCCCGCACCGGCGGCACCGAGCTGCGCAGCTTCACCACCGCCAACCAGGTCCGCGACATGGACCGCTTCCGGGAGGCCCTCGGCGAGCGCAGGCTCTCCGCGTGGGGCACCTCGTACGGGAGCTACGTGGGGGCCGTGTACGCGCAGAAGTACCCGCGGCGCACCGACCGCTGGGTCCTCGACAGCAGCGGCGACCCCGACCCGAAGCGGGTCGCCCGCGGCTGGCTGGCGAACATGTCGCAGGGCGCCGAGGACCGCTTCCCCGACTTCGCGGCCTGGGCGGCCCACCCCGACCGGGACCGGGACGGCCTGCGACTGGCCGGACGGCCGGAGGAGGTCGAGCCGCTCGTCGTCTCCCTCGCGGCCGCGCTGGACCGGGCGCCGAAGGAATCGACGACCCCGGGCGCACCCCTGACCGGTAACGGTCTGCGCCAGGCCCTGCAGAACGCCCTGTACAGCGACTCCGCCTTCGCCCCCGTCGCCCGGCTCGTCAAGGAGGCCGGGGACCCGGCGCAGAAGCCCGTCCTCCCGCGCGAGCTCGCCCAGCCCATCCCGGACCCGGACGCCGCGCTCATGGTCGCCGTCATCTGCAACGACGTGGCGTGGCCGGACGCGTCCACGGCCTCGTACCAGCGCGCGGTCGACGCGGACCGCGCCCGCCACCCGCTGACGGCCGGCATGCCGGTGAACGTGCTGCCCTGCTCCTTCTGGAAGGACGCCCCGGCACAGAAGCCGACGCGGATCACCGACGACGGGCCGTCCAACATCCTCATGCTCCAGAGCCGCCGCGATCCGGCGACCCCGCTCTTCGGAGGCCTCAGGATGCGCGAGGCCCTGGGGGACCGGGCCCGCCTGGTGACCGTCGAACAGGGCGGACACGGGCTGTACCTCGGCAACGGCAACGCGTGCGGCAACCGTGCCGTGACGGAGTTCCTGACCACCGGCAGGCGTCCGGCCCGGGACACGGACTGCGCGAACTGAGGACGGCGCCCCGGTGCGGTCACCGCCTCCCGCGCGCGGTCGCAAGCCGACGGCGCCAAGATGGAGGGAGAGTCCGAACCGCGCAGGGGGGTGGAGACCGTCATGAGCACGCACAAGCTGGGACCCGACATCACCGTTCTCGCGGATTGCCTGGAGGTTCCGGGCATCGGCTTCCTCCCCGTCAACGCCTTCGTCCTGCACTCCGAGCAGCCGGTGGTCGTCGACACCGGCCTCGGACTGCCCGACCGGCACTTCGTCGACACCCTCGGCTCGGTGCTCGACCCCGCCGACGTGCGGTGGATCTGGCTGACCCATCCCGACCGCGACCACACGGGCGGCCTCTTCGCACTGCTCGAAGCCGCTCCCCGGGCGCGGGTGGTCACCACGTTCCTGGCCACCGGGATCATGTCCACCGAGCGGCCGCTGCCCCTGGACCGGCTGTACTTCCTCAATCCGGGCCAGACCCTGGACGTGGGCGACCGGAACCTGCACGCGTTCCGGCCGCCGCTCTTCGACAACCCGGCCACCGTCGGCTTCTACGACGACCGTTCGCGGACCTGCTTCAGTTCCGACTGCTTCGGCGGTCCGATGCCGTCCGCGGAGGTCGCGTTGAGCACCGACGTCGGGGCGGTGCCGGCCGAGGACCTGCGGGCGTCCCAGCGGCTCTGGGCGAGCGTGGACAGCCCTTGGGTCCAAGTGGTGGATCCGGACCGGTTCCTCGCCACCGTGGAGCCGCTGCGGGCCATGGATCCGCAGACCATCCTGTGCACGCACCTGCCGCCGGCGGTGGGACAGACCACGCAGTTCATCGACACGCTCGCGGCGCTGCCCGGAATCGATGCCTTCACGGGGCCGGACCAAACCGCGCTGGAACAGATGCTCGCGAACTTCGAACCCGGAGGTGCTGGCTAGCCTTTGAATCACAGGGAGATGGACGGTTACACCCCGCTGAACATCAGCTGAACATCTGTTACTGTGCCCGCGCTTGGTGTTCATCCATCGATCCGTCCTCCCCTCGCACGCCTCGCGTCCGAGGATGCTGCGAGGTGTCGCGTCCGTGCACAGCACTCCGTTCTCCCCCACCGAGGCCAGGTCTGCACGAGCCCGCATGGGCCTGTCCCCGACCCAGGTGGCCCACTTCATGGCCACCTGCGGCGCCCCCGTCCACCCGCAGCTGGTCCTGGCCTGGGAGCAGGGCTCCGAGATCCCCACCGACCGCCAACTCTTCGCCCTGGCCGACGTCTTGTGGTGCGAAGCGACGGCGCTGATGGGCATCGAGCCGCGCACCCTCGCCGAGCACCGGCTGGCCCGCCGGCTCACCGTGGAGCGGCTGGCGTACCGGATAGGCATGGACCCGACCGAGTACCGTGCGGCCGAAGAGGCGCAGCACTGGCACGGCGACGCCTGGCAGACCAGGGCGCTCGTGGAGGCCCTCGGCCTGTCCTTGCGCAAGCTCATCGGGATCATGGGCCGGGTGGACGAGCTGACGGAGCACCTGAGATCGGCCGTCGCCGGGCGGTGGAAGACGTACGTGGACCCGGTGGCGGAGATCGTCGTGGTGGACGCGACCAGCGTCGGGGACGCGCTGCGCACGATGCACGGGGAGTTCTCCCGGTTCTCGGAGCGGTACATGGGACACCTCGTCGCACGCAACGACGACGCCCGGCTGAAGGAGATCGCGGCGGAGCGCGCCGCCTACCTGCGCCGACTCGTCGACCACTTCTGGGAGTTGATCGGCGAGGAGGGCGAGGCCTCGCCGTTCCCGCTGGGCGGGCGCTGACGGGCCACCGGCTGACGGGCCACCGGCAACCGGCCGTTGGCAGGACGGAGCGGACCGGGAAGGACGCCTCGCCCCTCCCGGCCCCGCCGTGCCCCCGGGGCGCTGGCCCGCTTCAGCGGGCGGGGTGCGCCCCGAACTCCGCTTCCGGCGCCTCGTCTTCCCCCATGCCGTCCCAGTCGATCTCCCTGGTGGTGCGGCGCGTGAAGACGTTGAAGAGCAGGTTCAGCGTGATGGCGGTGAGGGCACCCAGCGTGATCCCGCTGTCGAGGACCGCCCGGAGGTCGTCCGGCATCCGGTCGAAGAACGGCGCGACCGTGGTCGGCAGCAGGGCGGCGCCGAGACTGACCGCCAGGATCAGGGTGTTGCGCTCCTCGCGCAGATCGGCCTTCCCCAGGATCTGCACGCCGACCGCGGCCACGATGCCGAACATGGAGACCGCCGCCCCGCCCAGCACCGGGTGCGGGACCGAGGCGACGAGGCTGCCCGCCTTCGGCAGCAGCCCCAGCACGACCATGAACACACCGGCCGCGACGACCACGTACCGGCTCATCACCTTGGACATGCGCACCAGCCCGATGTTCTCGGCGAACGCCACGTACGGGAACGAGTTGAGGACGCCGCCGAGGACCGTCGCCGCGCCGTCGGCGCGCAGCGCCCGGGCCACCGTGTCGGCATCGACCTTCTTGCGGGTGATCTCGCCGATCGCGTAGACGTCCCCGGTGGTCTCCACCATGGTGATCAGGGCGACGACGAGCATGGCGATGATCGGGAGCAGCTCGAACCGCGGCATGCCGTAGTGGAAGGGCGTGGTGACCCCGAACCAGTCGGTCTCCCGCACCGCCGCGAAATCGGCGTCGCCGAAGAGCCAGGCGACCGCCGTGCCGACGACGAGCCCGAGCAGGACCGCCAGGCTGCTCAGGAACGGCTTGCCGATCCGGACCACGGCCAGGATGAACAGCAGGGTGCCCAGCGCGTAGGCGAGGTTCTTCGGATCCCCGTACGCGGGGGTGCCGATGAGGTGCGCACCGCCGGCGGCGTCCTGCAGCGCCACCGGGATCAACGTGATGCCGATGATGGTGAGGATCGTGCCGATGACGACCGGCGGGAAGTACTTCACGAGCTTGCTGAAGAGCGGTGCGAAGAGGAAGGTCGCCATGCCCGCAGTGATCACCGCCCCGTAGACGACGAGGAGGCCGGCGGTACCGCCGCCGGCGCCCGTGCCTATGGCGATCATGGGCGAGACCGCGGTGAAGGTGACGCCTTGGACCAGGGGCAGCCGGGCGCCGACCTTCCAGACACCGAGCGCCTGGATGATCGAGGCCACGCCGCAGGTCAGCAGGTCCGCGTTGATGAGGTGGACGAGCTCCTGGCGGGAGAGGCCCAGCGCGTTCCCGAGCAGGACCGGGACGATGACCGCCGCCGCGTAGAACGCGAGGACGTGCTGGAAGCCGTACAGGGCGAGCCGGGGGATCGGGAGCGGCTCGTCGACGGGGTGCGCATGTGTCTGCGTGTGCGCGTGCGGTCGACGGGGGGACTGACGGGGCATTCGTGCCATCTCTGCCTTGCCTTCGCGAGGTAGGTGAATGAGAAGACAGCCGCCCTCCAGTCCTGGGTGACAGGACGAGGGCAGGCCGGCTCGTACCGAGCCGACGCCGGGCGGTGTTGCCGACGCCGCGTCGCTCTGCACTGCGTATTCATGTCCCGGGTGGGGGAGTGTCCTTCGATCGACGCATCGGATCCGTCTTTGATCTTGAGATCCGAAGGGGGGATCGACCGAGGGCGCTCACCATAGCCAAAGGCGGTGTTTCCTCGCGAGTAACCTTTCCGCCGGGCGTCAGCGGCGCAGCCGCAGGTCGGCGACGACGGGGCGATGGTCGGAGGCGAGGGTCTCGCTGACGTGTGCCCCGCGGACGCGCACGCCCGCCGAAACGGCGATGTAGTCGATCCGCTTCACCGGGTTCCGGGCGGGATAGGTGGATGCGCGGGGATCCGCATCCGTCATGTCGCGCCACAGCGGAGCGAGTTCGGGCGCCGAGGGCGGCGCGTTGAAGTCGCCGAGGAGGACCTTCGGACCGGAGCCCCGTCCCATGATCTGCCGCATCTCGGCGACCTGCGTCGCCCGCACCGAGGAGTCGGCTCGGTGGTCGAGGTGGGTCACGTACACGCGCAGCGGCGCGCCCCGCACCCACAGCGCGACCTCACCGAATCCGGGAGCCGGAGCCGGAGCCGGAGCGGGGTCCGTGGTCTGGGTCGAGAGCCGGGTGATCCGGTGGTTCTCCGCGGCCAGGACGGGGTGCCCGGACAGGACGGCCACACCGAACTCGCGCCCGCCGACGCGGTAGATCGGCGCGAACGACACGCGCATCCCCAGGCGCCCGCCCAGCTCCTGCGCCGTGTCGAGCCAGCGACTGCGGTCGCCCCAGCGGACGTCCACCTCCTGCAGCCCGATCACGTCGGCGCGCAGGGCGCGCAGGACCGCCGCCTGCCGGTCCAGGTCGAAGACGCCGTCGGAGCCGGTGCCCGCGTGGATGTTGTACGAGACCACGCGCACGGGGACCTCGCCCGCGACGGCCCGGGCCCGGGCCTGGACCGGGGAGGCGGCCGGCGCCGCCAGCAGCATCACGGCCAGCAGCGCGGCGGGCACCGCGGCCGGCAGCGCCCGGGCGACACCACGCGTCGGCTTCACCAGGCGACGGTAACCGGCATGACCCGTACCGTTCATGACCGCTCCTGCGCGTCGCGGCCGGATCGGGGAAAGCGGATGGCTACCGTCCGCTCCATGAGGACTTCGCGCCGGGCGTTCCTGTCCACGGCCGTGACGGGTGCGGCGCTGACGATGGCGGACGCCACCGGAGCCGTCGCCGGCACCACGGACGGGCCGCACGCCCTGCTCGGCGCCATGGACCTGGCCCAGAAGGTCGGCCAGCTCTTCGTCGTACGCGTCCACGGGCACCGCGCCACCGCCCCCGACGCGGCGGACGAGCGGGCCAACCGGAGGCTGCACGGCGTCGCCGACGCGGCCGAGCTGATCGCCCGGTACCACGTCGGCGGGATCGCCTACTACGCCAGGACCCGCAACATCCGCGACCCGCTCCAGGTCGCCGCCCTCTCCGCCGGCATCCAGCGGGCGGCGCTGGCACAGCCCGTTCCGGTACCGCTGCTGATCTCCACCGACCAGGAGCACGGCGCCGTCACCCGCATCGGCCCCCCGGCCGCCCTGCTGCCCGGCGCGATGGCACTCGGAGCCGGGGGAGCGCCCGCCGACGCCCGGTCGGCCGCCCGGATCGCGGGCACGGAACTGGCCGCGATGGGCATCCGGCAGAACTACGCGCCCGTCGCCGACGTCAACACCAACCCCGCCAACCCCGTCATCGGCGTGCGCTCCTTCGGGCCCGACCCGAAGGCCGTCGCCGCGCTCGTCGCCGCCCAGGTACGCGGCTACCACGACGCCGGAGTCGCGGCGACCGCCAAGCACTTCCCCGGCCACGGCGACACCGCCGAGGACAGCCATACCGGCCTGCCCGTCCTGGACCGCACCCGTGCCCAGTGGGAAGCCCTCGACGAACCCCCGTTCGCGGCGGCCGTCGCCGCCGGCGTCGGCTCGGTCATGACGGCCCACATCGTCCTCCCCGCCCTCGACCCGTCCGGCGACCCGGCCACCCTGTCCCACCGCGTCGTCACCGGCCTGCTCCGCGAACGCCTGGGCCACCGCGGTATGATCGTCACCGACTCGCTCGGCATGGCCGGCGTACGCAAGAAGTACCGGGACGACGAGATCCCCGTCCGCGCGCTGCTCGCCGGCTGCGACCAGCTCCTCAACCCGCCCAGCCTGCCCCGCGCCCATCAGGCGGTGATCCGGGCCGTCCGCGCGGGCGAACTCACCGAGGAGCGCGTCGACCGGTCCGTCCTGCGCATCCTGCGGCTCAAGCAGGCGCTCGGCCTCCTCGACACCGTCCGGGGCATCGGCGCGGGCGGCGGCGGCGCCGTCCGCGCGGTCGTCGGAAACCCCGCGCACCTGACGGCCGCGGACCGGATCGCCGAGCGCGCCACCACCGTCCTCACCAACCGGGGCGGCCTGCTCCCGCTCTCATCCGCCGGCCACCCCCGCCTGCTGGTCACCGGCGCCGACCCGGCCGCCCCGACGGGCACCACCGCCGCGCCGACCACCGTGCTCACCGAGGCCCTCGTACGGCTCGGCTTCACCGCGGCCGCCGCCCCCACCGGGATCGCCCCCACCCCCGAGGCCATCGCACGCGCCGAGGCCGCCGCCCGGGGCCACGACGCCGTGCTGGTGTGCACGTACGACCTCGGCGCGCCCAGCGCACAGCGCGCTCTGGTCGACCGACTCACCGCGACCGGCGTCCCCGTCATCGCCGTGGCGCTGCGCAACCCTTATGACATCGTCCAACTTCCCGACGTGACGGCGAGCCTGGCCCTCTACTCGTGGAGCGACACCGAACTCCGGGCCGCAGCCCGGGTTCTGGTCGGCGCGGCAGCCGCCCGAGGACGCCTCCCCGTCGCCGTTCCACCGCTGTTCCCGCTCGGCCACGGCCTCCAATACCCATCCGTACTTGTGGGTACTGGGGCCGAATGGCGCCGGATTTGATAGTTCTGGACTGGTCCGGTGTGAGAATGCTGCGGGAAGGACACGGCATGTTCGATCTACTGCGCCCGGAGACCGTCGTGTGCCCGTTTTGTAAGGCCACCGCCGCCGACGGCGCGGTGCGGACCCTGCGGACCGGAGCCTGTTCGCTCTCGGTGACCTGGCACGCCGGCAACTGCCCGCACTACGCGGCCGACCGGATCCTCGCCGAGAAGGAGGGCTGAGCCCGGGCGGCCGTCAGGCCACCGCACCGCTCGACTCCGCCCCCGCCTCCCGGGCCGCCCGGCGGCGCAGGGCGTCCTCGTCGGTGTCGGCGTCGTAGGAGATCAGCTTCGGCAGCAGGGCGGCCAGCACCGCCACCGACGCCACGCAGGCCAGACCGCCGCTCCAGAAGGCCGGCCGGGTACCGGTCCATCCGGCCATCGTGCCCGCCCGGACCTGGCCCAGCTGCGGGCCCACGCTGTACGAGAGCACCTCGATCCCCGCGAGCCGGCCCCGCAGCTCCTCGGGGATCGTCTGGTTCCAGATCGTGGCGCGCGCCAGCCCGCTCAGCATGTCGCCGGCGCCCGCCACCGCGAGGCACAGCAGCACGACCCAGATGCCGCCGGACGCGCCCGCGGCCGCGATCGCCAGCCCCCAGACCGTCGCCCCGGCCACCACCAGCAGCCCGTGCCGCCGGATCCGGGACACCCAGCCGCTGGTCAGCCCCAACACCAGGGAACCCACCGCCCCCGCCGCGTACATCAGCCCCAGCGCCCACACCGCGTCCAGCTCGTCCGCGAGGAAGGGGAAGATCGCGTTCGGGAAGGCGAAGAGCATCGCCGCCAGGTCGACGGCGTACGTCCCCAGCAGCACGGGCCGGCTCCACGCGTACCGCGCGCCCTCGGCGATCCCGCGCAGCGACGGCCGCTCGGCGCCCCGTACCGGCGGCGCAGGACTGAGCCGCAGACACAGCAGCACGGAGACGAGGAAGCCCACGACGGTGATCGAGTAGGCCGAGGCGTACCCGGCGTACGCGACGACCAGACCGGCCAGCGCCGGACCCGCGATCGCCCCGAACTGGTAGCGCAGCCCGTTGAGCGCTGCGGCCGCGGTCAGCTGGTCGTGCGGCACGATCCGCGCCATCAGCGAGTCCATGGCCGGCCGCTGGAGCCCGGCCAGTGCGGACACGCCGGCCGCGACCACGTACAGCGGCCACAGCAGCGGATCCGGCAGGGCCGCGTTCACCAGCAGCACCAGCGCGAGCACCCCGAGCCCGGCCTCGGTCAGCAGGATCATCCGCCGCCGGTCGACCGCGTCGGCGAGGGCGCCCCCGTACAGCCCGAAGACCACCAGCGGGACCAGCTCCACCGCGCCCATCGCGCCGACGGCCAGCGGGGAGTCCGTCAGGTGCTTGATCTGCAGCGGCAGCGCGATCATGGCCATGAAGGAGCCGAAGTACGTCACCGTCCCCTGGTAGAACAGGAGCCGGAAGTCACGGCCGGTCCGGAACGGGGCGAGGTCGGGCAAAAGGGTGGCCAGGCGGGAAGTACTCACGAGAGGCCATCGTCGACGGGTGCCCGCGCCCGCGCAAAGGGTTTTCCCCGCTCAGGCGCCGGACGCCGGGCGCCGGAACGCCCGCGGGCCCGCCCCGGACGGGCGAATCAAGGGCCCCGCCCGTGGCAACGGGGGCCCGCGGTGGCATCCATGGACCATGCCGCCGGTGTCGCCGTTCCTGCGTACGGCCGCGTCGTACGCCTGGCGCCTGCTGGTCGTCGGCGCCGCCGTCTACGCGGTCTTCGCCGTGCTGGGCCGCTTCCACGAGATCGCCGTGGCCCTCTTCCTCGGCCTCGTCGTCGCGGCGCTGCTGTGGTCGCCCACCGGGCGCCTCGCCCGCAGGGTCCCCCGCACGCTCGCCGTCGCCGTGACCCTCGTCGGCAGCGCGCTGCTGGTGCTGGGCGTGCTGACGCTGGTCGGCGAGGCCGTGGCGGGGGAGAGCACGACCTTGGTCCGGGAGTTCCGCCAGGGACTCGCCAGCATCGAGGCATGGCTGGAGCGGCCGCCCTTCCGGCTGAACCCGCGCGCGCTCTCCGACGTCCAGTCCCGGATCGGGGAGTACCTCTCCAGCCACCGCTCCACGCTGCTCAGCCAGGCGGTCAGCGGAGCCGGCCGGCTGGTGCACGTCCTGACCGTCCTCGCCCTCGCCGTCTTCTGCTCGGTCTTCTTCCTGCACGGCGGCGACCGGCAGTGGTCGTGGTTCTGCGCGCAGCTGCCCGAGTCGGCGCGCGAGCGGGTGGCGATCGGCGGGCGGGCGGCCTGGCGCACCTTCACCGGCTACACCCACGGCATCCTGCTGGTCGCGGCGACGAACGCCGTCCTCGTCGGAGTGGCGCTGTACTTCCTCGGGGTCCCGCTGGCCGTTCCGCTGGCGGTACTGGAGTTCTTCGCGGCCTTCATCCCCCTGATCGGGTCGCCGGTCGCGCTGGCGGTCGCCGCGGTGGTCGCGCTGGCCGCGCAGGGGCCGCTCGTCGCGGCGATCGTGGTGGCGCTGATCGTGGTCATCGGCCAGATCGAGGGCCATCTGCTGCATCCGCTGGTGATGAGCCGGGCGGTACGGCTGCACCCCCTGGTGGTGGCGATCTCGGTGGTCGCGGGGGCCATCGCCGCCGGAGTGGTCGGCGCGGTGGTCGCGGTCCCGCTGGTCTCGGTGGTCTGGTCGGTGCACTCGGCCCTGCGCGCGGCCCGTCTTCCTGCACAATCGCCTGATGAGCGATGAAGACCCCTACCTCTGGTTGGAAGACGTATCCGGAGAGGCCGCCCTCGACTGGGTCCGGGAGCGCAACGCCGAGACCGTGGAGGCGCTGACCGGTGCCCCCGGGTTCAAGGTGCTCGAGCAGGAGATGCGCGAGGTGCTGGACGACGACGGCCGGATCCCGTACGTCGTCCGCCGCGGCCGCCACCTCTACAACTTCTGGCAGGACGCCGACCACGTGCGCGGGCTGTGGCGGCGGACCACGCTCGAGGAGTACCGCACGGAGCGGCCGGCCTGGGAGGTGCTCCTGGACCTGGACGCACTGGCCGAGGCAGAGGACGAGAAGTGGGCCTGGGCCGGCAGCAGCGTCCTGGCCCCCGAACACCGGCACGCCCTGGTCATGCTGTCGCGGGACGGCGCCGACGCCTGCGTCGTGCGCGAGTTCGACCTGGAGACCCTGGCGTTCGTCGAGGACGGGTTCACGGTCGAGGAGGCCAAGACCCGGATCGGGTGGATCGACCACGACCGGATCTGGATCGGGACCGACTTCGGCCCCGGCTCGATGTCCGCGTCCGGCTACCCGCTCCAGGTGCGCCGCTGGCGGCGCGGCACCCCCCTCGCAGACGCGGAGCCGGTCTACGAGGGCCGGCCCTCGGACCTGTCCGCCACCGGATGGCACGACGACACCCCCGGCTTCGAGCGGGACTTCGTCCACCGCCAGATCGACTTCTGGAACAAGGAGCTCTTCCTCCTCCCGGAGGACCCGGCCGGCCCGCCGGTGAAGATCGACGTACCGGACGACGCGGGTGCCTCCGTCCACCGGCAGTGGCTGACCGTCACCACCAAGGCACCCTGGCTCGGCCACCCCGCGGGCAGCCTGCTCGCCTTCGACTTCGACGCCTTCCTGGCGGGGGAGCGGGAGGCCGAGGTGCTGTTCACCCCGGACGAGCGCACCGCGCTCGCCGGATACAGCTGGACGCGCAACCACCTCATCCTCAGCACCCGCGCCGACGTCTCCTCGCGGATGGAGCTCCTCACCCCGGGGCCCGGCGGCTGGCAGCGGGCCCCGCTGCCGGGCGTACCGCCGCTGTCCACCGCCTCGGTCACCACCACCGACCCGGACGTGAGCGACGAGTACTTCCACCACGTCTCCGGCTTCCTCCAGCCGTCCACCCTCTACCGGGGCACCGCCGGCGGCGACGGCGAGAGCGTCAAGCAGAGCCCGGCGCTCTTCGACACCGCCGGCCTCGCCGTGCGCCAGTACTTCGCGACCTCCGCGGACGGCACGCGGGTCCCGTACTTCGTCGTCGGACCCGAGGACCGCCCCGGCCCCGGCCCCACCCTGCTCTACGGGTACGGCGGCTTCGAGATCTCCATGGTCCCGCAGTACAGCGCGCTCACCGGGCGGGCCTGGCTCGCGCGGGGCGGCACCTACGTCGTCGCGGGCATCCGGGGCGGGCACGAGTACGGGCCGGACTGGCACCGGGCGGCCCTCGGCGCGAACCGGGTCCGGGCGTACGAGGACTTCGCCGCCGTCGCCCGGGACCTCACCGCCCGGGACATCACCACCCCCGCCCAGCTGGGCATCGAGGGCGGCAGCAACGGCGGACTGCTGATGGGCGCGATGCTCACCCGGGAACCGGAGCTGTTCGGGGCGGTCGTCGCCCACGTGCCGCTGCTGGACATGCTCCGCTTCCACAAACTGCTCGCCGGCGCCAGCTGGATCGCCGAGTACGGGGACCCCGACAGCCCCGCCGACCGGCCCCACCTGGAGCGGATCTCCCCGTACCACCAGGTCCGGGCGGACGGGCCGGCGTACCCGCCGCTGCTCCTGCTCACCTCCACCCGCGACGACCGCGTCCACCCGGGCCACGCCCGCAAGATGGCCGCCCGGCTGCGCGAGTTCGGGCATCCGGTCCTCTTCCACGAGCACCTCGGCGGGGGCCACGCGGGCGCCACCGACCACCGGCAGACCGCCTTCAACGAGGCCCTCGTCCACACCTTCCTGTGGGAGCGGCTGACCCCGTCGAACTGATGCGGGGCCGGGGCGGGGCCGGGGCGGGGCCGGGGCCGGAGCCGTGCCGGAAAACGCGGCACGGCGCCCCGGGAGCGGGACCACTGGGGTCCGCTCCCGGAGCGCCGTGCGGGCGGTTCAGCCGGCAGGTCCTGCCGGTGGGCCGGGCGTCAGTTCTTGGCGTAGAAGCCGAAGGTGTCGACCAGCAGGTCCGTGGACTGGTAGCCCATGTTCCAGAAGTCGATCACGTTGTTGACGCCGGAGCTCGCCTGGACCAGGTTCGGGACGGTCTTGCGGTAGGTCCAGTTGAGGTTGGAGGAGTTCGGCGGCGTCGGCCACGTCTCCCAGCCACCCTCGTAGGCGGCCCACGAGTTGGGGTCCGGGGAGACCGTCAGGAAGCCGGTGCCCTCGGGGTTGGTGACGGTGGCGTTGGTGACGAGCGCGGTGACGTTCGTGTCCCCGCCCGCGACCCGGCCGTAGATGTAGGAGCGGCCGTCGAGCGGGTTGCCCCACTCACGGGTGTCGAACCAGCGGCTCGGGGCGGTGCGGATCAGCGCGCTCTCGCTCTCGGGGCTGTAGTAGCCCACGACGTCGACGATCACGTGGGTCCCGGCGCCGGCACCGTTGCGGATGCTGATCTTGCCGTCGGGGCCGATCGGGACGATGACCGAGTTGGCGATGGTCTGGCCCTGGCCGAAGTTCAGGTTCGACGAGGTCGGGGCCGCGCCGCCGGGGTAGACGGTCAGGTGACCTTCCATGTTCGGCTCGTGGACGGTCACGTTGAGCGCGACGGCCTTGGCGCTCGACGGGACGCCCCCGCGGCCGTGCACCTGGGTGCTGAAGCTGCCGTAGCCCGGGACCTTGCCCGTGCCCGTGCCGAGGCCCTCGCGGGTGTCGACGATACGGCTCGGGTTCAGCGAGGTGTAGCCGCTGGCGGCGGACTTGGAGAAGTAGCCGGTGACGTCGGCGATGAGGTCGAGCTCGCCCGCGCCGTGGTTGTAGATGTCCACGTAGCCGTTCTGGCCGACCGACGCGATCACCATGTTCGGGACGGTCTGCCCCGGGGTGTAGTTGACGTTCGACGTGGTCGGCACCTCGCCGCCCTCGGCGTACACGCGGACGTGTCCGTCCTTCGAGGGGTTGGTGACGGTGACGTTCAGGGCCACGGCGGTCACACCGGCCGGGATCTGCGCGGCGCCGCCGACCTTGATGCGGGCGGTCCCGAAGGCGGGCACCTTCTTCGCGGGCGCACCGATGCCCGCGCGGGTGTCCAGCAGACGGGTCGGGGTGTGCGGGGTGAACTCGTTGCCCGCGGTCGCCAGGACGATCTGGTTGGTGCCGCGGACTCCGCTGCCGTCGATCAGGGAGACCTTGACGGTGTAGACGCCGGCCTTGGCGTACACGTGGTTCTCGGTCAGGTTGGTGGGGCCGTTGGCGCCCACCTGTATCTGGCTGCCGTCGCCCCACTCGACGAGCACGCCGAGCGCGGTGCCCGGGTCGCTGGTGACGGCGAGCCGCAGCTCCACGCCGTGGGCGCTGACGGTGTCGGCCTCCAGGGAGACCGTCGGCTCGGCGGCGGCGTCCGCGGCCTGCTTGCCGCCCTTGCCGGCCGGGTGGACCGTCTTGGAAGCAGGGCTGGAGGTGGTTCCCTCCTTGTACGCCTTGGCCGCGATCTTGTTCAGATCGAGGTCGGGAACGGACACCCCCCGGTGGTCCGTCCCCTTGGCTCCGTCCTGGCCCGTCGCGTTGGCGACACCCGGGACGAGTCCGACACCGGCCGCGACGATTGCGGCGGTGGAAAGCATGAGTCGGCGATTACGCACCGGCCCCCCCATTTTAGTTTTTGAACGCGATCAGGTTTGAAGCTCGCTCAGATTACATAGGCGGGCTGCTTCCCGCGAGCACTTTTTGATCTCGCTGTCGCGTTGTGTCAATGCCATGACATTTCAGTGCGAGGAGTCCGCGCGGAGGTCCTCCACCCGCTTCTCGATCGCGGTGATCAGCGCCTCCACCCTGGCCAGGAAGATCTGCTCGTCCGTCACCTCGGCGAGCTGCGTGCTCAGTCGGGTGATGTTCGGGAACCCCGCCGCGTCGACCAAGCGGTACTCCCGGCTCCAGGAGGACTCGTCGGCCGCCCTGATGTCCGGGTCGAACAGCAGGTACGCGGCGCGCTGGCCGACGTACGCGAGGAGCGAGTCGCCGACCATCCGGTAGTGGACGGCCGCCTCGGCGCCGTCGAGCCCGGCCTCCCTGACGGCGCCGAGGATCAGCTCGACCACCCGGAACTCGTTGGGCCGCCGGGTCGTCCGGCTGGCCATGGTCGATCCGACCACCGGGTACTTCAGCGCCACCTCCAGTGAGCCGTCGGCGAGCGCCCGCAGCCGGCCCTTCCAGTCGAGCCCGTCGGGGATGCTGTCGAGCACCTCGCCGAGGGTGCGGTCGGCGACGGACAGCAGCAGCTCGTCCTTGTCGCGGAAGTGCCGGTAGATCGCGGTCGGGTCGGCGCCGAGCTCCTCGCCGAGGCGCCGGACGGTGAACGCGTCCGCACTGCCGCGGGCCGCGATGCGCAGGCTCGCTTCGATGATCGCGTCGGGTGTGAGCTGGCTGCCCGCGCGCTTGGACCGGGCGGGTGCGTCGGATGGCTTCGGCATGGTGGGGCCAGTGTAACGATGTGGAACGGAGGCGGCGCAACACCGTTGACAACAATGTTGCGCTCCCGTTCACTCCTCCTCAACAAACAAGCCGTGCGGGTCTGCCCGCCGAGCCGGAGGATGCGTCGATGTCCAACAACAGGCAGCGGGCCGACACCGTATTCGTGGGCGGGAAGGTCTTCACCGCGACCGGGCCGGCGCCCGTCGACGCCGCGGTCGCGATCGGGGGCGGACGGATCCTCGCCGTCGCCGACGAGGCCACCGTCCGCTCCCTCGCGGACGCGGACACCGAGGTGGTCGACCTCGCGGGCGGCCTGCTCGTCCCGGGGTTCCAGGACGCCCACGTCCACCCCGTGGTGGCCGGCGTCCAGATGCTCGGCTGCGACCTGAGCGAGGAGCGCTCCATCGACGGCTACCTGGCCGTGGTCGCCGCGTACGCCAAGGAGCACCCCGAGGCGGCCTGGATCCGCGGCGGCGGCTGGTCCATGGACGTCTTCCCCGGGGGCACGCCGACGCGCGCCATGCTCGACGCGGTGGTGGCGGACCGGCCCGTCATGCTCACCAACCGCGACGGCCACGGAGCCTGGGTCAACACCCGCGCGCTCGCACTTTCGGGCGTGGACCGCACCACCCCCGATCCGGCGGACGGCCGGATCGAGCGGGAGGCCGACGGGACCCCGGCCGGCACCCTCCAGGAGGGCGCCGTGGACCTGGTGGCCCGCCACGTGCCCATCGCGACGCCCGACGAGGCGCACGCCGGCCTGCTCGCCGCACAGGAGCACCTCTTCTCCCTCGGCGTGACCAGCTGGCAGGACGCCATGATCGGCGCCTTCCCCGGCAACCCCGACAACTACGGGGTCTACCTGCGGGCGGCGCGGGAGGGCTCCCTGCGCGCCCGCGTCGTCGGCGCCCTGTGGTGGGACCGCGAACGCGGCCTGGAACAGATACCCGAACTGGAGGAGCGCCGCCGCACCGGACAGGTGGGCCGCTTCAACGCCACCAGCATCAAGATCATGCAGGACGGCATCGCCGAGAACTTCACGGCCGGCCTGCTGGAGCCCTACCTCGACGGCTGCGGCTGTGCCACCGCGAACTCCGGGCTCAGCTTCATCGACCCGGAACTGCTCACCGAGGCGGTGTCCCGGCTCGACCGCTCGGGCTTCCAGCTCCACTTCCACGCGCTCGGGGACCGCGCCGTGCGCGAGGTGCTCGACGCCCTCGCCGCGGCCCGGGCGGCCAACGGAGCCAACGACAACCGCCACCACCTCGCCCACCTGCAGATCGTCCACCCCGACGACATCGCCCGCTTCGCGAGCCTGGGAGCCGCCGCGAACATCCAGGCACTGTGGGCCGCGCACGAGCCCCAGATGGACGAGCTGACGATCCCCTTCCTGGGACCCGAACGGGCCGCCCTCCAGTACCCCTTCGGCGACCTGCAGCGCGCCGGCACCCGCCTCGTCGCAGGCAGCGACTGGTCGGTGAGCAGCCCCAACCCGCTGTGGGGCATCCACGTCGCCGTCAACCGCGCCGTACCCGACGAGGCCCCCCACCCGTCCGGGACCTTCGAACCCCTGCCGCCCTTCTTCCCCGAGCAGGCGCTGACCCTCTCCCAGGCACTGACCGCCTACACCGCGGGCAGCGCCTGGGTGAACCACCTCGACGAGGTCACCGGAACCGTCGAGGCGGGCAAGTACGCGGACCTCGTCGTCCTCGACCGCGATCCCTTCGCCCACCCCGGCGAGGAGATCGCCGACACCCGGGTGCTCCGGACCTACCTCGACGGCGAACTCGTCTTCGCCGCGACGGACTGAGCACCGGCACACCGATCACGGACTGCCGGCGGACCGGGCAGTCACCGGCCGGGCCGCCACCGGCCGAGCAGCACGAACCCCACCACGCTCACCCCTCAGGGAGCCAGACGATGTCATCAGCCACATCGGGATCGCCGCACCACCGACGCAGCCGCATCCGCCACGCCCTGGCGACCGCCCTCGCGGCGGGCGCGTTGCTCGTCACCACCGCGTGCAGCGGCACCACGGGCGGACAGAAGGACGGAGCCACCGCCTTCGAGCTCACCGACGCGACGCCGGCCGCCGCCGGCGCCGTGGACTCCTTCACCTGGTCGATCTTCGCGGAGCCGACCACCATCGACTACGCCTACTCCTTCGACTACCCGCCCAACCAGATCCTCGCCAACGTCTGCGAGAGCCTGCTCCGCTGGAACCCCGATCTGACGACCTCGCCGAACCTGGCCTCCTCGTACACCAACCCCACGCCCACCACCTGGGTCTACCAGATACGGCCCGGCGTGCGCTTCCACGACGGGACCACGCTCACCGCCGACGACGTCGTGGCCTCGCTGCGCCGCAACATCGACCCGGAGACGGCCAGCGTCTGGGCCTACCCCTTCCGCAACGTGAAGTCGGTCGACCGCACCGGGCCGATGGAGGTCACCGTCACCCTGGCGCAGCCCGACTCCACCTTCAACAAGTACCTCGCCGCCAGCCCGGGCACGGTGGAGTCCGCCGCCACCCTCGCCAAGGCCGGCAAGAACTACGGCAATCCGCAGACCGGCGTGAACTGCACCGGCCCGTTCTCCTTCGGCTCCTGGACCTCCGGCCAGTCCCTCACGCTCAAGCGGTTCGACGACTACTGGAACCCGGCCCTCAAGGCCAAGTCCGGCGAGGCGAAGTTCGTCTTCCTGGCCGACCCGACGACCCGCGTCAACGCCTTCCAGAGCGGTGAGGTCGACGGCGGCTGGATGGTCCCGCCGAACGCCTACTCCCAACTGCGCGACACCCAGGCCGGAACCCTCTACTTCGGCCGCAACACCACCGTCGCCGACGAGGTGGTCGGAAACCTCAAGGGCCCGCTCGGCGACGCCCGGGTGCGCAGGGCCCTGCTGATGGCCATCGACCGCGAGGGCATCGTCAAGGCCGGCGCAGGCGGGGTCGGCGAGGTCGCCGACTCGCTCATCACCGAGAACCTCTGGAACGAGGGGCCCGTCACGAGCCGCGACGCCATCCTCAAGGAACTCCCCACGTACCCCTACGACCCGGCCAAGGCCAAGGCGCTCGCCGCCGAGGCCGGAGTGAACGGCCAGAAGGTCGTGATCGCGACCAGCCCGCTGGACTCCCAGACGACCATCATCACGCAGGCCGTCGCCCAGGCCGCCACGGCCATCGGACTGAAGCCGCAGATCGACTCCGTCTCCGCGGAGAAGTACACGACGCTGTTCACCGACCCGGCCGCGCGCGAGGGCATCGACCTCTTCCTCACCTTCTGGTACACCTCCATCACCGACCCGCTGGACATGTACGGCTCCCTGCAGACGGGCGCCTTCAGCAACTACGGCAACTGGTCCGACCCCGCCTTCGACCAGGCCGTCGACAAGGCGATCGCGAGCCACGACCCCGTCGAGCACATGGCCGCCAACGCCGAGGCCCAGCGGATCGCGATGCGCGAACTGCCCTGGCTGCCCCTCTACACCCAGCCCGTGAGCGTGTTCCTCGGCAAGCGGATCACCGGCGTCAAGCCGTCCATCGCCTACCTCTACTACCCGTGGGCGGCCGAGATCGGGGCGAAGGGATGACGGTCGCGGTGGCACGGGCCGGACGCGTGCTGCGCAAACTCGCCGGCATGGCGGCGACCCTGCTCGTCACCTCCTTCCTCGTCTTCTCCTCGCTGTTCCTGGCGCCGGGCGACCCCGCCTCCTTCCTCGTGAAGGGGCGCAGCCCCAGCCCGCAGGAACTCGCCGAGATCCGCCGCCAGTACGGCTTCGACGAGCCCTTCCTGGTCCGGTACTGGAACTGGCTGGAGGGCGTCCTGAACGGCGACTTCGGCCGCTCCTACCTCTTCCACCAGGACGTCTCTTCGGTCATCTGGTCGCGGCTGCCCGCTTCCATGCTGCTGATCGGCGTGGCGGCCCTGATGATCGCGGTGGTGGGCCTCGGATCCGGCATCGTCGGCGCGCTGCGCCGGGGCACGCGGACCGACCGCACCCTGATGCTCCTGGTGACCGTGGGCGCCGCGGCGCCCGCCTTCGTCGCCGCGCTCGTGCTCAGGTCGGTGCTGGGCGTGCAGCTGGGCTGGTTCCCGACGATCGGGAACGGCACCGGAGTCCTGGACCGACTGCACCACGTGGTGCTCCCCGCCGCGGCCCTGTCCGTGACCTTCGTGGCACTGGTGACCCGCGTGACCCGCTCGGCGATGCTCGACGAACTGCGCCGCGAGCACGTCGAAGTGGCCCTCAGCCGGGGGACACCCCGCCGGACCGTCATCCGGCGGCACGTCCTGCGCAACGCCCTGGGACCGATCGTGACCGTCTCCGGGCTCCTGGTCTCGGGGATGCTGGTCAGCACCGCCATCGTGGAGACCGCCTTCGGGATGTCCGGAGTGGGCTCCCTGCTGGTGCAGTCGGTGGACCAGCTGGACTTCCAGGTCGTCCAGGCGATCGTCCTGCTGGTGGTGGCCGCGTTCGTCGTGGTCAACGCCCTCGTCGACCTGGTGCACCCGCTGATCGATCCGCGCATGGCCGCGGCGGGGAGCGCACGATGACCGCACACACCGCGAACACCGAGCCGGCCGCACAGGCCGCGCAGACCGCCCCGGCCGCCCCGGCGGCCAAGCGCCGCCGCGCGCTGACCCGGCTCCGGACCCTCGGCGGCAGCCGGCTCCAGCGGACCTGCCTGCTGCTCCTCCTCCTGTTCGTCCTGGTGGCGCTGCTCGCGCCGTGGCTCGCACCCCAGGACCCGACCTTCGGGCGCCTCGGCGACACCCTCCTGGGGCCGAGCGCCGACCACTGGCTGGGCACCGACCAGGGCGGCCACGACACCTTCTCGGCGCTGATCGCCGGTACCCGCACCAGCCTCGCCGGACCCCTCGCCGTGGTGCTCTTCTCCACCCTCCTCGGCACGGCGGTCGGCCTGTTCACCGCCTGGCGCGGCGGCTGGATCGACGCCGTCACCGGCCGGGTGCTCGACGTCGTCTTCGCCTTCCCCGCGCTGCTCCTGGCGATCCTCGCGGTGGCCCTCTTCGGCAAGGGGATGACGGCGCCGGTCCTCGCCATGGCGATCGCCTACATGCCGTACACCGCCCGCCTCGTCCGCGGACTCGCCGTCCAGGAGAAGGCCCGCCCCTACATCGCCGCCTACCAGGTGCAGGGCCACTCCGCCCTGTTCGTGACGGTCCGCAGGATGCTGCCCAACCTCGCCCCGACCCTGCTCGCCCAGTCGACGGTGAACTTCGGCTACGCCCTGCTCGACCTCGCCGCCCTCTCGTTCCTGGGGCTCGGCGTACAGCCGCCGACCCCCGACTGGGGCGCCATGATCAACCAGGGTCAGGCGGCCGTGCTCCAGGGGCAGCCGCTGTCCGCGATCGCGCCGGCCGTGGCGGTCGTCCTGGTGGTCGTCGCCTTCAACGTCGTCGGGGAGAACCTCGGCGACCGGCTCGCGGGGAGGGACTCCTGATGACACTGCTCGCATACGAAGGCCTCAGCGTCACGCTGCCCGCCATGGCCCGCCCCCTCCTGGACGGCGTCGACCTGCGGGTCCGCGCCGGGGAGGTCGTCGCCCTGGTCGGCGAATCCGGCTCCGGGAAATCCGTCACCGCCCGCGCCGCCCTCGGCCTGTTCCCGCAGGGCGCCGACATCGGCGGCCGGGTGCGGGTCGACGGGACCGACCTGGTCGGCGCCGACGCCGCGGCCCTGCGCGACGTACGGACCAACAAGGCGGCGATGATCTACCAGGACCCGCGGGCCGCCATCAACCCGGTACGCCGCGTCGGGGACTTCCTCACCGAACCGCTGCGCCTGGTCCACGGCTGGTCCAAGGCCCAGGCCGACGCCCGGGCCGCCGAACTGCTCGAGGCGGTGGGCCTTCCCGACCCGGCCCGGCACCTGAACCAGTACCCGCACGAGCTCTCCGGCGGAATGCTCCAGCGCGTCGTGATCGCCGCCGCCCTCACCGCGGAACCGCGGCTGCTGCTCTGCGACGAGCCGACCACCGCACTCGACGTCAGCACCCAGGCCGAGATCCTCGCGGTCCTGGGACGCCTCCAGCGCGAACGCGGTCTCGGCCTCCTCCTGATCACGCACGACATCGAGCTCGCGGCCGCGGTCAGCGACCGGATCTACGTCATGTACGCGGGCCGGATCGTCGAGACCGCGCCCGTGGGGGAGCTCTTCACCGCGCCCCGCCACCCCTACACCGCCGGCCTGCTCGGTTCCTCACCGCCGCTCGACGGCCCGCTCGCCCGCCTCACCCCCATCCCGGGCGCCCCCATGGGCCTGCTGGAGTCCGCTCCCGGCTGCGCCTTCGCACCCAGGTGCCGCTTCGCCGAGCCCGGCCGCTGCGACCAGTCCCCGCCCCCGCTGCAACGGCACGGCCCGGGCGAGGTCGCGTGCCACCGCACGGCCGAACTGGCCGCGGCCCCGCCGGCGCCTTCCCTCGCATCCCGCACGGAGGACCGTTGACCACCGAGCGCACCACCGACCCCACCGACCCCACCGCCCCCCTGCTCCAAGTGAGCGGCCTGCGCAAGACCTACCGGACCGGAGGCACCGAGGTCGTCGCGGTCGACGACCTGTCGTTCACCCTCCGGGCGGGCGGGGCCCTCGGCATCGTCGGAGAGTCCGGTTCCGGGAAGACCACCACGGCCCGGATGCTGATCGGCCTCGAACGCCCCGACGCGGGCCGGATCCTCGTCCAGGGCGAGCCGCTGGCCGCGTCCGTACGGGGCAGACCGGCGCGGCTGGCCCGGGCCAAGGCCGTACAGATCGTCTTCCAGGACCCCTACCTCTCCCTGGACGCCCGGCTCAGCATCGGCGCGACGATCGACGACGTGCTCCGACTGCACGGGACCCGCGACCGCGCGGCGCGGGCGGCCCGGGTCCGTGAACTGCTGGCCCAGGTCGGCCTCGGCGACCGCGAGGCGGCCGCCCTGCCCCGCCGCCTCTCGGGCGGGCAGCGCCAACGCGCGGCGATCGCCCGGGCGCTGGCGGTGGAACCCGCCGTGCTGGTCCTCGACGAGGCGGTGTCGGCCCTGGACGTCTCCGTGCAGGCGCAGGTGCTCAACCTGCTGTCGGACATCCGGCGCGACACCGGCATCGGGCTGGTCTTCGTCAGCCACGACCTGGCCGTGGTCCGCTACGTCTGCGACGAGGCCCTCGTCATGTACCGGGGCCGGACCCTGGAACACCGCCCGGTCTCCGAGCTCCTCACCTCGCCCCGGGACCCCTACACCAAGCTCTTGCTGGCCTCCGTGCCCCGGCCGGGCTGGGACCCCGACTCGATCAGCCGGCGCCGGCGCCGCCTCGATCCCTTCACGAACGGAGGACACCGGCCGGCGGCGGCGACCTGACGGAACCGTTCGGGAGGGGCGGCCGGGGAATCCGTACGGGGGATTTCCGGTGCCGGTCGCCGCCGGACGCCGGGTTGTGCCCCACCATCGGCGGATCGACCCCGGCCCGGGAGGACCCCATGAGCACCCCGTACGCGTCCGCAGCTCCGTACTACGCCCGCTACCGGCCCCCGTACCCGGCGGAGTTCTACGAGCTGCTCGCGGACCGGTTCGCGCTCGACGGGTCGCAGACCGTACTGGACCTCGGCGCCGGGCCCGGCCCGATCACCCTGGCCCTGGCCCCGCTGGCCGATCAGGTCTACGCCGTCGACCCGGAGCCCGCCATGCTCGCCGAGGGGTCCCGGCTCGCCGAGGAGCGCGGCCTCGCGAACACCTCCTGGCTGGTGGGTGACGCCGCCGGCATCGGCCGGCTCTGCCTGCCCCGGATCGACCTGTGCGTCATCGGCAGGGCCTTCCACCTGATGGACCGCGACCGGGTGCCGGCCGATCTGGACGCCGTGCTCGCACCCCGGGGCGCGATCGTCCTCGTCGACTCCGTGCCCCGGCCCGGCGTCCCGCGCCCGCCCTGGGCGGATGTCGTGGACGAGGTGTGCGCGCGGTTCCTCGGACCCGGCCCCGACGGGGCGGACGAGTGGGACGACGTGGTCCGGTCGGGCGGCCCGGAGGACGCCGAGGACCATCTCGCCAAGTCCCCGTTCTCCCGCGTCGAGACCGTCACGTGGGACCAGACCCTGCGCCACACCGTGGACGAGGTGGTCGGCCTCCGGTTCTCCTGCCCCTCCTGCGGCCCGGCCCTGTTCGGCGACCGCAGGGCCGCCTTCGAGTCCGAGCTGCGGCAGGCCCTGCTGGACCACGCCCCCGCCGGTGGCTACGGCCGGACCGTCCGGATCCGGGCCGCCATCGCGACGAGGCGCCGGCGGTGACCGCGGGGGCCGGCTCAGGGGGAGGGCCGGCTCACGGGGCGGGTTCGGCGGCGGACGAGCGGTGGGCGAACCGGTCGGCCGCGCGCCGGCCGCGGCGTTCGAGGGGCAGCGCCCCGGTGGCCGCGGCCAGCCCGAAGGGCGGCATGTCGAAGTAGATCGCCTCGTACGACCCCTCGGGCACGATGTAGGACTCGTGCCACAGGCCCACGTGCCCGTGCAGCTTGGACTCGCGTTCCTTGCGGTTGATGATCGACCACGCCTTGTGGTGGAGCATGTCCGGGGCCGCGGCGTACGCGTAGAGCTTCTCCTTGGACTCCCAGTACTGGACCACGTAGTACGTGCGCGGCGAGGCGGTCAGCAGGACGTGCCCGAGCAGGCCCCGGCTCTTGTCCCGGGCCAGTTCGCGGAGCATGCGGGGCATCGCCAGCACCACGGGCAGCCATTGGTGAACGGCCCGGAAGCGGTTGATGCGCATCCCGATGAGCAGGACGACGACGTCCCCCTCAGCGGCTGCGGTGGTACGGCCCGGTAAGGGTTTCGCGAACACGCCGGCCTCCCGATCGCCTTATTGGATAGCGTTGCTGTCCAACCGTCAGATGGTTGGATAGTGGCACTGCCCAAGGGAAGGTTCAAGAGTGCGGCTCGCGGAGTTGAGTGAGCGGAGCGGTGTGGCCATCGCGACGATCAAGTACTACCTGCGCGAAGGGCTGTTGCCGCCGGGCCGTCGCGTCAGCGCGACGACCGCCGACTACGACGAGGACCACCTGCGGCGGCTGCGGCTGGTCCGCGCGATGATCCAGGTCGGCAAGGTCCCGGTGGCGACGGTCAGGGAGGTGCTCGGGCACGTCGACGACGATTCGCTGGGCCGGACGATCCGGCTGGGCGCGGCGCTCTGGGCCCTGCCCCAGGAGGACGGACCGGACGAGGGCGCGGAGGGTGTGGAGGGCGCGGAGGGCGGCGCGGACGAGGCCGTGGTCGCCGCCCGCGCCGAGGTGGACCTGCTGCTCGACATGCTGGGCTGGACGACCGCCCGGGAACTGGGGCCGCTTTCGCCCGTCCACCGCTCGCTGGTGGTGGCGGTGGCCACGCTCAACCGGCTCGGCTACCCGTGGGACGCCGAGCTGATGGCCCCGTACGGCCGGCTGATGCACCAAGCGGCCGTACGGGACCTGGACTTCGTGGAGAGCCACCCCTCCGAGACGGAGAAGGTGGAGACCGCCGTCGCGGCCACCATCCTCTTCCAGCCCGTACTCAGGGCACTGCACCGCCTCGCCCAGGAGGAGGAGTCCGCCCGCCGCTACGGCCTGTCGTGACCCGCAAGCGTGTCCCCGCCTCCGGCACGGCCAGTGGTCGGGCGCGTGGGGCCTCCTCCACGCCGAGCTCGCCGAGCCGGCGCTGCTCCCGGCCGCTGGTCGCCGTTTTTGTTCGTCGTCCTGTCCACCAGCACCTTGCCGGGCGGTTCGGTCTCATCCCTGGTGAGCGAATCGGTCGAGAGCCTTGAGTACATGGGCGCGGGTCGTGTCGCTGCCCAGATGGCCTGCGTTGTCGACGACGGTCAGCTCGGCATCGGGCCAGGCGCGGGCGAGTTCCCATGCGGTATCGAGTGGGCCGGCCAGGTCGAGCCTGCCGTGGACCAGCACGCCCGGGATACCGGCCAGGCGGTGCGCATCGCGCAGGAGTGCGCCTTCCTCCAGCCAAGCGCCGTGGGAGAAGTAGTGAGAGCAGATGCGGACCAGGGCCAGTTGCGCGACCGGTGGGCGGTCGCCGTACGGCTTGGAGGCGCCGTTCGTTTCCCCGGACAGGACCGCGTCCTCCCAGGCGCACCAGTCGGCAGTGGCCTTCTCCCGTACCGCGGGGTCCGGATGCTCCATCAGGTGTGCGTAGGCCGCGACGATGTCACCGTCCGGTGGTGTGCCGCCGGCTCCTGCGAGGAAGCGTTCCCACTGCTCGGGGAAGAACCGGCCCGCACCTCGGTAGAGCCAGTCGATCTCGGAGCGCCGGGTGGTGGTGACGGCGGCGATGACGATCTCGGATATCCGCTCCGGGTAGGTCTCGGCGTAGGCCAGGATCAGCGTGGAGCCCCACGAGCCTCCGTAGAGCAGCCAGCGGTCGATACCCAGGTGATTCCGAAGCCGCTCCATGTCGGCGAGCAGGTGCCGGGTGGTGTTGTGGCGCATGTCGGTCGTGGGTTTGCTTGCGTGGGGGGTGCTGCGGCCACAGCCGCGCTGGTCGAACAGGACGATCCGGTAGCGGTCCGGATCGAAGTACTGGCGTGCCCCGGTCCCGCATCCGGATCCCGGTCCGCCGTGGACGACGAGTGCGGGTTTGCCGTCCGGGTTGCCGCAGACCTCCCAGTACACGAGGTTGCCGTCGCCGACGTCGAGCATCCCCTTCTCGTACGGCTCGATCGATGGGTACAGCTCGTCCATCTTCCAGACCTCCGGGCAACCAAATGCAACATGAACAAGGCCTTGTAGTAGACAACATGGCTGAGGTGACACCGTCGGCGACTCCGGTACCTGCCCGACCGGCGGGTTGGGTTCTCGGCTGGTCACCGAGGGTTGTCGGGCTGCACAACGCGGGGAGCCGTGATCCGTGGCGCGTCTGTGGCGGCCGCGGCTTCGTCGTACGAGACGAGGGTGCGATGGAGGGTGGAGCGGCCGACGCCGAGGCGCTCGGCGATGGCGGTGACGGACTCTTCGGCGTCGCGGCGGCGGAGGGCGACAAGGCTGTGGGTCTCCCCGATGGCGGGCCCGCCACCGCTCCACCACCACTGATGGTCTGCGGGGGAGTGTCAGTGGAGACTCGTCAGCTGGTTGTCAGCGGTGTAGCCCCAGCGACCTGGTAGTTGACACTGACAGGCCGTGGCGCACCGGTGCCGACACAAGTGCCGAATAGCCACGTCATTCGCACGCCGACCATCACCGGCGGCCGGGGTCGAGGCACTGAAGCTGTAGCGGCCGAGCAGCTGACCACCGCGGCTGCGGAAGTGCCGTTGGTGGCGCTGCGCGCCGCCGGGGTGCTGGAGCGGATCGCTGCCCGGGTCGGGCGGGAGGCCGCCGGGGCGCTGTGCGACGACGGCATGCCGGCCGAAGCGGTAACGGCACGCACCGCAGTCCGCCTTGCTGGCTTTCGGTTTTGCCGGAGGGCAGTCTTGCGCCCCCTACGTCGGTGTGAGGAGTGTGAAGTCGGCGAAGTCGAACCCGGGTGTCACCAGGCAGCTCACCAGTACCTCTTCGTCGCAGGCGGGGCAGGCGCTTTGCCAGTGGCCGGCGGGCACGCACACCTCGAGCTCGGTGCCGGGGGAACGGTGGGGTCCCAGGTGGTACTCGGTGACGGTGGTCGGTGTCGGCCCGGGCGGGCTGATGTACAGGGTGAGGGGGCCGCCGTCGCGCCAGAGCCAGATCTCGTCGCTGGCCACCGTGTGCCACTGGGACCGTTCCTCCGGTGCCAGCAGGAAGTGGATGAGGGTGGCCGAAGGCCGCTGACCGCGGTTGGTTGGATGCGGGACGGTGACGGGCGAGGTGTAGATCCTGCGGTACCAGCCGCCTTCGGGGTGGGGTTCCAGGTCGAGGGTGCGGGCGGTCTCGGGACGGGCAGTCATCGGTGGCAGCCTCCGGCCGGGACGGCGGTTTCCGGGGTAGTAGACGGAGCGTAGCGCTCGTAGCAGTCCTGGAGTCCGGACTCCTCCAACAGGACCAGGACGGTGTCGGCCCAGGCAGCTCCAGCCCCATGGCAGCGGTCTCCGGCTTTCCGGACAAAGATTCGTCCGCAGCGAACGGTGTCTCTACCCTGAGTCGCAGCGGGAGTGCGCGCACATCCGCAGGTTGCAGCGCCGTGGCAGAGCGGCCCATTGCGATCGACGTGGGCGAGGTCCCTCCCACGGCGACTGACCGAGACGGAGCGGACCTGCTCCCATCCGTCCGCGGGTTCACATCCCGTCGGCACTGCAGCCGACCTGGACTTGGTCCAGCGCACGGACCTGCCGCATCGCGTCACTTCCACAGAAGTTGAGCCGGCCCGGGTTGTGAAGCCCCTTCGTCATGGCTTCGGAGGCACCAGCCGAGGCGGGAGGCAGGTGTTCACGAGAACCGCAGGCAGTGCGCCTCAGCGGGCCGCGAGACGGCGCCGGAGCCGCGCCACCGTCACCTGGCTCCGTAGCCAGCGCTTTCGTCCCCGGCGATCCGGCTGGCGGCCGTGCTGTGGAAGGGCGAAGACGGCCAGGGCGGCATCAGCCACTTACTCGGCCAGGCCATCTCTTCCGGATCTTGCCCTGACCCGCGTCGTCCGGCGCCGCACCTCGCCGCACGGGCGGGGCACCGAGTACGTCCAGTACCTGGACGCACCGCCAACGCGCCGATGCACGGCACCGGACGACGCGGGCTTGACCGGCAAGAACCGAAAGAGACGACCTACCGGCCGGCGGTCGGGTCGGGCAGCGGCTTGCCCTCGCACGAGGCATCCTCGGCCGGCATCCGGCCGTCGACGAGGAAGCCCTCGACGTACGCGTCCACGCAGGGGTTGTGCGACTGGTAGACGCCGTGGTCGCCGCCGCCGACGGTGATCAGCCGGGATCCGGCCGTCCCCCGGTGGGCCCGCAGCGCGCCCTCGTAGTAAGTGGCCGGGTCATGGAGCGAGTTGAGCATCATGATCGGCGGCAGCCCCCGCCCGGTGACCTGCACCCGGGGCGCCCGGGAGCGCGGCCAGGCGGCGCAGACCGAGGCGAAGGTCAGCTCACGGGCCCCGGCCATCGGGTACGCGGCGCCGTCGGCCGCGCTCCGGCGGACCCAATAGGCGCTGTCGTGGTTCCACGGGGTGTCCTGGCAGATGACGGAGAAGAAGTCCGCCGCGAACTGCGCCCCCAGCGGGTGCTTCAGCTTCTCGGCCAGGGCCTTGCGGGCGGCCGGCGGAGCCGCCTCCGGGTGCTCCAGGACACCGAGCAGCATCGCCAGGTCGGGGAAGCGGTCGCCGCTGTAGATGATGGAGGTGGCGGCGGCGTCGAGGTGGTTGGGGGTGACCGTCGTCCCCTCCAAGTCCAGCGGGTGCTCGCCCAGCGCGCGCCGCAGCCGCTCGTACGAGGCCTTGGCCTCCTCGGCGGTCCGGCCCCGGTGGTACGTCGCGTCGTTCGCGGCGAGCCAGGGCAGGAAGTCCTGTTCGAACCGGCGCTGGAAGCTCATCGGCTGGCCCGTCAGGAACTCCTGCCAACCGCCCGTGAAGCCGACGTTGCTGTCGAGCACCACCCGGTCGACCCGGCGCGGGAACTCGGTTGCGTAGTAGGCGCCGAGGAAGGTGGCGTACGAGGGGCCGTAGTAGGACACCTTCGACTCGCCGAGCAGCGCCCGGAACAGGTCCATGTCGTGCACGGCCTGGTCGGTGGTGATGTACGGGAGCAGGTCGCCCGACCGCCGCTCACAGTCCCGTACGAAGTTCCGCGCCCGGTCCACAGTGGCATCCACGGCCCGGCGAGAGCGGTCGCGCAGGTCGCCGCTGGTGAACAGGGCGTCCACCGCGTCCTGGTCGGAGCAGACCACCTGCGTGCTGGCCCCGACCCCGCGCTGGTCGAAGCCGACGACGTCGTACGCGGCCGCCAGCTTGGGCGAGTACGCCGCCAACCCCGCCGGCCGGCCCAGCCCCGAGGCGCCCGGCCCGCCGGCCGCCATCATCAGCACGCCCCGCCGCGCGGCGGGGTCCGCGGCCCTGTGCCGGGACACCGCGACGGTCAGGTCCGCCCCCGTGCCCGGGCGGTACCAGTCGCGCGGCACCGTCATGGAGGCACACTCCAGCGCACCGGACTGGCACGGCTGCCAGTCGAGGCGCTGCTGCGCGTACCGCGCGGGCACGGCCGGCGCGCCGGCCTTCGCCCCGGCGGCGCTCGCCGGCGACGCGGGCAGGGCGGCGAGGGCGAGCAGCCCGCACGCGGCGGCCGTGGCCCACCGCGCGGGCTTCTTGAAGAGGTGCATGTGGATGGTTCCCCCGGTCGGAGCGATTCGGTTACACCCCGATCCTCAGAGAACCCGGCCCACCGGACGATCCCCCCAATGCCCGTATCCGGGGTGGTGCCAGCACCACCCCGGCCTGGCTGGGCGGCCTCGACCCCGTCGAGGCCGGGCACCGTGGTGCAGGCCGGCGCGTGGCCCGCGCTGCGCGCCGCCGGTGTGCTGGAGCGGATCGCAGCTTGGGCGCGCCGTGAGGCCATCAGGCGACGGCAGGCCGCTGGGCGGCGAGCCGGGTGAGGTGCGCCTCCCGCAGCTCCTCCCAGGGTGTGCACTCCTCCACCGACGGGAGGCCGTTGGTGGCGATGTCCTCGAGGACTCCGGCCAGCCGGTCGGCACTCTCGCGGGTCTTGGCGGCGTAGGGATGCGGGGTGCAGTCGAAGCTTCCGCGCGCAGGACAGCGCCGCTGCTCCCCGACTCCGTGCCCGACCGCGGCTGGAACCCAGGAGCCGGAAGATCCGCGACGGCCTCGGTGCAGCCGAGCACGTCCTGCACCCCGTACCCGTCGAGCCGCTCCACCACACCGGCCGCACCCGCACCACCGCACAAGCCGCGGAGCCGGAGGCAGGCCGGGACAAGGGCGTATCGCAAGCCGGTGCGCAGCCACGGCTGTTCCTCTCCCGGATGGGCCACCTCACCCGCTACCCGTCCATCCAGCTCACCGACCGAACCTGCTCGGCCCTCACACTCCTCCATGCAGGCGAAATGCCCGTACTGAGTCGTATGCAACACCCTTCAGACCCGTACACGGGCCCGGGCCCAGCCGGTAGGCCGGGATCCGGCGGCGTGGCCTGACGGGTCGGCAGGGATCACGACTGCGTATCTGATTGGAAAGTGGAAGGGAAGAGTCCCTTTTGTGTGTTCAGGAGCCGGTAGCGTACGCGCGTTCGATCTCGTACACGTCCCCAAGGAACCCTTCATGGCCACGCCTCCCGCGCCGCAGACCCCTGAGCAGCCCACCACTCCCGGCACGTTCGACGCCCCCGTCGCGCCGTCCGAGCCCGCGAAGAAGAAGGGCGTCCTGGGGAAGAAGATCCTCGGCGTCGTCGTGGCGATCGCGGTCGTACTGTTCTGGCGCCTGGGCCTTCCCTACCTGACGGGCGAGGCCCCGGTGCACGCGGAGGCCGGCGACTGTGTCGTCGTCACCGGCCCGGAGAACGACCCCAAGGTCGAGAGCAAGGGCTGCACCGAGAAGGTGGCCGACCTGTACAAGGTCGTCAAGGTCGTCGACAACACCTTCAACCTCGACAAGTGCGAGGGCGTTGCCGAGGTCGCTCTCGCGCAGCAGCTCGAATCGGACAAGTTCGTCCTCTGCATGGAGCCCGTCAAGAACTGACGCCCCGCACATGGCCGCAGGGGCCGGACCCGCAGGGTCCGGCCCCTTGCCGTTGCCGCCCACAGTGTGATGCCGAAATCGACTGGACCAGACCGCTCGCGGACGTGCACGCGCACCTGACTGTGCTCCGGAGCGCGGCGGTTGCCTTGCGGAGTGGCTCACCGTGGTTCTGGCCGAGCTGACGAAGTAGACGTCCGAGGCCGCGGTGCGGACAACGCTGGCCGCGTTGAACGCCATGGCCGACAAGCACGTATCGGACCGCATCGATGCGGCCGTACGAGCCCGCCGGCAGCCCGTGGTACGCGGCCGTCGCCGCAAGGCGGGCCGCCTTGCACACCGGCATCAGGGTCGAGACCTGGGCCCGGTTCGGTCGCACCGCCCCCCTCGGCACCACCGGCGACGGCCGTGGCCGCCGCCTCACGGTCTCCCTCCCCGCTCCCTACGCCCAGCGCTGGGTGGGCCGGTCCGGCGAGCGGTGAGATCGACTGCGTGCCTGCGAGGTCACTGACCTGTGGTCGACAGCCGGTCGGCGAGGGCGGTGAGCAGCTCGCGCTCGCGGGCCGTGCTCAGGCCGGCCCGCCGGGTCCGGTCCAGGCCCTCGGCGCGCTCCCACCGCAAGAGGGCCTCCAGCATCTCCACGCGGGGGCGGTGGCGCAGCCCGGCCGCGCCCGCGGCGGCCCCGCTGCGCGCGCAGAACCCCGCCCACTGGGGATCCGTCATCCACATGGCCAGCGACTCGGGTCCCATGAACTGCGCCACCCCCTGGTCGAGGAGCCACTGCGGGTCCGCCGTCGCCACCGGGCCGTCGTGGCCGCCCACGCGGCGCGACAGGTCGACCCACTCGTCGAAGGGGACGACGGGCCCGACGGCGTCGAAGGTCCCGGTGGATCCCCGCTGCGCGAGGTCCAGGAGCCAGCCCGCGAGGTCGCGTACGTCGACCGTCTGGGTCGGCGGTCCGGGGGAGCGGGGTACGAGCATGGGCTGGTCCACCTCGCGGGCGGCGCGGGCCACCCAGTACCCCGAACGCCCGGTGTGGTCGCCGGGTCCGCCGATCAGGCCGGCCCGGGCGATGACGAGCCGGTCCCCGACCGCCGCGCGCGAAGCCGCTTCGCAGGCGACCTTCGCCTCCCCGTACTCGTCCCGTTCGACGTACTGCCCCTCGGCCGGCGCCAGCAGCGCGGCCGACTCGTCGGCGCCGACCGTGCCGTGGTCGGCGTAGGCGCTGACGGAAGAGACGTACGTCCAGTGCCGGGCCCGCCCCGCCAGGGCGCGGAGCGCGCCGTGGACGAAGGCGGGCTGCCACGACACCTCGATCACGGCGTCCCAGTCGCGGTCGAGCAGGTCGGCGTAGGCGGAGTCCTGCTTCCGGTCCGCCGTGACCAGCCGTGCCCCGGGGGCGACGTTCCCGCTCTCGCCGCGCGCCAGGCAGGTCACCTCGTGCCCGCGCTCCAGCGCCTGCCCTGCGATCTCACGGCCCAGCCATGCCGTCCCGCCCAGTATCAAGAGGTTCATCCGCCCACTTCAGCACATCGGGAGCGCAGGAAGCTCCTGGGTTCGCGCTCGGCGAAGGGCCGTCACAGGTCGCGCCGCATGCAGGCGCGGGGCCACCGGTCCAGGCCGTGTTCCGACTCGCGGGCCCGGATCTCCCGCAGGCCGGGGGCGAGCCCGCCGTCGTCCAGCAGCCGGAAGCCGCAGCGCGCGTAGTACGGGGCGTTCCACGGCACTTCGGTGAAGGTGGTGAGGGTCAGGGCGGGCACCCCCTCGCGCGCTGCGACGCCGGCCAGGTGTTCCAGCAGGGACCGGCCGATCCCGCGGCGCGCACGGTCCGGATGGACGGACACCTGCTCGACGTGGAGGTTGCCGTCGACGCGATCGGCGATCAGGTACGCGACCGGGATGCCTGGACCGGCACCGGCACCGGCACCGGGGCCGTCGACCGCGACCCAGGCCATTCCGGCCCGCTGGTAGCGGCCGAGCTCGCCGAGCGTCAGCGGCTCGTCGTCGGCGATCTCCGGCATGCCGATGTCCCGGAAGCAGATACCGGCGGCCCTCTCGATGTCCTGGAGGGCGGTCAATTCGTCCATGTGTGCTGCGCGAATGGGCATGGGCGCATTGTCGGCGGGCGGGCCCTCCGAGGGCACCTGGGTATCGCCGCCCCGACGCGTCCATAACCGGTCGGCCCGGCCGGGCGGTTGTGCTCCGTACGAGTTCTCTTGGAGTGCCGTTCGGCCCCAGAGCCGAGTCCATGATCATCATTTTGGCCCTCCATCGGTTTGATACGGCTATGCCACGAATGCGACGGACACAACCGACCAGGGCGTGGGGTGCCGTTGCTGCGGTGACGGGGGCCATGCTGGTCGTCGCCGCAGCGCCGGGCCGGGCGCCCGATGCGGACACGACGGAGCGGACCCTCGCCGGTCCGCCGCGGGAAGCAGCGGTCACGCTGCTGGTCGGGAGGGTGCTGGAGGAGGGCCACGAAGACGGCGGAGG
The DNA here is from genome assembly GCF_040651555.1 of Streptomyces sp. NPDC048424. Lineage (NCBI taxonomy): Bacteria > Bacillati > Actinomycetota > Actinomycetes > Kitasatosporales > Streptomycetaceae > Streptomyces > Streptomyces sp. NPDC048424. The sequence goes on along the minus strand of NZ_JBEZKE010000022.1, from coordinate 42,315 downwards.
GCGGTGCGCGGTACGCATGTTCCGGCCCGGACTGTGCAGCGGCTGGCAGGAGCAGCGGGTGCTCGCCACCGCACGGGGGGTGGGGTCGGTGGTGAAGGAGCCCGCCCTGTACGAGGGCTACGCGGCGCGCGCCGCCCGGGAGCAGGTGCTTCCCACGGACGCCGGCGGGCCGCTGGAGATCACCCTCGCCGATTCCGGCCGCCTCACGGACGTGACCGTGCAGGACGGACACGGCCGCCGGCTGGCCGGTGAGCTCGGCCCGCACAGCGAGCGCTGGCTGAACACCGAGCCGCTGCGGGCGGGGGAGACGTACACGGTGCAGGTCGGCGCCCAGGACGCGGGCGGCACTCCGGTCGGCGTGACCATGGCCTTCCGGACCGCGCCGCCCGCCGACGGCGGCAGACTGACGGCCGAGTTCGGGCCCGGCCCCGGCACGTACGGGGCCGGGGAGATCGTGACGGCCTCCCTCAGCCGGCCGGTCCCCGCCGACGACCTGCCCGCCCGCGCCCGCCTGGAGCAGGCCCTGCAGGTGACCTCGGAGCCCCACGTCGAGGGGGCCTGGCACTGGGTCGACGACTCGACCCTGCACTACCGGCCGCGTACGTACTGGCCCGCGCACACCGTGGTTCGCGTGCGCAGCGGCCTCGACGGGGTCGAGGTCGGGGACCACGACTACGGAGGCCCCTCCGACGACGTGCAGTTCACCATCGCGGACCGGATCGAGGCCGTCACCGACTCCGCCACGCACCGGATGACCGTACGCCGCAACGGACGGATCATCAGGACGATCCCCGTGACCACCGGCAAGGCGGGCTTCCGGACCCGCAGCGGAATCAAGGTCGTCCTGCGCAAGGAGCCCAAGGTCCGGATGCGCGGGGACACCGTCGGCATCCAGCGCGGCACCAAGGAGTTCTACGACCTGCCCGTCCTCTACGCGACGCGCGTGACCTGGAGCGGCGAGTACATCCACGCCGCGCCCTGGTCGGTCGAGGCACAGGGCGAGGAGAACGTCAGCCACGGCTGCACGGGCATGAGCACCGAGGACGCCGCCTGGTTCTTCGACACGGTCCGCGAAGGCGACATCGTGGAGGTGGTCAACAGCGGCGGAGCGAAGATGGCCCCCTTCGACAACGGCTTCGGCGACTGGAACATGGACTGGCGGACCTGGCTGGCGGGCAGTGCCCTCGCCGACGCGGAGGGAAACCCGCACGGTTCACCGCTCTCCCCGTCCCGGCTGCACCCGACCACCTGACACCCCGCCACCGGTCCGGCCTGCCCTACGATCACCACATGATCAAAGGAGTGATGTTCGACTTCTCCGGCACGCTGCTGCGCATCGAGTCGACCGGGGAGTGGCTCGCCGCCGCCCTCGAGACGACGGGCGTGTCCCTGGCCGAGGGGGAGTTCGACGAGACGGTGCGGCGGCTGACGGAGTACGGCGCCCTGCCCGGCGGGCCTTCGCCCCGGCAGGTGCCCGCACACCTCGAAACCCTCTGGCACGAGCGGGACATGAGCGCCGATCAGCACCGGGCCGCTTACGGCGGACTGGCCCGGGCGGCCGGTCTGCCGGCGCCGGAACTGCTGACGGCCCTCTACGACCGCCACATGAGCCCCGCCGCCTGGCGGCCCTACCCGGACACCGGACCGACGCTGCGTGAACTGCGGCGGCGGGGCCTGCCGGTGGCCGTGGTCAGCAACATCGGCTGGGACCTCCGGCCGGTCTTCCGCGCACACGGGCTGGACGAGCTGGTCGACACCTACGTGCTCTCCTTCGAGCTCGGCACGCAGAAGCCCGACCCGGAGATCTTCCGGGTCGCCTGCGGCCGGCTCGGACTGGCGCCCGCCGACGTCCTCATGGTCGGCGACGACCGCCACGCGGACGGCGGCGCGCGGGCGCTCGGCTGCCCGGTGCACTTCGTGGACCACCTGCCGGTCGACCAGCGCCCCGCCGGACTGGAGCCGGTCCTCGGCCTGCTCGAATCGCCGTAGCCGACGGCGCCGCCGGGGGGGGGCGTACGCGGAGGCGATTCGCGGACCGGTCAGGCCGCGGCGTCGGCCACGTTCCACTCCCGCGGCAGTGCCCCGTCGCAGAACACGCAGACGAAGTCCTCATCGCGCACAATGTTCAGCTCCCGGCAGGCAGGACACCTGCGGAACACCAGCTCGTGGGTGAACCCGGGCGGGTGCGCGATCCCGGCCGCGTCCAGCGCGTCCGCGACGGCCGGCCACGAGCCGGGGTCCGGGCAGTAGCCCGTCGACTGGTTGCTGACCTCGCGGACCACCCAGCGACCGGACTCCCGGCGGAAGCCGATCTCACCGGCGCTCAGGACCGGTCCACCGCCGACGCACGCCACGTGCTCACTGCGGCGCGGCGCCAGCCGCAGGACACCGGCGGTGTCGACGACGAAGGTGAAGGGCTCGGCCTGCGCCGGCATCCGCGTCGACGCCCAGTCGTCGAAGTCCGCCGCCGAGCGGATCCTCCGCCCCTCGGCCCCCGGCCGTACCAGCGACCGCAGTTCGGCCGGCCCGACGTACCGGTAGCTTCGTCCTCGCCCGTCCATGTCCGTCACCCTAAACCGGCAGGCGGAACGCCCGACGGGTGTGCCATCCTCGGGGCCATGCCCGAAACCAGGCCCGATACCGACGGCGGACTCGCCCTGAACCGTGCGCTGTGGGACGAGCGCGCCCGGATCCACGGCTCGACGCCCACCGACAGGTTCTACGACGTCGAGTCGTTCGTCGCGGGGCGCGAGACCCTGTACGCCCTCGAACGGGAGCTGGCCGGCGACGTGGCGGGCAAGGACCTGCTGCACCTGCAGTGCCACTTCGGGATGGACACGCTCAGCTGGGCCCGGCTGGGAGCCCGGGTCACCGGGGTCGACTTCGCGCCGACGGCGATCGAGCGGGCCCGGCAGCTGGCCGGCCGGACCGGTCTCGACGCCACCTTCGTCGAAGCCGACACCCAGCGACTGCCCGATACCCTGGCAGACCGCTTCGACCTGGTCGTCGCCACCTACGGGGTGCTCTGCTGGATCGCCGACCTCGACGGCTGGATGCGCGGTGCGGCGATGGCGCTGCGCCCCGGGGGCAGCCTGGTCGTGGTCGATCTGCATCCGGCGTTCCAGTCGGTCGCCGCCCTCGATCCGCTGGTCGTCGACTGGCCCTACGGAGGCGGCGAGCCCCAGCACGAGACGGTGACCAGCACCTACGCCGAACCGGACCTGAGCCTGCCGGCGCAGGACAGCGTCCAGTACCCGTACTCGATCGGGGAGATCGTCACCGCGGCCGCGTCCGCGGGCCTCACGGTGAAGCACCTGGGCGAACACGTCGCCGCCGAGTTCGACCCGCGCGGCTTCCTGACCCCGGGCCGGGACGGCCTGTACCGGCTCCCGTTCGGGGACTCCCACCTCCCCGTCCTGTACTCACTGCGCGCCGAGTCACCGCCCCCGCACCCCGCCTAGCGCGCACGCTCCGGCGCTCCGGCGCTCCGGCGGGTCCTCGAGGGGCCTTGGGGTCCTAACTGTGGGACTGGCTGTAGTGCCGGGCGAACTCCTCCAAGTAGCCCGCCTCACCGCGGTACTTGATCGCGTCGAAGTCAGGGGCGGCCTTGATCTGGTCCTTGGTCCGGTTGATGTAGACCTTCCTCTCGGCCGTGTCGATCCGCTGGATGGTGCCGGCCGGGAGGAGGACGTGCTTGCCGAAGATCCAGACGCCCGTGTCGACGACGAGGTGGGAGGCGTCGACGGCATCGGAATGCTTGTCGACCTTCCCGATGCTGCCGTCGGTGGCCTCGACCTTGAACCCGACGAGGTCGAGGCCCGGCTCGTGCCCCGAAGCCGGGTCGTAGCCCCAGATCCCTTTCTCGGTCATGGCTCATCCCTCTCCGTACGAGTACGAGGTGACCGTCCCCGGGCGGGCACGTGTCACCGCCTCCCGGGCGCCTCCCCGGATACGGCCGGCTCATGCACGGGGCGCGGGCAATCCGGCCGTCCCTCCCAGGATGCGCCTCGGCTGAAGCTTTGCCTGCGGCAGGTGCACGCCGAGTACGCGAGGGTAAACCCTTCATGACCCCGTTACGGCCCCCGTTCGCCTTCGGTTGAAGGGATGATTCCGCATGGTTCCTCGTTTTCGTCGTTCCTCGGCCGGAAATCCCTCCGATGTCACTACGGGGAGAGCGTCCGGCGGTGGCCCTCTGGCGGGCGATCCGGACGTGGCGCGGGCCGTGGGGATGATCATGGCTCTGACGCCGTGCTCCGCCCGGGACGCCCGGGTCGTCCTCGCGTCGGCGGCCAAGGCCGCCCACGTCACGGCCGCCGAGCTGGCCGGGGCCATCGTCGCCGCACCGCACGGCACGGCGCTTCCGGCCCACGTCGAGCGGGCCCTGCGCCACGCGGTGGAATCGGCCCGCAGCCCGGTCCGTCCCGCGCCCGCACCCGCCCCGCCGGTGGCCATGCTCGCCAACCGCGCCCTGACCGAGACGCTCCTCGCCCGGTTCCGGGCCGCTCGGGCGACCCTGGCCGCGGAGCCCGGCAGTGAGGACGCGCGCCGCGAGATGGACGACGTGACGTACACCCTGTGCGTGCTGATGGGCCGACTCCGCGCGTACGACGCCGTCATGGCCGCCCAGGACCGCCTCGAGCTGTCCGCGTAGCGCCGACGAGGGCGGCCGTTTCCGGCGGGGCCGGACGGGTAGACGCCGCAACCGGGGAGACCCGGCAAGGCGGTGATCGGCATGGCCAGACCGGTCTGGACGGGAGTCCTGAGCTTCGGGCTGGTGAGCGTCCCCATCGGCGTGTACACCGCGACGGACAGCCACACCCTCCACTTCCACCAGCTGCAACGCGGCACCTCGGACCGGATCCGCAACCGGCGGGTGAACGAGCGCACCGGCAAGGAAGTGGAACTCGACGACATCGTGAAGGGCTACGACGCGGGCGAGGAATACGTCCTGGTCGAGCCCGCGGAACTGGACGACATCGCGCCGGGCCGCTCCAAGACCCTGGAGATCAGCGGGTTCGTGGACCTGGACGAGATCGACCCGATCTTCTTCGACCGCACCTACTACGTCGGTCCCAAGGGCAAGGAGTACACCAAGGTCTACGCCCTGCTGGAGCAGGCCCTCGCCCAGAGCAACCGGGCCGGTGTCGCCACCTTCGTCATGCGCGCCCGCGAGTACCTCGTCGCCCTCAAGTCCGAGAACGGCATCCTGACCCTGCACACCCTCCACTGGGCCGACGAGATCCGTGACCCCCGGGAGGAGGTCCCCGACCTGCCCGCCGCCTCCGGTGCGAAGAGCAGTGCGAAGGAGATGAGGATGGCGGAGCAGCTCATCGCCGCCCTCGGTACGCACTGGGACCCCGAGGAGTTCCACGACACCTACCAGGAGAAGGTCGCCGCCCTGGTCGAGGCGAAGCGGGCGGGCGAGACGGTGGAGAAGGCCGAACCCGCGGCGGAGGCCACGAACGTGGTGGACCTGACGGAGGCCCTGCGCGCCAGCGTCGAACGGGCCCGCGGCGGCGGCACGGGCGCAGGCCGGAAGTCGGCTTCGGGATCGCGGTCGGGCGGCAGGGGAAGGGCCCCTACGCGGAAGTCCGCGCTGGAAGCCCTGACCAAGGCGGAACTGTACGAGAAGGCCGCGACCGCCGGGATCCCCGGCCGCTCCGGCATGACCCGCGGCGAACTGCTGGAGGCCCTGGCCGGCACCGGCAAGGCGGCGGCGTAGGGGTGCCGCATGGGCCGCGCCCTTCGGGGCAGGCGACGACGAGTGGGTCCGGGCGACCGCCCGGACGACCTGGAACCGGACGATCTGGAATCGGAGGCAATCATGGGACACGGTGGAGACGTGGTGCGGGAACTGACCGCCGACCACGACGAGGTGAAGGAGTACTTCGGGCAACTGCGCACCGCCACCGACGGGAAGCGCCGGCGCGAGCTGGCCGACCTGCTGACCATCGAGCTCGTCCGCCACTCGGTCGCGGAGGAGGAGTACCTCTATCCGGCCATCCGCGAGCACCTCGACGGCGGTGACCGGATCGCCGACAAGGAGATCGCGGACCATTCCCGGGCGGAGGAACTGCTCAAGGAGCTGGAGCAACTGGATCCGGAGGGTGCCGAGTTCGCCGGCCGGGTGGAAGAACTGCACACCGAGGTGCTCGCCCACATCAAGGACGAGGAGGAGAACCTCTTCCCGGCCCTGCGGCACAATTGCCAGCAGAGCGAACTGGACCACCTGGGCGACAGCATCCGCCGCGCGAAGAAGCTGGCGCCGACCCGCCCGCACCCGGGCAGCCCGTCGACACCGCCGGCCAACAAGCTGCTCGCCCCGGGCATCGGCCTGGTCGACCGCGCCCGGGACCTCGTCACCGGACGGGGCAAGGGGGCCTGACCGGCCCGACGGCCCTTCAGGGCCGGCCGCGGGGGCCGATGACGCGGAGCCGCTCCAGGAGGTACAGGAACGCGTCGGCCAGGGGCGCCGCCCGGTGGTCGTCGTCCAGCCGCCGCCAGTCGATCTGCTCCCGCAGCATCCGCGCCATCGGCAGCAGGTCCCCGAAGTCGCAGTAGTGCTCGCACAGGGCCGCGAGCTTGCTGTCCATGAGGTCGGTGGGCGAGAGCACCGGCATCCAGACCGAGTCGACCGGCAGCAGCACCGCCCGGTCCAGCAGCTCCCGGCTCACCGGACGCCTCGCGAGCTCGAAGATCAGGTCGATCTCCTCCCCTCCGGATCGGCCTTTCACCAGCCAGTCCTCAGGGGCGCGGCGCATCACGATGTCGCCGTCCTCCAAGGCCTGGATGGCGGCCTCGGAGTCCTCGGGACGCACGCAGAAGTCCGTGTCGTGCTGGAAGTGGGCCGGGACGCCGTGCGCGAACGCGGCGACGCTGCCGGCGAGCGCGAAGGGCCGATCCGAGGCCTTGAGGAGCGCCGCCACACGCTTGGTGGTCTCCAGAATGGCCTGGGTGTGGTCCTGCGGCAGCCGGGCCATGGCCTCGGCCCGAAGGTCCGGCTCTTCGGAGGGAGGTGCCTTCATGCGGCGCGCCTTACCGTTCGGGCGCTGGTCAAACCCGCTCCGCGGCCCGCACCCCTGCCATCGGAACCGGGCCGTGTGTGCGGGGCGGGACACGGGGCAGACGCCCGAAAGGGCCGAAAGGGCAGCGATCGGGAACGATCCAGGAGAGGCAGGTGTGCGGTGTGACCACCGGCGACCATCCGCTCCGGCAGAGCCGGCCCGGACACACCGTGGACGCCTGCGAGGCGCGCGTGCTCGTGGCCGGGCTGCTCGCCCCCGCGCCCGGCGGATCGGGGCCGGGCGACGCCGTCATCGCCGACGCCCTGCTCGTCACGTCGGAACTGGTCACCAACGCCTTCCGGCACGGAGGCGGCCTCACCGGCTTCACCGCCGAGACGGACGGCCGCACCCTCACGATCAGCGTCAGCGACGCCAGCAGTGAGGCTCCCCGCACCGCCGCGGACCACGGCGCCATGTCGGAGGGCGGCTTCGGATGGGAGCTGGTCCATCTCCTGGCACGCCGGGTCTCCGTGGCCCTCCTCCCCGGTGGCGGCAAGACCATCGAGGTCACGCTCGTCCTGGTGTGACCGTGTGACCGTGTGACCGTGTGACCGGCGTCCGTGCGCCGGTGCGCCTTCGCGCCGTTCGTGCCGTTCGCGGGGAAACTGGTCCGCCCCGGGTTCGTGACCACGGGGCGGCAGCCGTCGTCTGCCCGGCCCCGTACGTCCGCAAACCACCCGGCGGGCGGATCACCGCGCCGCCACCAGCCGGCCGAAGGCCAGGGCGTCCACGACGGCCGCACCGCCCGCGTCGTTGTTGAAATAGGCGAAGACATCGGCGTCCGGCGGCCACGTGTCCGCGATCCGCCCGGCCCAGGACGTCAGCGCGGTCCTGCCGTACCGGGGGAAGGGGCGGGCGCGGCCCTCGTGGAAGCGTACGTAACCCCATTCGGCCGTCCGCCACAGCGGGGTGACGGGCCGTGAACCGCGGTCCGCCCAACACAGGGCGGCACGGTGCGCGACCAGCACGGAACGCACCTCGGAGGTCCACCACGAGTCGTGCCGCGGCTCGACGGCCACGCGCGTCCCGCGCGGGAAACAGGCGAGACAGGCGTCCAGGACTTCCGCGTCCGCGCGCAGGGTCGGCGGCAGTTGCAGCAGCACCGGCCCCAGCCGGTCGCCGAGCGCACCGCCGTGCTCCATCAGGCGCCGGACGGGCTCCTCGGGATCCCTCAGCCGCTTGATGTGCGTCAGGAAGCGGCTGGCCTTCACCGCCATGACGAACCCGGGCGGCGTGCGCTCCCGCCACGCGGCGAAGGTCGCGGGGTCGGGCAGCCGGTAGAACGCGTTGTTGCTCTCGACCGTGCCGAAGTGCCGGGCGTACTCCTCCAGCCACAGCCGTCGCGGAACACCCGCCGGGTACAGGACCCCCGCCCAGTCCGCGTACTGCCACCCCGAGGTGCCCACGAACACCGGCACGGCGCCGCTCACCCACTCTCGTCGCTCTCGTCACCCTCGTCGTCCTGGCCGTGGTCACCGTCCCCGAGCGGTGGCGGCCAGGGCGGGGGGACCTCCAGCCATACGGTCTTCCCGGTCCGCCCGGTGCCGGCCGGCCGCCACCCCCAGGTGCGGGACAGGCGCTCCAGCACCATCAGGCCGTGGCCGCCCGGGAGGGCGGGATCACCACGAGGGCGGAGCACCGGCCGCTCGGGGCTGCGGTCGCTGACCTCGATGAGCAACCCCTCGGCCGCATGACTCAGCACCAGCTCGCTCGGGCCGCCCGCGTGCAGACAGGCGTTGGCGACCACCTCGGAGACCAGGAGCAGGACGTCCTCCACCCGTTCCCGGAGCCGCTCCCGCTCGTCTTCGTCCTGCTCCTGCTGGTCCTTCGACGCGGGGATCCACTGCCAGTCCGCGAGTGCCTTCCGGGTGAAGTCCCGGCAGCGAGTGACCGCCCCGGTCCCGCCGCGCAGCAGCAGCCGACGAGTCTGCCGGCCGGCCGCCGTCGCCTGCATGGGAACCTCCAACCCGAGGCCCTGCTCCTGCCCGGCTGCTGCCCGCTGCGCCGGTCGTCATGCCTGCCCGGGCCGCGGCTGCCACCGCGGTGACGGGTACGGCAGTGGGGTATGCGGAGACGAAAACCGGGGGAGTGGGCGAGTCGGCAGCCGAGTAAAGGGTATAAATCGGTGTGAAGCGGACTGTACGGTCCGACTTCCCCGTCGGAGGCGGAGGCCCCTTCTCATGACTCCGAACACGTCCAGCACCTCGTACTCCTCGCACTCTTCGTACACGGCGTGGCGCGACCCGGACGATCCGCTGGCCGAGCCGCGGAAGGCCAGCACGGCGGACGCCCGCGCGCTCTCCGTGGTGCTCTTCCGGCGGCTGAACACCCTGGCGGAGGGGACCGCGGAGTACTCGTACGTCCGCAACACCCTCATCGAACTCAATCTCAGCCTGGTCAAGTTCGCGGCCCGCCGCTTCCGCGGCCGCAGCGAACCCATGGAGGACATCGTCCAGGTCGGCACCGTGGGCCTGATCAAGGCCATCAACCGGTACGACGTGACGCGCGGGGTGGAGTTCACCTCGTTCGCCCTCCCCACCATCACCGGCGAGATCAAGCGCTTCTTCCGCGACACCAGCTGGGCCGTGAAGGTGCCCCGCCGCCTCCAGGAGCTCCGACAGGGCCTGGCCAGGGCATCCGACGAGCTGGAGCAGGAGATGGGCCGGCTCCCCACCGACGCCGAACTGGCCGCGCACCTCGGGATCAGCGACGCCGAGCTGGCGGAGGGCCGGCAGGCCGCGCAGGCCTACTCCTCCCGCTCCCTCGACATGTCCGTACAGGAGGACGCCGACCCCGGCACCGCCCAGCGCGCACTGGGCCGCGAGGAACCCGCCTACGAGCGGATCGAGGACCTGGCGGCCCTCAAACCGCTGATCGAGCGGCTGCCCGAGCGGGACCGGGAGATCCTCTCCCTGCGCTTCGGCCAGGAGCTGACGCAGTCCGAGATCGGAGAGCTCCTCGGCATCTCGCAGATGCACGTGTCGCGCCTGCTCAACCGGACCCTGCGGAACCTGCGCAGCGGACTCCTGACCGATGCCCCGCCGGCCGATGAGGATGAGCCGGCGGCGGAGCCGTCGCCGGATCCCCGCGAGGGCGGAGCACGGGCCGTACGCCGGGAAACCGCGGCGTCAGGCTGACCGGCGAGACGGCGCCAGACGGCGTGGGACGCGAGACGGCAGGAGACGGCGCGAAGCCGTCCGGGCCAGGGCGGGAGGACCCGTGGAAGAGCCGGTGGAGTACCGCATCGAGCACCTGAGGCAACGACTCGCCGCGGCGGACATCGCCGAACTCGGCGTCCGCGTGGACCTGCGGGGACACACCGTCGTCCTGTCCGGCACCGTCGGGACGCCCGAATGCCGGGCGACGGTACGGGAGATCGCGGAGGACGAACTGGCGGGCGTCCCCCTGCTGACCGACCTCGTCGTGGGCCACACGGACCCCCCGGAACACTCGGAGGTGCTGAGGTGATCCGCGTGGCAGCCGTCGGGGACATCCACCTCGGGCCGGACAGCCAGGGACTCCTGCGGCCGGCCTTCGAGACGCTCCCCCGCCACGCGGACGTCCTGCTGCTCGCGGGGGACCTCACCCGCCACGGCACGGCCGCCGAGGCCCGTGTGGTCGCGGCCGAGGTCGCCGAACTGCCCGTGCCGGTCGTGGCCGTGCTCGGCAACCACGACTACCAGAGCGACGAACAGGACACGGTGACGCGGGTCCTGGTGGAGGCGGGGGTGAGCGTGCTGGAGGGCGAGGGCGTGGTCCTCGACCTGGACGGCGTCAAGGTGGGGGTGGCGGGGACGAAGGGGTTCTGCGGCGGCTTCGCGGGGCGCAGCGGCAGCGAGTTCGGGGAACCCGAGATGAAGTCCTTCATCGGCTACACCCGCAGGTGCGCCCAGGGGCTGTTCCGCGCGCTGCGCGAGGTGACGGACGCGGGCTGCGACGTACGGATCGCGCTCACCCACTTCTCCCCGGTGCCGGACACCCTGGCCGGGGAGCCGCCGGAGATCTACCCGTTCCTCGGGAGCTACCTGCTCGCCGAGGCGATGGACGAGGCGGGCGCGGACCTCGCCGTGCACGGCCACGCCCACCTGGGTACGGAACACGGAGTGACGGCGGGCGGTGTGCGGGTCCGCAACGTCGCGATGCCGGTGATCGACCGCGCCTTCGCCGTCTACCACCTGAGCTGAGCCGAGTCGAGGCCGGACCGCGCGCGTCGAACCGGTTTGAAGGACCGCGTGCGGGTCAGACGCCGGACATGGTTGCCATCGGATACACCATGATGACGGAGCAGGCCGGCCCCCGGGAGCTCGTGGAGCACGTGGTGGGCGCGGAGGCCGCCGGATTCGACTTCTCCGTCATCTCCGACCACTACTTCCCCTGGCTCGACGAGCAGGGCCATTCCCCCTACGCGTGGAGCGTGCTGGGGGCCGCCGCGCAGGCGACCGAGCGGATTCCCCTGATGACCTTCGTGACCTGCCCGACGTACCGGTACCACCCGGCCGTCGTCGCCCAGAAGGCCGCGACGATGCAACTCCTGTCCCAGGGACGGTTCAGGCTGGGCCTCGGCTCCGGCGAGAACCTCAACGAGCACGTCGTCGGCGTGGGCTGGCCCTCCCCGCGCGAGCGCCTGGAGCGGCTGGAGGAAGCCGTCGTCATCATCCGCAGGCTGCTCGCCGGCGAGACCGTCGACCACGACGGGCCCCACTTCCGCATCGACCGCGCCACCTTGTGGGACCTGCCCGAACGGCCCCCGGACATCGGGATCGCCGTGTCCGGCCCCCGGTCCTGCGCGGTCGCCGGCCGGCAGGCCGACCTCCTCGTCGCCATCGAGCCGGAGCAGCGGCTGCTGGACGACTTCGACCGGCACGGGGGAGCGGGCAAACCCCGCGTCGGCCAGGTCGCGGTCTGCTACGACCCGGACCGGGAGGCCGCGGTGGCCCGCGCCCACGAGCAGTTCCGCTGGTCGCTCGGCGGCTGGCAGGTCAACGCCCAGCTGCGCGGGCCCGCCGCCTTCGCGCAGGCCGCCGAGACCATCGGCCCGGAGGACGTCGCCAAGACCATCCCCTGCGGATCCGAGGTCGAGGAGTTCGTCGAGGCCGTCCGCCCCTACGCCGAAGCCGGCTTCACCGAGGTCGCCCTCGTCCAGATCGGCGGCGGGCACCAGGAGATCTTCCTCGACTGGGCCAAGGCGGAGCTGCTCCCCGCCCTGCGCCGGCTGCGGTGACCGCAGGAGCGGCCTGAACGCCGTCCACGGCACGGGTGGCACGGGTGCGGGGCGCGGGGACGGCGGCCGGGTCACCGGCAGGGCACGTGCCACCCGGGCGGGTTCAGGCCGGGCGGGAGAAGACCCACCGGGTCAGCCGGTGCAGGCGGGGGTAGCGCTCGCGCCGCATGCGGGAGTGCCGGTCCAGTTCCTCGATGAGCCGCTCCGAGCGCTTGTCCACGCCCAGTTCGTCGAGCACCCGGTCCGCCTCGGCGAGCAGCGCCCCGTACAGCTGCCACGCCCCCGGATGGGCACCCGCCTCCTGTTGGAGGAGCTCGGCGAGCTGGTCCCGGCTGACGCGGGCCGTAGACAGCTCCCGGGTGAGCTTCTCCTCGGCCTGTTCGGCGTTCGCGCTGACCTGCGCGGTGATGAGCTCGGCGAAGCTCTCCACGGCGACGGCCAGGTGCCCGTACAGGTCGCGCAGGGCGCCGGCGATGGGCGGTGGGAAGATCGGACCCGTCGAGTGCGCCTTCGCGAGGTCCGTCAGGGTCCGGCAGGAGACCCGCAGCACCACCGCGCAGATCTCCAGGGTGTCCAGCCCGGTGCGCAGCACCAGGCGGAACAGCAGCCCCTCCCGCACCCGCGGATTGAGCCGCAGGCTGTCCTCGGCCTGCCTCAGGGACGCGTCGACCAGCGCGATGTCGTTGTCGAGCCGACGGGCCTCGTGGAGGTGGGCGGCGGCCTTCTCGACCGGCGTGTGCTCGGCGAGCTGGTCGCCGATGTGACCGAGGAGGGAGCGCATGCGCCGGGCGAGGTCCGTGATGGCCTCGCTCGCCGGCCCGATCCACACGGGGGGTACGAACAGGAAGTTGAACAGCAGGCCGACCGCCGCGCCGATCAGCGTCTCCAGCACCCGGTCCCAGGCGGTGTCCGTCACGCTGGTCACGCCCAGCACCAGCATCGCGCTGATCGCGACCTCGGGTACGAACTCCCCGGCCTTCACCAGCGGCCCGATGGCGAGCGAGACCAGGATGATCAGCCCGAGGCTCCACCAGGTCAGGCCCACGAGCGCACTGAAACCGATCGCGAGCAGCACCCCGGCCACGACCGAGTTGACCCGCCGGATACCGGTGGTGAGCGTGGAGTAGAGGGTGACCTGCACGACGAGCAGCGCGGTGAGCGGAGCCGTCAAGGGCGCGGGTTCGTCGCTGAGCCGGAGCGCGACGACGTACGAGATGACGGCGGCCGCGGTCGAGCGCACGGTCTGTACGACCGCGGGCTCCCGGTGACGGCGGACGAGGGCGCGCAGGGGGGCGATGGCTTGTGGCATATTCCGCCCCTTCCCCGTCGGCGGGAAGATCAACGGGGTGTCGACGCGCCTCTTGCGGCGCCCGGGCCGCCGCGGCCGTCCCCGCTCTCGCCGCCGAACCAGTAGTCGCCCGCGGCCAGCGGCCACGAGGACACCGCCCGGTCCCGGGGCTCGGCGCCGGGGCTCCGGGGGCGGCGGCGTACCTCGGCCTCTTCGTCAGGGCGCTCGCGTTCCAGCACAGGAAGACTCCCTTCAGCGGGGTGGGGGGACTGGTTCCATCCTCGGGTCCCGCACCCGATGGCGCACGACGAGAGCAGGTCCGGCAGCTCCGGGCCCGGCGGGACGCGCCCTTCAGGGAGCGGTGCTCTGCGTGGTGATCAGGTCGATCAGTGCCGGCAGGCCGCCTTCGCGCAGCGCCTTGCGCTGCCGTTCGGCCGCGGTGCCCTCACGCAGCATCCGGTGGACGAGGGAGGTCACCTCGCGGACGTCCCCGGCCTCCTCCAGCGCGGGCAGGATGTGCCGCACGAGCAGCGCCACGGCCGCGCGGGCCTCCAGGCGGGCGCCGTCCGGTCCGACCAGAGGTCCCGTCACGCCGTGCCGGGCGGCCTGCCAGGTCGCGGCCTGCAGCATCTCCTGTGAGCACAGGGGCGTGGGCACCCCGCACGCGGAGTCGCGGAGGGCGGTGGCGACCAGCGCCCGCACGATGCCCGCGAACATCACCGCGTCGTCGGCCCGCAGCTGCACGTCGGCGCACCTGATCTCGACGGTCGGATACTTCTCCGACAGCCTCGCCTGCCAGTACAGCTGGCCGATGTCCGCGATGACGCCGGATTCCACCAGTTCGGCCGCACGCAGGTCGTAGTCGGCGTCGTCACGGAAGACGGGGGTGGGGCCGCTCACCGGCCAGCGTCCGAAGACGACGGTGCGCCAGCTCGCGAAGCCGGTGTCGTGCCCCTCCCACAGCGGGGAGTTCGCCGACATCGCGAGCACCGTGGGGAGCCATACGCGGATCCGGTTCAGCACGTCGACGCCCAGCGCCCGGTCCGGGATTCCGACGTGCACGTGCATGCCCGTGATCAGCTGTTCGTCGACGAGGCGAGCGGCGTGGGTGCGCAACGCCAGGTAGCGGCTGACGGGGGTGACGGGCACCGGAGCGACCCCCTTGACCGGCGCGGTTCCCGACAGTGCCGCCTTGCAGCCGCTCGCCTCGGCGGCGGAGCCGACGGCGTGCCGCAGGCGCAGCAGGTGGCCGCCGATCTCCCCCAGGTCGGTGCAGACGGGCGTGGCGACCTCGACCTGGGCCTGGAGGAGCTCGGCCTGTACCTGGTCCCCCGCGGACACCGGATCGAGACCGGCGGCGACCCGCACCGCGCCGCCGTGGGGGACCGGCAGACCCGTCTCCGGATCCACCAGCAGATACTCTTCCTCGACCCCGACAGTGATCATGTGTGTGCGTACCCTGCCGTCGTCCGATGCGTGCGACTGATGTGTGCGTCCGTCTGCCCGCCACGGCCGTTTCGCAAACCGGCCGTCACCTGGGGAGAGCCGGTGCCGCCCCCCGGTCCCGGTCGGTGCGGAAGCCGGCGTTCCGGGTTCGCCCGCCGTACGCACTGCGGCGTGTACCGGCCGGAAAGCCGGCTCAGGTGGCAGGGTGGACGACATGTGCGGCCGTTACGCCTCCACCCGCAGCCCCGAGGACCTGTCCGGCCTCTTCGGGACCACGCCCCCGGACCCCGGGCACCTGCTGGAGCCGAGCTGGAACGTCGCCCCCACCGACGCGGTGTGGGCGGTGCTCGAGCGCGCCGACCGCGAGACCGGAGTGCTGGAACGCCGGCTGCGCCCCCTGCGGTGGGGGCTGGTGCCGTCGTGGTCCAAGAGTGTGACGGGCGGCGCGAAGATGATCAACGCGCGCGTGGAGACGGTGCACGAGAAGCCGGCCTACCGGCGCGCCTTCGCCAAGCGCCGGTGCCTGCTCCCGGCGGACGGGTTCTACGAGTGGGAGCCCGTGCCCGCCTCCGGCACCGCGAAGGCCTACAAGCAGCCGTACTTCATCCGCCCCGAGGACGGGGAGGTGATGGCGATGGCCGGGCTGTACGAGTTCTGGCGCGACCCCGCCGTCGCCGACGACGACGATGCCGCGGCGTGGTGGGCGACCTGCACCATCCTCACCACCGAGGCCACCGACGCGGCCGGCCGCGTGCACCCGCGCATGCCGCTCGCCCTCGCCCCGGCCGACTACGAGGCCTGGCTCGACCCGTCCCACCAGGACGCGGACGAGCTGCGCGCCCTCCTCGCCGCTCCGGCGGGTGGCCGGCTGGACGTCCGCGCGGTGTCGACCGCCGTCAACAACGTCCGCAACAACGGCCCCGAGCTCCTCGACGCGCCGTAGCGCCGGCCGTAGTCAGGGGCCGCACCACCGCACCGAGTAGCGGCCGAAGGGTCCGGCGGCCGGATGTGTACAGAATTCTTGACATCATGTTGTGCTTGCTTGACACTCCAGATGTCGGGTTTTCTTTACATGGGGAGTGGTCGTGGCAGTCGAGGAGAAACGCGCGTGGATCATGATCGTGGTGACGGTCGTGTCCTACGGGGCGTATCTGGCCGTGGTCCTGGGGAGGTCCGGGGACACCCCGCTCGCCCAGGTGCCGTACGTCGCCGCACTGCTCTGGAGCGTCGGCGCGGCCATCGTCGCGTCGATCGCCCTGCACATCACCGTGGCGCTGCTCGCTCCCGAGGGGGACAACACCAAGGACCAGCGCGACAGGGAGATCCACCACTTCGGTGAACACATCGGGCAGTCCTTCGTCGCGATCGGCGGTGTGGTCGGACTCGTCCTGGCCATGGCCGAGGCGGACCAGTTCTGGATCGCCAACGCCATCTACCTGGCGTTCGTCCTGTCGGCTCTCCTCGGATCCATGGCGAAGATCGCCGCCTACCGGATCGGCTTCCAGCCGTGGTGAGGCCCACGAAGGTCACCAACACCATCCGCGCGCTCCGCTTCGCCAACGGCGAGATGACGCAGGCCGAGCTCGCCCGCCGCATCGGCGTGACCCGCCAGACCGTGATCGCCATCGAGCAGGGCCGCTACTCGCCCTCGCTGGAGAAGGCCTTCGAGATCGCCCGCGTGTTCGCCGTACCGCTGGACGCGGTGTTCCAGTACGCCGTGGCCGATTCCGATTCCGAGACCGTGACCCGAGCAGAGGGAGACCACTCATGAAGGCGACCGTCCAGGACACTTACGGACCGCCCTCGGTCCTGCGGCTCGAGGAGACGGACCGGCCGGTGCCGGGCCGCGGCGAGGTCCTCATACGGGTCCACGCGGCCGGCCTGGACCAGGGCGTCTGGCACCTGATGGCGGGCATGCCGTACGCACTGCGCGCCATGGGCTTCGGCCTCCGGGCACCCAAGGTGCGCATCCGCGGCATGGACCTCGCGGGGCGGGTGGAGGCCGTCGGCGCGGACGTCACCCGCTTCCGGCCGGGCGACGAGGTGTACGGCAGCTGCGACGGCTCGTTCGCCGAGTACGCCTGCGCCAAGGAGGACGCGCTCGCGCCGAAACCGCGCGACCTCGGCTTCGAACAGGCCGCCGCCGTACCGGTCTCCGCGTGTACCGCGCTCAAGGCCCTGCGCGACGTCGGCCGGGTGAAGGCCGGGCAGTCCGTCCTCGTCCTCGGCGCGTCGGGCGGGGTCGGCACCTACGCCGTGCAGCTGGCCAAGGTCTTCGGCGCCCGCGTCACCGGAGTCTGCAGCGCCGCCAAGGCGGACCTGGTCCGGTCCATCGGCGCCGACGAGGTCATCGACTACACCGAACACGACCCCGTCGACGGCAGCCGGCACTACGACCTCATCCTCGACATCGCCGGCAACCGGCCCGTCTCCCGGCTGCGCCGCGCCCTCACCCCGCGGGGGACCCTCGTCATCGTCGGCGGGGAAGGAGGCGGCCGGTGGATCGGCGGGAACGAGCGGCAGCTCGGCGCGCTCCTGCTGTCCCCCTTCGTCGGCCACCGCCTGCGCACCGTCGTCGCCATGGAGCACCACCACAGCGACCTCCAGGTGCTCAACGACCTCATCGAGGCCGGGTCGGTGACCCCCGTCGTCGACCGGAGCTACCCGCTCGCCGAAGTGCCCGATGCCATCCGCTACCTGAGGGAGGGCCACGTCCGCGGGAAGATAGTGATCCGGCTATGAACCGCCGAGCGTGATGCGGGCGGCGACCGGCAGGTGGTCGCTGCCGGTGGCGGGCAGCGTCCGGACCTCGGCCACCGTCGCCGAACGGGCCAGGATCTGGTCGATCCGCGACACCGGGAGAGCCGCGGGCCAGCTGAAGGCGATACCGCGCCGGGGCGCCCGCAGCCGAGTGGTGAGCGGGGCGAGACCGCGGTCGTCCACCGTGCCGTTGAGGTCACCCAGCAGGATCACCGTGTCCAGCCGCTCCGCGGCGACGGCCGCACCCAGCAGATCGGCGCTCTCGTCCCGCAGGCCGGAGCTGAAACCGCTCGACCGGATGCGCACCGAGGGCAGGTGGGCGACGTACACGGCGATCTCACCCTGCGGCGTGCGCACCCCGGCCCGCAGGCCACGGCTCCAGCCCTCCCCGATCCCGGCCGGCTTGATGTCCAGGCGCCGGACCTCCGTCAGCGGATGCCGCGACCAGAGTCCGACCGTGCCCTCGACCGCGTGGTGGGGGAACTCCGCCGCCAGGGCCGCCTCGTAGACCGGCAGTGCGGCGGGCGTCAGCTCCTCCAGGGCGACGAGGTCCGGCGCGGTCCGCAGCAGTGCGGCCGCCGTGCCCGCGGGATCGGGGTTCTCGTCACTGACGTTGTGCTGGACCGCCGTGATGTGGCGGGGGCCGCCGTCGGAGGGGAGCAGCAGCCCGCCGAAGTGGACCGCCCACGCGGCGGCGGGCAGCAGCAGGGCCAGCAGGGCGATGGCCGAGCGGCGCACCAGGGCCGGTACGAGCAGGACCGGGACCGCCAGGCCCAGCCAGGGCAGGAAGGCCTCCAGCAGGCTGCCGAGGCGGCCGATGCCGTTGGGCACGGTCCGGTGGAAGACCAGGAGCCCGGCGGTCAGGACGGCGAGCGAGGCCGTCACGCGCCCCCGCGTCCAGGCCGAGCGGCCCCGCGCGTCCCTGCCCCAGCGCCACCGGTCACCATCGCGCTGGCGATCACCACCGTGCGACCGATCACCACCGCGCCACCGGACGCCCGCCCGGCGCCACCGGACGCCGCCGCGCACACCGCTGTCGACCTGCTCCACCAACGCCGCCCCGCCCATCCGCCTTCGGACCCGATTCCCGTCCCGCAGCCATGAGCACGACGTTGCCCGGTACGACGCACCAGCCACCGGCCGGGTTCCCTCCCTCCGGAGGACCGCGCGTGGAAGAGTGATCGCCGGCACGTGACGAGGGGAGAGCCGCATGAGTGCTGCCATGAGGGCTGCGAGGGTCGCGATCGTGACCAGCGAGACCGGCGTCGACCAGGACCCGGACCTCCCAACGGTCCTGACGGCCCTGCGCGCCGCGGGCCTGTCCGCGGAGGCCGTGGCCTGGGACGCGGACCCGAGGGAGTGGGACGGCTTCGACCTGGCCGTCATCCGCTCGACCTGGGACTACGTGGGACGGCTCGAGGAGTTCCTGTCCTGGGCCGACGCGACGGCCCGGGTCACCCGGCTGTGGAACCCGGCGCCGCTGGTGCGCTGGAACAGCGACAAACGCTATCTCCGGGAGCTCGCCGAGCGCGGGGTCCCCGTCGTGCCGACGCGCTTCATCGAACCGGGCGGGCACTACGGCGAGGAGGACTTCGACGGGGACCCACGGAGTGGTGGTCAAGCCCGCGGTCTCCGCGGGCGCCCGCGACACCGCACGGTACGAACCAGGCCGGCAGGCGGACGCCATGGGCCACGCCCGGATGCTGCTGGACCAGGGCCGTACCGCCATGGTCCAGCCCTACCTGCGGCTCGTGGAAGAGGGGGAACGCGCCCTGGTCTTCATCTCCGGCACCTTCAGCCACGCCATCCGCAAGCAGCCGGTGCTCACCGAGGCCGGGGTGACGGACAACTTCCGGGTGCCGCACCCGGGGGCCGCCCCGTACCGGCCCTCCGAGGCGGAGATCAGTACGGCGCGCCAGGCGCTGGCCGCGGTTCCGGCACCGGGCGACCTGATGTTCGCCCGGGTGGACCTGGCCCTGGACGAGGCCAGGCGACCGGTGGTCATGGAGCTGGAACTCATCGAGCCGAATCTGTTCTTCCGGCTCAACCCACAAGGGCTGGAACGTTTCGTCGAAGCCGTGGCGGCCGAGCTCCGGCACGCCACGGCTTAGGCCCTGTCGAAGGCTCCGCTAGGCCAGCCGCCCGAGGCGCATCCGCCGGCGGCGGCGCAGGAAGAGGCCGACGGCCGCCCCGGCCAGGGCGGTCGCCGCCACACCCGCAGTCGTCCACCAGACGGCGTCCCCCTCGGACGCGGAGTCGGCGGCCGGCACCTGCGCCGCGGACGCTGCCGGGGCGGAGGCCGACGGCTGCGCGGCCGACGGGGCAGCGGCCGACGGGGTGCCCGGAGCCGCGGCGGAGGCGGTCGGCGCACCGCTGGCCGGCGCCGGGTCCACCACGGGTACGGCGACTTCGAGTTCGCCGTGTCCGAGGGCCGGGAACCCCACGTCGACGCCCACCTTCCAGGACCCCGGCGGCAGGGCCTCGGCCGTGGTCCAGCCGGCGGGCGCCGCGGCGGGATCGCGCACCAGGCGCCAGGGGCCCAGGGTGCGGGCGCCGTCGACGCTGACCGCGTTCACGGTGGCGGCGACCGCCTCGTCGACGGCGTCCCCGTCGTTCTCCCAGGTGATGTCGGCGGTGACGTGGCCCGCCCGCTGCCCGGTCACCACCACCTTCACGGTGTCTCCGTGTGCGTGGGCCGCAACAGGGGTCAGCAACATGAGGCCGAGTGCGGTCAGGACGGCCGAGAAAGCGATTCGTATGCGCATCGTCGGGGTGCTCCGGTCGAGATGAGGGGGACCGGCGGACGGCCGCGCGGGGCGGCCGTCCGCCGGGGCGGGATCACGGCGTCAGGGCGTCACGGCGGCGGGGCCGCGAGGGCCCGCCGAGCCGTGGCGTCGCGTCGCGGCAGTGCTCAGCCGGCCTTCTGGAGGGTCCAGGCCTGAGCCGCGCGGCCGTCCGCACGTTGGAGGTCGAGCAGCCAGTTCCCGTAGTAGGGGCGGTTGCTGACGGTGAGGGCGAAGCCGCCGCTCGGGTCGGTGACGGTGGTCGCGCCACCGCGGGAGGTCAGCTTCCAGGCCTGCGCCCTGTTGCCCTTGTCGCAGGGCTGCTGCGCGACCCACATGCCCGCGGCGGGCGTGCCGCCCGGCTGCAGGCACTTGCCGGAGACCGCGGACCGCATGCGGACCTGGCCGTTGCCGGCGTCGTCGAAGAACCACTGCTGCTGGGCGTACCCGTTGGCACGGCCGCCGACGAGCACCGTGCCGTCGGCGGTGCGGCCGCCCCACACCTCGGCGGCCATGCCCGTGCTGCCGTTGCCGAGCGTGTACTTGCTGCCCGGGGTGGTCGCCCCGCCGCCCGTTCCCGGGGTCTTGAAGGACGCGGCCTTGCCGGGTCCGCTGTCCCGCCCGGAGCTGTCGCGGACCGAGACGGTGACCGAGTACGAGGTGTTGGGCTGGAGGTTGTAGATGCGCAGCGCCTGCGACTGGACCCAGGTCAGGTGCTTGCCGTTCAGGAGGACCTGGTACCAGGAGGCACCCTCGACCTTGGGCCAGCTCACCACGACGGAGTTCGACTGGATCTGGGCCGCGGTCGCGGCCGGGCCGCCGCCGGGCTTCTTCGTCGGCGTGGGCGTCGGCTTCTTCGTCGGGGTCGGCGTCGGGTTCGGGTTCGGACCCGGGTCGGTGCCGCCACCGCCCTTCGTGCGCATCAGGAACTGGTTGTCGGCGATGTTCCAGTGCGTGGCCAGGTAGCTTCCGGCCTTGGGGCTGGTGTGGAAGTAGTCGTCGTGGTTGCAGTCCAGGATGTTCTCGGCCGCCTGGTTGGTGCAGACGTTGCGCATCTGCGGGTAGTACGGGGTGTCCGAGTAGCACATGACGTCGTACTCGTCGGTGCAGTGGGCGCCACGGCTGGTGTTCGGGGCGCTGTTGTTGACCGCGCCCAGGTTGTGCCCGAGCTCGTGCGCGGCGGTGTGGCCGCCCCAGCAGCCGGAGTCCGTACGGCCGTAGGACGGGCCGAAGTTGCTCTGGTTGGCCTGGCCGGGTCGCTCGTCGCCCGCGAAGGTGCCGATGCCGCAGTAGACCTGGGTGTCCGCGAAGATCATGTACTTGCGGTCGCGGCGGTCGAGGCCCTTGCCGGCGAGCGCGTTGTTGGTCGCGCTGAACTCGGCCAGGGCCGAGGCCGGGAGCTCGATGTTGAGCACGGTGGGGGTGCAGTCCGCGGCCGTGACGTAGCGGATGTGGCGCACGCCGCCGGTCTCCTGGGCGCTCGCCGAGTAGATGAGGTCGGCGTCGGCGGCCCACTTGCGGAACGAGGCGACGTACTCGGAGTAGCGGTCCTTGCCGGGGGCGTGGACGTACACGACCTGCACGCGGTTGCCGGTGCTGCCGTCGCCGTCGCACTGGACGGTCTGGCCCGAGGGGCCCGCGGCGACGGCCTGGCTGCCACCGGCGGCGGCCGGTTCGGGTGCCTTGGCCTTGGTCGCCGCGGCATCGGCGGCGGGCGCGTCCTGAGGACGCCCGCCCCCTTCCTTGGAGGCCGGGTCCTCGGCGGCGGGGCGGGAGGGATCGGCCGCCGGAGCGGTCTCCTTGACGGCCGGGGCGATGTCCTTGGTGATGTCGACGCCCTTGGGCGGGGCGTCGGGGCCGTGGGTGCACAGGCCGGTGTCGGTGCGGTAGACACCGACGCACCGGTCGCCCTTCGGCGCGGCCTGGAGGCCGTCGTAGACCATGCCGCGCTCGTTCTCGTTGGCCGGCGCGGCGGCGATCGGGTCGGGCTCCTGGTCCCGGGCGGGCGCGGCGGCCGGTGCGGCGGCCTCCGCGGCCTGGACGGGCGCCACCGCCTGGGCGCCGTCGCCGAGTCCGGAGTAGGCGATGCCTGCGGCTATCACCGCCGCCGTTGCCGTGGCGGCGGTGATGAGTATCAACCTCCGCGGTTTGCGGCGGTGGTCGGCGGCGGCGCGACGTCTGCGTCGTCCTGTCATGGGCACCTCAAATCGTTGTCGGAAGACTGGGTGCGCGGAAGCCTGCCAGACGAATGCCTCGGAGAATTCGGACAAACGGGAGTCCGCTTCGGGAAATCATTCCGTTACCTGTCGACCTGATTTGACGAACACTCACTTGTCAATAAAACAAGGGGAGTTACGCGCGTTGCGCCGCAATGGTCCAGGCCATTTGAGGCGGGTTGTTATCAAATCGAGATATGAAGCGGAGGCTTATTGACGGGAATTCAGTCAGTAATTCACCTAATTGCTACCAGCCGAATTCTCTTCGTCACGACCCGTGAGGGCGCGTCAGTGCGGGCCGGTGAGCGCGGAGGTGAGGCGGCGGGCTTCGGTGACGAGCCGGTGGGATCCGCTGCGGGCCGCGGCCGCCGCGACCTCCGCCGGCACCGGGCCCGTGGCCCCGCAGCGCTCCACGCACGCGGCGGCGACGGCCAGCACCTCGCCCGCACCCCGTGTCGAGGGCAGGAGGGCCGGCAGGACCTCGGCGAGCACGGCCCACACCGTGGCGTACGCGCCCGCCGCCGCGGCCGAGCGGGCCGCGTCCGCCAGCCGGTTGGGCTTGACCGTGCCCAGGGCCACCATCGAGGACAGCTCGCGGCCCAGCAGCGGGGCGTCCAGCTCGCCCCGGGCCGCCAGCACCAGCAGGGCCTCCACCGCCGGGCGACGGCTCGCCGGGTGCCGTCCGCCCAGCCCCGCCGCGATGGCGCAGTGCAGCCCGGGCCCCGCGGGTCCGCCGAGCAGGGCGAGGTGCGGCAGCATCCAGGCGTCGCCCGGATCGCCGGCCGTCGCGGCCAGCGTCACGCCCGGCAGCAGCCACCGGGCCTGTATGTCCCGGTCCTCGGGCAGCACCGCCGCCCGTACGGCGTGCCCGCCGTGCCAGTGATAGCACTGGGTGAAACCCTCGTGGGGGCGGCCCAGCCACTGGAACGCCTCGGGGAACTCCCGCCGCAGGGCGGGCCGTTCACCGCTCGCGAAGGCGACTTGCGGCACGGCCGCACCGACCCGCGACCAGGCCCGGTGCGCCTCCGGATCGGGCATGACGACCCGGCGCCGCCCCGTGCCCGGTTCACCGTCGGGGCCGAGCCAGGCGGCGAGCCGATCGCCCTCGGCGGTCCCGAGCCGGTCCGCGGCCGCGGCGGCCGCCGGAGCCGCCGGACCGTCCCGCCGTACGCGCAACAGGGCCTGCCCGAAGTCGGCGGGTCCGGGGCGGACGCCCAACCGCCGGTACTCCGCGAGTCGTTCGACGAGCTCGGCCGCCTCCAGCGCGCCCGTGTCCCAGGTGGGTGTGGCCAGCAGGAACGGCTGGGGCGCGCCGGACCGCAGCGCGTACCCGATCTCGCGCACCCGCGCCGCGACGACCAGTTCCAGCCCGCCCTGCGCGCACTCCTCGTGCCCGCGCTGCCGGCGTACGTACTCGGGCTTGAGGCTGTACCCCGCCACCCGCCACAGCAGCGCGGCCACCACCACGTCCACCGCGGCGAGCCGGTGTGCCTCGGTCTCCTCCTCGGGGTAGCGGTGCCCCAGTGTCGTGGACAGGGCCGCCGTGAGTGCGTGGCGGTCGCGGTGCGCGTGCCGCACGAGTCCGTCGAGGACGCGCTCGAACTCCGCGACGGTGTGGACGCGGGAGTCGAGATGAGCCGCCGTCAGCTCGACGGTCCCGGCGACCTCCGAGGGCGAGGCGTCGAGCCGCTGCGCGGGCGGAACGGGCGGGAGGGTGTCCTGAGCGGCGGTCCAGATCATGCCCCAACGCTAGGAGCGCCCACTGACATCGCCCTGACGGGACGAAGCCGCTCCTATGACGAGACGACCTCCGCCCAGCACGAGCGCACCTGTTCCCGCACGTCCGGAACGGCTCCCGGATCGCAGGACATGACGACCAGGAGCCTGCTCAGACCGATGCCCTCGGGCCGCTTGACGGAGTACCATCGCCGCCCCGCCCGCAGCAGGGCCCCGAAGAGCTGCCGCCGCCCGACGGCGTCGCCCGGCAGTGCCTCGTCCGCGGCCTCGACGATCACCACGTACTGGTCGGCGGCCAGCCATTCCAGATCGCGCAGACAGTCGAAGAGGGCATCCCAGTCCCACCCGAAGTAGTCGGGCAGCCTCAGTTCGTCGTAGAACTGCCTGAAGACGGCGTCCGTGTCGCACATCTGCCGGCCGTCGAGCCGCGCCACGTACGTCCTGCCGGTCAGCAGCAGATCGACGGGAAGGACGCCTTGCTCCGGAACGACGCGTTTCCAGGGCGCGGTGTCCGCCCCCTCACCCATTGAAGTCTCCCTCACCAGGCGATCGTAGAGCCGGTACGGCAGGGCCCGTCGCCGTGCGGTGCGCGGGGCGGGTGGGCCCGGCGTACCGCACGGCTGCTGTCGGTGGTCAGCCCTCCAGGACGCTCAGGTCGATGCGCGCGAGGCGCTCGGGGTCGGTGAGGATGTCGAGCGCGGTGATCCTGCCGTCCCGGATGGTGAACGCCATGACCGAGATCGCCCGGCCGTCCGCCACCGCGACCACTCCGGGGAGCCCGTTGACCAGCACCGGATGGGCCGCTGCGGCGAACCGGGCGAAGGTGATCGCTTGGGAGGCGACCTCCGCCGCGCCGTGGCGGACCAGGCCGGGACGCAGCGTGCCGCCGTCGGAGCGCGCCACGACGTCCGGGTCGAGCACGGCGACCAGCGCTTCGAAGTCCCCGCCGCGCGAGGCGGCGAGGAAGGCGTCGACGACCGTCCGCAGCCGGGTCCGGTCCGGATCCGGGGCGGGAGCCGCGCCCTGGACGCGGCGCCGGGCGCGGCTGGCGAGCTGCCGGGTCGTGGCCGCGGTCCGCCCCAGAACGGGGGCGATGTCGTCGAAGGGGACGGAGAACAGGTCGTGCAGGACGAAGGCCAGTCGCTCGGCGGGGGCGAGCGTCTCCAGGACGACCATCAGCGCGATGCCGACCGAGTCGGCCAGGAGGACCTCCTGCTCGGGATCGAGGCCGTCCGCCCGGCTGACGACCGGGTCGGGGACGCGGACCTGCCCGTCCTGGTCGTGCAGCGGGTCCTCGCGCCGCGTGGTCCGCGAGCGCAGCATGTCCAGGCACACCCGGCCGACCACGGTGGTCAGCCAGCCGCCCAGGTTCTCCACCGCACCCGCGTCGGAGCGGCTCAGCTTGAGCCAGGCCTCCTGTACGGCGTCCTCCGCCTCGCTGAGCGACCCCAGCATCCGGTAGGCCACCGCCCGCAGATGGGGACGGTATTCCTCGAAGCTCCGCGCCAGAACGTCCTTCTCGCTCACCTGCTGCATCCCCCTGTGCCGATCCATCGGTTGGGACGGACGATAACCGACACGGTCAACGGGTGGTGGCAGCCCACTGGTTGGCATGGCGGCCGGGCGCGGCGGAGACGGTGCAGCCGGTCACGGCGGTCAGGATCGCCCACCCCAGCCGGAGGCCCACCCCCGGGTGGTCACCGCGCCGGCAGTCCGCAAGGTCAGGCGGGCTGCCACAGCTCGATCCGATGGCCCTCGGGATCGGTGACCCAGCCGAACCGGCCGACACCCTCCATGTCCTGCGTCTCCTCGGCCACGTCCGCGCCCTTGCCGCGCAGCTGCGCGAGCATCGCGTCCAGGTCGCGGACCCGGAAGTTGAGCATGGACTGCTGGGCGCGGTCGCCGAAGTAGTCCGTCCCGGACTCGAACGTCGCGAACACCGTCGGCCCGGCCCCCGGATGCCACAGGCCGTTCTCATCGGCGTCCAGGCCGAGGCAGTCGCGGTACCAAGCGCTCAGGGCCGCGGGGTCGGCGGCCCGCATGAAGTACCCACCGATTCCAAGTACACGTTCCATTCCGCCATCCTGCCAGGACGGCGACCGGGCGTAGGCGATTCAATGGTGGCCGCGCCGAACCGGCCCGCCTCGACCCCCCGTTGATCCATCCGCTGAACAGCACTCCCTCGCACTGACGTAAAACCGAACGGTACGACGTCCACCCCGCGGAACGAGTGGAAGTGATCCGGCATGACAGTGATCGACACCATCCGGCTGCTGGCGGCCCTCGCCGTGATCTGCGCCGCCGCACACGGATGCGGCTTCCTCTTCGGCGCCCTGCGCCAGCCCCCCGTCATCGGCGAGGTCGTCGGCGGCATCCTCCTGGGCCCCTCGCTCCTCGGGCTCCTCGCCCCCGCCGCCAGGGCCGCCCTGTTCCCCGCCTCCGGAGCGGTGACCAGCGCCCTCGACGCCATGTACCAGCTCGGCCAGCTGCTCCTGATGTTCCTGGCCGGCGCGGAGCTGCGCATCCGGGCGGGCGGCCGGGAACGCCGCACCGGCGCGATCGTGGCGGCCGCCGGACTCGTGGTGCCCTTCGCGGCCGGCGCGGGCATCGCGGCGCTGGTTCCCGCCTTCTTCGCGGGGCCGGCGGGCTCCACGGCGACGACCGCCCTCGTCGTGGGGCTCGCGATGGCGGTCGCGGCCATTCCGGTCATCTCGCGGATCATGATGGACTTGAAGATCATGGACACCGCCTTCGGCCGGATCGTCCTGATGGTCGCCGTCATCGAGGACGTGATCCTCTACGTCGTCCTCGCCGTGGTCCTCGGCCTCGCCGGCTCCGGCGCCGGTCACCCCGTCGGCCTGTGGGACCTGATCGGCACCACCGCGCCCGTGCCGACGGCCGCGTACTTCACCGTCGTCAGCCTGCTGTTCTTCGCCGCGAGCCTGACCTGGGGAGCCCGGCTCTTCCACCGGCTGGCCCGCCACCGCGCCAACATCGTGGCGCGGCAGAGCCCGGTGGCCTTCCGGCTGATCTTCCTGTGCGCCATGGTGCTGCTGTGCCTGGGCCTCGGAGTCAACGCCGTCTTCGGTGCGCTGGTGGCGGGCATCTGCGCCGCCCGCGGCGATCAGACGGCCGAGGACGGCACCTCAGAGGAGACCGGCCGGGAAGCGGCGGTCTGGGGCGCCATCCGCCAGTTCTCGATGGCCTTCTTCATCCCCGTGTTCTTCGTCCTGGTCGGCATGCGCCTGGACCTGGTGCGCGCCTTCGACCCGGTGTTCTTCCTGTGGTTCCTGACGCTCGCCTGCGGCATCAAGATGGCCGGCATCTGGGTGGGGGCGCGCCTGGCGGGGGAGGACCGGGTGTTCTCCTCGTCCCTCGCGTTCGCCCTCAACGCCCGGGGCACCATCGGCATCGTCCTGGCGGGCGTCACCCGCCAGGCGGAACTCATCAACGACCGCTTCTTCGTGGTCCTGGTCCTCGTCTCCCTCGTGACCTGCCAGATCGCGGGCTTCCGGCTGGCGAGGGCGGCGGACCGGCTCCGGGAGACGGCCGGACCGGCGCCTACCGGGCCCCGGCGGCAGCGGGGGAAGCCGGCGCGGTCAGGAACGAGCGCAGGTCGATGACCTCGTAGCCGTCGGCCAGGGCCGCGTCGACGATCAGGGGGAGGGCTTCGGCGTCGAGCACGACGCCGTCGCCGTTGCTGCCGACGTGCATCTGGATGATCGCTCCGGGGGTGAAGGCGTCGACGGCCCGCTCGACCGCCTCGTCCACGGTCATGCCACCCTTCGGCCCGAGGTATCCGTTGGTGTCCGCGGTGAACTCGATCGCCGCGTAGCCCAGTTCGTTGACGTCGGCGACGGACTGCCGGCTGGTGGAGCTGTAGGGGAAACGGAAGAACGGCAGCGGCTCGGTCCCGGACGCCGTCCGGATCGCCGCGTCGGCGCGGCGCACCTCCTCGGCCCGCTCCGCCGTGCTGATCTGGCCGAAGTAGGGGTGGCTGTACGAGTGGTTGCCGAGGCCGTGCGCGGCCCCCATGGCGCGCACCGCCGCGGGGTGGGCATCGGCGAACTGCCCGGTCGGGAAGAAGGTGGCGGGCAGTTTCCGCCGCCGCAGTTCGGCGAGCACGGTGTCGATCCCGGCCTCGTCCCACGCGGCGTTGAAGGTGAGCGCGATGACCTTGCGCGAGGTGGGCAGCCGGCGGATCTCATTGCCGAGGAGCGAGGCCGGCGGGCGCGGACCGGCGGGAGGACCGCCGGCATCCCGACCGCCCGCGGCCGGAGTGGTCGTCGGAGCGGTGTGCGACTGCGCCGCCGCGGCGCCGGAGCGGGGTACCAGTCCTGCGGCCAGCAGCGCCGCCAGCGCGGCGCGTCGTCCTAGCTCCACCACCATCACTCCCTCCGGTACGCCGCCGCCGTCACGGGGCCTGCCACGACTATGCGACGGCGAGCACCGGATCACCCGCAGCCCGTGCCGGGCACGCGGGTGATCCCGACGGCGGCCAAAGGCCGACGCGGGCCTGGGGGCACCTCCCAGCGGTAGCTGGGGGAGCAAGATCCGAAAGAGACGGCCTAGGAGGGGCGTCGGCGCAGGTGCGTCGTCAGGTGGTGCTGCAGGGGCTGCCCCACCGCGGCCATGTCGTGCAGGACCGTCATCTCCTCGCCGTCGACCGTGTAGCGGCGCCGGGTGCCGGTGACCTCCTTGGCCAGCGGGGTCAGCGACACGTCCTTGGTCTCGATCTCGATGTCCGCACCGGACACCCGGCCCACGTACGTCTCGACGATCCCGGTGGGGTGGGCGAGCACGACCTCCAGGGAGGCGTCGGGCGTCACCCGCCACCACCCCGCCTCACGTCCCGCCGGACGGACCGGAGCCCCGGAGTCGTCGATCAGCCACGCCCGTGCCTCGTAGCGCAGGAAAGGGCGGCCGTCGTGGCTGAAGGTGACCTCCTGCGCGTACCGGAAGTCCTTCTCCAGCGTCGGGTACTCGCCCTGCCCCCGACCGTGCCAGCGCCCGAGCAGGGGCAGCACGGGCCGCAGCAGCGGGTGCGGCTCGGGGCCCTCGCCCAGGACGTGGCTGTCGGGGTAGGGATTTTCCTGCACCGGCTCGAACATGTTCACCTTGCCTGTCTGCGTGGACCCGAGGGGTCCACGCAGACTAGCGCGAGGCGGTCAGCGGGCCGGCAGGGCTGCCGCGACCGAGGCCGGTACCGGCGCGAGACCGGCCGGGCGGGTGGTGAAGGTGCCCCGGCCCTGGGTGCGGCCGCGCAGCCGCGACGCGTAGCCGAACAGCTCGGCCAGCGGCACGGTCGCCGTGATCACCGCGGTCCCCGAGCCCGCCGTGGACCCCGAGACCCGGCCGCGGCGGGCCGCCAGGTCACCCAGCACACCGCCCACCCCGTCCTCCGGAACGGTCACCGTCACCTCCACGACAGGCTCCAGCAGTTCCACCGCGCTCAGGCGCAGCGCCTCGCGCAGCGCGAACCGGCCCGCCGCCCGGAACGCCATCTCCGAGGAGTCCTTGGAGTGGGTCGCGCCGTCGGTGAGCGTGACCCGCAGCCCCGTCACCGGATGGCCGCCGAGCGGGCCCTCGGCGAGGGCGTCCCGGCATCCGGCCTCGACGGCACGCGCGTACTCCTGCGGTACGCGCCCGCCGACGACCGTCGACCGGAACTCGAAGGCGGCCTCCTCCAAGGGCTCGACATCGACGACGACGTGCGCGAACTGGCCCGCGCCACCGTCCTGTTTGACGTGCCGGTAGACCAGGCCCGTCACCCCGCGCACGACGGTCTCCCGGTAGGAGACCTGCGGCCGGCCGACGACGACCTCCACCCCGTGGCCGCTGCGGATCTTCTCCGCCGCGACCTCCAGGTGCAGTTCACCCATCCCCGACAGCACGGTCTGCCCGGTCTCCGCGTCGGAGCGGACCACCAGCGAAGGGTCCTCCTCGGCGAGCCGCGCCAGGGCCGCCGAGAGCCGCCCGGTGTCGATGCTGCGACGGGCTTCGACCGCGACCGACACCACCGGTTCGGCCACCGAGGGCGGTTCGAGGACCAGCGCGGCCCCCGGCGCGCACAGCGTCGTGCCCGCCCGCGCGGCCTTGAGCCCGATCACGGCGACGATGTCACCGGCCACCGCCTCCTCCCGTTCCTCGTGCCGGTCGGCCTGGACCCGCAGGATCCGGCCGACCCGCTCCGTACGGCCCGTGGCCGCGTCCAGTACGGTCGCGCCCTTGCGCAACGTGCCCGCGTACACCCGCAGATAGGTGAGCCGCCCCGTCGCGGTCGCCGTCACCTTGAAGGCGAGGGCCGTGAACGGCTCCGCCGGATCGGGCGCGCGCTCCTGCTCCGCGCCGTCCGCCATCCCCCGTACGGGCGGCATGTCGGCGGGCGAGGGCAGGTACGCCAGGACCGCGTCCAGCAACGGCTCGATCCCGCGGTTGCGGTACGCCGAGCCGCACAGCACCACGACGCCGTCCCCGCGCAGGGTCAGCTCGCGCAGGGCGCGGGCCAGCGTCCGCCCGGTCAGCGCCGAGGTGGCGCAGAACTCCTCCAGCGCGTCGGCGTGCAGCTCCGCCACCGTCTCCTCCAGGAGCCGGCGCCGCCGGTCCGCCTCCTCGCGCAGCGGCTCGGGGACCGGCCCCGTCTCGTACGTGTCGGAGCCGGCGTGCCAGTGCAGCGCGCGCATCGCCAGCAGGTCGACGACGCCGGTGAACGCGTCCTCCCGTCCGATGGGCAGCTGCACCACGAGGGGTACGGCGCCCAGCCGTTCGCGGATCGACGCGACCGCCGTGTCGAGGTCGGCGCCGGCCCGGTCCAGCTTGTTGACGAACGCGATCCGCGGCACACCGTGCCGGTCGGCCTGCCGCCACACCGACTCGCTCTGCGGTTCGACCCCGGCGACGGCGTCGAACACCGCGACCGCCCCGTCCAGCACCCGCAGGGAACGCTCGACCTCGTCGGAGAAGTCGACGTGCCCCGGGGTGTCGATCAGGTTGACGCGATGTCCGTCCCAGGTGCAGCTCACGGCCGCGGCGAAGATGGTGATGCCGCGGTCGCGTTCCTGGGCGTCGTAGTCGGTGACCGTCGTTCCGGCATGGACCTCGCCGCGTTTGTGGATGGCGCCGGTCGCGAACAGGATGCGCTCGGTGACGGTGGTCTTGCCGGCGTCGACGTGGGCGAGGATGCCCAGATTGCGGACGGCGGTGAGGGAAGTGGTGGTGAGGGGTCGCCCGTTGGCGCGCATGGCCCTAGGCCTTTCGAGTGAAGAGAGAAAGGGGCGGCGCGATTCCCGTACGCGATCCTCGGGGCCCCGCCACGCAGCCGCAGCCGCAGCCGCAGCCGCAGCCGCAGCCGCAGCGCCGTCGCCGCGGCGCCGTTGCCGCCGCGCCCGGAGGAGGCCCGGGCAGGAGGTGGCGTACAGGAAGCGGGAAACGGAAAGCGGAAAGCGGGAAGTGGAGGGAACCCGAAGAGATCTGGAAGAGATCTAGAAGTGCGTCACGGGGGTACGGTGACGGCCGCGCGGCCGGCACCGCGCGCTGCGAGACACCGGGATCACGTCGTACCGGGACGGGGGAGCGAAGACGGCGGTGCGGTGCGTGCGCATGGCCGGACTCCCCTTCTCTTCACTCGGTATGAGGCGCGCGGTGCCCTGTCGGCAGCGCGTACGGCGAGTCTAGATCGCGGGCCGGCCCGGGGGCACCGCATTTTCCGCTGCCCCCGCGCCGTTGGTCCGGGATGCGGTACGGTCCGCGGCATGCTCGCCGGACTGCGTACCCCCGCACCCCGGGGATGGAGCCGCTGGCTCGTTCCGCCCGCCGCCCTGTCCATCCATCTCGCCATCGGCCAGGCCTATGCCTGGAGCGTCTTCAAACCGCCGCTGGAAGCCTCCCTCGGACTCTCCGGCACCGCGTCCGCCGTACCGTTCCAACTGGCGATCGTCATGCTCGGACTGTCGGCGGCCTTCGGCGGCACCCTGGTGGAACGCAACGGGCCGCGCTGGGCGATGACCGTGTCCGCGGTCTGCTTCACGTCCGGTTTCCTGGTCGCCTCCGTCGGCGCCGCCACCCACGCGTACTGGCTCGTGGTGCTCGGCTACGGCGTCATCGGCGGTACGGGCCTCGGCATCGGCTACATCTCCCCGGTCTCCACGCTCATCAAGTGGTTCCCCGATCGGCCCGGCATGGCCACCGGCATCGCCATCATGGGCTTCGGCGGCGGCGCGCTGATCGCCGCGCCCTGGTCGGCGTACCTGCTGGACACCTTCGGGAGGGACGCCACCGGCATCGCGAAGACCTTCCTGGTCATGGGAGTCGGGTACGGGGTCTTCATGACCCTCGGGGTGTTCCTGGTACGGCTGCCGCCGCAGGACTGGGCGCCGCCGGAGCGGCCGGGCCCGGCGCCCGCCGCGGCCGACGACCGTCCCCTGGCACCCCTGGTACCCCTGGCACCCCTGGAGCCCCTTGCACCCCTGGTGACCGGCGCCCAGGTTTCCGCCCGAGAGGCCCTGCGCACCCCGCAGTTCTGGTGCCTGTGGGTGGTCCTGTGCGCCAACGTCACGGCGGGCATCGGCATCCTGGAACGGGCCGCCCCGATGATCGTGGACTTCTTCGCCGACACACCGGCACCGGTCGCCGCGGGCGCCGCCACGGGCTTCGTCGGACTGCTCTCGCTCGCCAACATGCTGGGCCGCCTCGTGTGGTCGTCCGCCTCCGACGTCATCGGCCGCAAGCGGATCTACCGGGTGTACCTGGGCGGCGGCGCGCTGATGTACCTGCTCATCGCGCTCTCCGGGAACTCCTCCACCTTCCTCTTCATCGGCTGCGCCGCCGTCATCCTGTCCTTCTACGGAGGGGGCTTCGCCACGATCCCGGCCTACCTGAAGGACCTCTTCGGCGTCCACCAGGTCGGTGCGATCCACGGCCGGCTGCTCACCGCCTGGTCGGTGGCCGGAATCCTCGGCCCCCTGATCGTCAACACCGTGGCGGACGCCGGCGAGGCCGCCGGGCGCACCGGCCCCGCCCTCTACGGCACGTCCTTCCTCGTCATGATCGGCCTCCTCGCCGTCGGCTTCGCCGCCAACGAGCTCGTACGGCCCGTGGACCCCCGGCACCACCAGCCGCCGGCCGTCGGACCGGAGGCCGTGCCCGTCCCGCAGAAGGGAGCGCCCCCGTGACCGGCCGCCGCCGCGCCCTGTTCCTCGTCGCCTGGCTGTGGGTCGGCACCCCCTTCGCGTACAGGATGTACGAACTGGTTTTGAAACTGCGGCAGTTGTTCACGGGCTGAGACCCGCGGAGCCCGTGGCGCAGGCGGGCACCTCGAAGTCGGGGGCCGTCGTCGCAGTCCTTCTCAGGCGGGCACCGGTTCCGCCTCGGGGTACGGGCTGAGCATGGTGTCGAAGTAGCCCTCCGGGGCTGCCTCCAGGAAGGTCGACAGATTCTCGAGGAAGGCGCGCAGCGGGGGCGTCGCGTTGTGCCGGTCCAGGTCTTCCTGGGAGCGCCAGACCTCGTACAGGAAGAAGCGGCCGTCCTCGTGCTCGTGGAGGTGGTACTGCAGGTTGCCGGGCTCAAGCCGGGTGGGTTCCACGAAAGAGGACAGGATGCGCCGCACTTCGTCCGTGCGCTCAGGCCTGGGGCGCAGGAACCCGTAGAGGGATATGGGGCGATCTGTGTTCGTCATGACCCTCACGCTAAGATCTCACACCCATGTGAGATTCAAGGGGTTGTGAGGAGCGCCACATGAAGATCGGCGAGCTCGCCGCAGAAACGGGGACCTCCGTCCGACTGCTGCGGTACTACGAGGAGCAGGGCCTCCTGGAGTCCTACCGCCTCGACAGCGGCCACCGCCGCTACGACGACAGCGCCCCCACCGTGGTCCGGCGCATTCGCGCACTGCTGGACGCCGGCCTGCCCACCCGCGTCATCCGCGACCTGCAGCCGTGCATCAGCCCGGACGGCACGGTCGCCGGATGCAAGCTGGAGACCCTCCAGGAACACCTCGAGGGCCTGGAGGACCGGATCTCCGCGCTTTCGGAGACCCGCACCTCCCTGGCCGGTCTCATCTCCGCCACCCGGGCCCGCGAACAGCACCTGCTCTAAAGGGCGTGGGCGCCGAGAGCGTCAAGAGCTCCGGGAACGCGAATCCGCGCCACGGACCGCCTTGGGCTGCTGCTGATGGTGCCTCAAGGGGCTTGGCGTTGCGCCGGACGGGCGAGCCACCGCCACGGCGGGCGGTGCCGGCGGATCCTCCGGCGCACCGCGCCGGCCTCCGCCGCCGCGCCCGTCTCCTCGTGGAACCGCGCCAGGAGCTCGAGGGTGCGGACCACGTCCTCGCGGTACGCGCCGGGGTCGCCGGCTGCCGCCATCAGGTCCTCGTACACCCCGACCGCACGGCACAACGGCTCTTCGACCCCCGTGTCACGCCCCATCGCCCGACGATGGAGAGCCAGCCGGACGAGCGCTTCCGCGTGATCGAGGCGGTCCCTCGTCAAGCCGTCCTCGGCCAGCCGCCGGTACGCGTCGGTGATCTCCGTGCGCGCGGCGAGCCCTGTGGCGCCTTCTCGTGCCGCCACGGGGAGGAGCAGGGCGATGAGGCGCCGGGCGTAGACCGGTGCCTTGATCCGCGCCATGTACCGGTAGACGGCGGTCTCCAAGGCGTCGGTCGCCTCGTGGGCCTGCTGCGGTCCGTAGTGCGCTCGGGGCACGCCGCTCACGTCGGGCGGTGGTCGCATGCGGCTGCGCAGCTCGTCGGCCTCGGCGCGGACCGTACGTGCCTCTGCGGCGCGGCCCTTCGCTTCCAGAGCGCCGGCGTGGGCCCGCAGGGACTGTTCCAGCGAAGGGGCCAGCGCGTCCGGGTTCGCCTCGGCACGCTGCCGGTTCATCGCGACCGCCCGGGTGCTCGCGTCGAGGGCCCGGGTCCGCCAGTCGGTGCCGACGGGGAGGGCATGGCGCCAGGTGAGCAGGAGGCCGGAGAGGTTGGACAGGGCCAGTGCGTAGGTCCCGGGATGGTCGGGCGGGTCGCCGGCCGTCCGGGGCCCGAGGAGGTGCACCGCTCCCTCCGTCGCCGCGACCGCGGCGCCGCCGCGCCCTGAAGTGGAGAGGTCGGCACCGATGTTGAGGAGGGTCGCGCCGAGGTCGTTGCGGTGCCGTTCGGCGTCCTGCTCGGCCAGCAGGACGAGCACGTCGAGCGCCGTGGCATGGGCGCGGAACCCGTCCGCCCACCGTCCGACGGTACCGAGGGCCTGCGCGTGGTCGCAGAGGGCGAGCGCCCACCGGGCCTGTCGGCCGTCGGGGCCGAGCCCGGCGAACCGGCCCTCCGGGTCGGTCTCGGCCAGGACGCGCTCGAAGTGCACGGCCCGTTCCGTCGCTTCGACGGCCTCGTGCGGCCGGCCCAGACTTGTGTGACTGGTGAACAGGTTGGCGTACGCCACGCCCAGGTGCGGGGTCTGCGAGCCGGGCCGCTCGGCCTCCAGCCGCTCCAGGAGTGCGACGACCCGCACCGTCGAGTGGTGTGCCTCCTCGTACCGTCCGGCGCCGCGCAGGGCGTTCGCCAGCTTGGTGTGGACGACGGCGTGCCGGTCCGGGTCGTCCGTGGCCGCCAGCCAGTGCCGGGCGAGCCGTTCCACCAGGACCGCGCGGGCCGGGTCGAGGTCGGGGTGCTCGCGCTGGGGCAGACGGGCCTCGATCGCCTCGAGGAGCCCCATGTCGATGTCGTCGAGCGCGGCGACCGCGCCGAGCGCCCGTCCGCCGGCGGCGACGGCGAGCCATGGTGCCTGCCGCAGCAGCGGGTACAGGTGGTCATGGCGCATGTGCCGCCAGCGTTCGGCGGACGCGGCCAGGAAGATCAAAGCGCGGGGCGTCCACGGCGCCGGCCGCCCGTCGCCGCCGCGCAGCAGGAGGCGGCCGAGTACATCCGGGGCCCAGGACGACGGCGGGTAGACGCTCTGCGCGCGGTGGCCGGGAAGGGTGAGGGCGAGGAAGTCCTCGGCGAGCCGGTCGGGCAGCAGCGGTTCGAGGACGAGGGCGGGCTCGGATCCGGAGGGCGGGTAGCAGACGCCGTGGTCGGCGAGGACCCGCTCGGCGGGGTGCGGTGCGGCGGGTGGGCTTCCGGTCACCCGGTCGACGACGTTCCGGCCGGTCTCCCGGTGTACGGTCCCCGTCAGTGCGGCCGCGAACACGGCGCGGTTCATCACCTGCGGCGGAGTCGTGTAGGTCCGCCCGGCGGCGGCCGTCGCGCGGCCCGCGTCCTGGGTGTGGAGCCGCGCCCAGTGGGCCTGTTCGCGGTTGAGGAGGTACGTGACCAGGCCGACGGCGTCGGTGGGCGTACGACGGCCGTGAAGGTGGGCGTCGACGGCGACCAGGGCGGCCATGTGGACGGCCAGCGTCAGCCCGAAGTCCGGCCCGTCCAGGGGTACCGGCGGGGGCACTCGTAACGGCGTGTCGTCGGGCGCGCCCGGGGCGGCTCCGAGGCAGGCGGCGAACGTGTCGCGGGCGGCCTCGAACATCTCGGCCCGTTCGCCGTCGTGCTCCCGCAGGGGTTCGAGGGCCTGGACGGAGGTGGCCGCCTGGGAGTCGTGGAGGGCGGCCTGCACGGCCGGCCACTGGTCGGTGCTGCGGGCGAGCAGCAGCACCCGGGTCGGCAGGTCGGGATGGTGGAGCAGCCGGTTGCTCAGCAGCCAGGTGAGGTGGGGGAGCGGCCAGTGGTCGGCGTAGTCGACGACCAGCAGCACCCCGACGGCGCCCACGGCCCGCAGGTCGCCGCCGGCGCCGCCCGGGAGCACGTTGCCGGGGGCGTGCACGGCCCTGACGACCTTCCACCCTTCGGCGGCGCTGTCCCGGGCGAACGCCGCCGCGAGGCGGCTCTTGCCCTGGCCGCCGGACCCGTGCAGCCAGCGGACGGCGAGCCGTCGGCCGACGCCGCCGCGCCACGCGCGGAGCTCGGCGAGCTCATCCGTCCGGCCCGTGAACGGGACGATCTCGTGCCGGGCGCTGAGCAGGCGACTGGGCAGCTCCCGCAGCCATTCCGAGTCCGACTCGGGCGGGGGGAGCCACTCCTCCAGGACGTAGGAGGGCAGCCCGTCCACGTACACATGGAGGTCGGCGCCGACCACGCCGTACGCGAAGCCCCCTTCCGCGGTGACGTGCTGACGCGCCGACGGGTCCGGCGCGCTCATACGGGGGATTCGCCGGCGGCCGGCCGGTGATGGTGCACGTGCACGCTGCTGCCGGGTCCCTGGGCGCCGAAGGCGGTGCCGCCGGCGTGCGCGGTGATGTGCTGCGACCACTTCTGGGCGGCCGGGGGCACGGACACCTCCTCGATCAGGGTGCGCAACTCGTCCGCGGCCTCCGGGTGTTCGCGTAGCAGGGCGCCGATCCGGCGCGCCCAGGGGCGTACGAGGTCGTCGCGTACGCCGTCGGTGTCGTCGCTCTCGCCCGCGACCAGTTCCGCGTCGCCGTCCAACTGGGCCTGTAGCGCGGTGGACCGCTCGTCGCCACGGCGGTGGAAGAGCTCGACGACGCGCTCCCGGGTGCCCTCCCAGGCGCTGGTGGCCATGGCCGCCACGACGGTCGTCGCCCCCGTCATGGCCAGCACGGTCATCGGATCCGACATGGAACTCCTTTCCGGGCGTCAAGTGACGTCATGCCGGCGAGGGTATCGACGACGTCGCGTTCCGTCCGGTGTGACCGGGGGACGCAGCCCGAACGAGTGGCGCGGACCGGTCTGCCTCTGCGGCGCCCGCCAGTGGCGGCACCGTCGTGAGTGCGGAGCCGCACCCGAAGCCCAGGCCCCGGGGCCGCTTGGCGCTCTGCGGGTCGCCCTGGCTTCTGTCGCCCTGGCTCCTGTCGACCTGGTCCGGGGGCGTCTGAACCGTCCGGCCGCCAGTCGCCTGGTGGAGGCTGCGGCCCGCAGCGAGCTCGCTCGGTTGGCCGGGTTCGCTGGTCGCGCCGATGCGCCGCAGGTCCTCGTCGACCGGATCGCCCGCCGCCTGGGGGTGCCCGCCCAGGTGATGCGCGCGCATCGAAGCCACCCCGATGCTTCTGGCGGGCCTCGTCGGCGAGGTCGCGACAACCGCATCAAGGACCTGCTCCTTGACACCATCACCATCACCATCACCTTCGTCGAGGGCGACACCCAGACTTGCAGCGAGGACATCCATCAGCCTTCCCGCGCCCTGGACGGGCCCGGCCTGCGAGATGACCAGGACATGCACTTCGAAGCCCTGGCCACCGCCGCGGAGAACGCGGAGCTCACGACTTTCTGACGGCCTGCCGGGCGGCCGCCGATGCGCCCGCGGCGCCGCCGGTCAACCCCTCCCATGGTGTGAGACGGCCGTTCAGGCGTCGCCCGTACCTCGTTGACATCCACCGGTCCTTACCAAGGGCAAGGACCGGCGGGCGCACCACCCGATTGCCCGCCCGGCCACCGGCTGCACCCAGCCTGAAAAGCCCCCACCAGGCGGTCCTCCTACAGGCCCCTGCCGAAGTTCCCCCCCCCCGCATCACCATCAGCCGACGCGGCGTCCGCCTCCGGCTGCTCAAGAAGCCGTACCTCCACGTCCGATGACGTGCACCCCGCACACGCGGGGGTCGCCCAAAGGAGACCCACCTCATGTCCGACCAGCCCGACAGCCCCGAAGCCGACGAGAGCGGCACCGCGGCCACCCCGCCGATACCACCGCAGCCCGCACACATGCCCGCCCCGCAGCCTGAGCCCCGTACGCGCCCGGCCTGGCTCATCCCGGTCATCGCCACCACTGTCGTCGTCGGCATCACCGCAGCCACGGCCGGCTACCTCCTCGCCGGCGGCAACAAGACCGACGACGCCGCGACCGGCGCGAGCGCAAGCCGGAGCCCGTCGGCGAGCGCGGCCACGGCGTCCGCGTCGCCGACTCCCGCGCCCTTGCCCCGGGTCAGCGGCGTCGCCGGCGTGAAGCGCGCCTCCTGGGAGGACGCCGTCACCGAGCTGACGAAGGCCGGCGTCGCCAAGGACAACATCTCCTGGGTGTCGCCGTTCTCCGACCAGCCCAGGCCCGCAGCCCCTGCCGGAATGACCGTGTGCGAGGTCGTCAGCGGCAGCGCCGCGCCGATCGACGCGACGACGAAGGTCGACCTGTCGGTCATCGAGAAGGGTGGCACCTGGCCGCTCACCCACAACCAGCCGAAGCCGAAGCCGTCCTGTACCGAGACCGGCGAGTACAAGAAGGTCTCCGACCGGGAGTTCAAGCAGATGGTGCGCAACACCACCGCGCACCTCATGGGCTGCTTCACCATCTACGGCGAGATCGTCCAGGCCGACTCCGCGACCGGCACCACCTCGGTCCGCGCGAACACGTGCGGAGAGAAGAAGTACCCCAAGTACGGGTTCCTCTCCGACTGCGACACGAACAGCATCCTGACCCAGCTCCTGCCCACCGGGAAGCTGAACGGGGTCGTCAAGGGCGACATCTTCGAGGCGAAGGTCCAGATCGGCCTCGACACGAGTTACCAGACCACCTTGGGCGGCACCATCAGCGCGCCGACGTTCTACGTCCAGGAGATCGACCGGTACGCCAGCAGCGACTGACCCAGCCGCCCCGACCCGTCGCCGTCCGCACACGGCGACGCCGGCCGGCGACAAACGGCTCGTCCGCCGGCTGGACGTCCTGGCCGCCGAGGAGCCGCTGGCCGCGTTGAAGGCCCTGACTGACCTGCGGTACGTCGTCGCCCGGACCGGCCACGACGCGGTGGTGGGTGAGCTCGCTGGCTTCGGCGCCAAGTGCGGCCGTCGAACCGCAGGGGCCGCTGCCCGACTCCGGGCGGCGCTGCGGCCGTGGCATTTACGGTTCCGGCGCCCCACTGTCAAGTCCCGATATTCAGGGGCATGACCAGGTAGATCAAGCAGGGCTTACTTGAAGCACGGATTCGCGGCAATCAGGAAACCGGACTGAACTGTCCGGAGGAAATAGCCTGGCTGCGAATTCACCAAACAAAGGGGAGCGAATGCTCCCAGAGCAATCTCTGGTCGCCGCATTGAGTGAACAGAGGGAAATGAATCGGAGGAAATGCAATGGCTGCAGAAGTTAGGTTCGTGAGGCTCCAGTGCCTGGAAACCGAGGACAACGGTGCTGACGAGGCGTACCTGCAATACAACGGTGCTCACCTCGCAGGCATCCAGGACATAGAAACTGGAGGCCAGTGGCAACTCGACCTCGTCAAACGTATTGACGGCGAGGCTTTGGTGTCCCTCTTCGACGAAGACGACATCGATGAAGACGACCACCTTGGCACCATCGTGATCAGTGAGTCGGAATTGAATCAGGGGCTCCGATCGCAGACGTTCAACGAGGATGAGGCCAACTATGTGCTCTTCTATCGAGTACTGCCCCTCCCCCCGCAGGACTGATCATTTCTGGTGCATCTGCCACGCGGTGCGGTCCTGACTTCCGCATCTAGTGAGCGGCTGCGCTTCCTGAATTCTGGAAGCGCAGCCGCACTATTTTGTCCCTGGGGCCCACGACGTCACCGAGACCGACATCGGCCGGTTCGTCCGCGCTCTCGCGATCTGGACGGCCGCCCGCAACTTTCCCGGGCGGTGACCCCGGCCCGCGCACGCGCGTCAGGCCACCGTGCCGGCGACTCCGGTGCGGCCGTCGGGGACGCCGACGATCGTCACGATCACCTGCTTGCGGACGGCCTCGCCGAGCACGTCGGCCAGTGCGTCGGTGGTGGTGGCGACCAGGCGGGCGGGAGCGTCCGGGACCTGGGGTAGGTGATAGGCGGCCTCGCGCATGCTGAGGGTGACGAGAGGTGCATCGTTGCCGGTCGGGTTGCCGCCGATGCCCCGGCGGTGCTGCGGGATGCCGATGAGGTCCACTCCGACGAGGCGGCGGAACTCCTTGCCGTAGACGGCGCCGACCGCGTCGGTCAGGGCTCTGATCAGCTTCGGTTCTACCGTCCCGTCGAGGGCTTCTTCGCGGATGTGCACGCTGAAGTGCGGCATGGTGGCAACTCCGTTCACGTCGGTACGTATGATGGAGAGCGGCTTACTTTGAAAGCAAAGCAAAATAGCTTTGAAGTCAAAGGTAACTGTGGAGGGGTGTGAGATGTCAAGGCCCGAGGCGCTCGGCGCAACGGAGGGCGGCGAGAACGAGGTCGATGACGCCGTCCGGGCCCTGTTGCTGCTCATGCCGCGGATGGTGGGCCGGGTCAAGAAGATCCCCGTGCCCGAGGCGCTGCAGTCCTTCGCGCTGGCGCCGCGCCACCTCTCGCTGCTCTCCTACCTGCTCTTCGACGGGCCGATGACCGTGAACGAGCTCGCGGCCCGACTGCAGGTCGCGCCGACCACGGTGAGCCTGCTGGTCGGCGACCTGAGCCGGAAGGGGATCCTGGAACGGCGCGAGGACGAGGCGGACCGGCGTCGTCGGATCATCGGCATCGCGGCCGACCAGCAACCCGCGATCACTGCCTGGCTCGCCCCGGGTGCGGCCGCGTGGCGCAAGGCGTTGGCCCCCCTGACCCCGGATCAGCGGCAGCTATTCGTCGACACTTTGCTCGCGTACGAAGCCGCGGTCAGCGACGAGAAGCAAGGCTGAGCCGAGCCCACAGGCAGCGCCGCTCACGGGTAGCTGATGTCCAACGCGGGGGCGGGCTGCATTGCCGCCGGCGGCGGCCGTCTGCGCGACGCTCCGCTCCTCGCCAACGCGGGCCCGCAGGAAGGCGATCCACGCTGCGAAGGCACTACGCTGCACGCGTGATCGAGCATTCGAACGTACGCCTCGCTGACCTTCTCGACCGCCGTGCGGACGGGCATGAGCCCGAGCCGGAGGCT
>NZ_JBEZKE010000021.1:0-125766 GCF_040651555.1 Streptomyces sp. NPDC048424 | reverse complement strand
GAGTTCTCAAGGAACGGACGCTTCCTTTGTACTCACCCTCTCGGGCTTTCCTCCGGGCTTTCGTTCTGTGTTCTTGCGTTTCCGACTCTATCAGACTCTTTCGTGTCCGACTTCCTCGGTGCTTTCCAGTTCCTGCGCTTTCGCGCTTTCCCTTTCCGGCGATTCC
The DNA here is from genome assembly GCF_040651555.1 of Streptomyces sp. NPDC048424. NCBI lineage: Bacteria > Bacillati > Actinomycetota > Actinomycetes > Kitasatosporales > Streptomycetaceae > Streptomyces > Streptomyces sp. NPDC048424. The sequence continues at coordinate 125,600 of NZ_JBEZKE010000021.1, read as the reverse complement.
GACTCTATCAGCGATTTCCCGAGCCTTTGACCGCTCCCGCATTACCGAAAAGGCATACGAAAAGACAGCAAGGAGATCAAGATCGTTGATGAAGAGGAGGAGTCCCGTCCATCTGCCGTTCGCGAGAAGTTCACACGGGGCGTCCTGGCGGGAGTCACGACAGTACAGGCCCCATGGTGCCCAAGCAAATCGATTCAGGCGTATGGTCTAGTCCACCGGTCTAGTCCACTAGTCTCCGTGCCGAAGGGCCAGCCCGGATCGGGACCAACATCGGGCGAACCCGAACATCAAGTGACATATCCTTCAGAAGAGTACGCCGTTCGCGACAGGCAGTGACGGCGACACGATGAGCCCCACCCCTGGGAGGCCCCCATGACCAGCGTGACGTCCCCACTTGCCGGGATCGCCATCGGACTCGCGGCAGTGCCGGATCCGGTGTTCTCCGGCGCGATGGTGGGACCGGGCACCGCCATTGACCCCGTGCGCGAGCCCTCGGAGGCGGTGTCCCCCGTCGACGGTGTGGTCGTGTCCCTGCACCCGCACGCGTACGTAGTGGTCGACAGCGAGGGCCACGGTGTACTCACGCACCTCGGGATCGACACGGTTCAGCTCAACGGCGAGGGCTTCGAGCTGCTCGTGAACAAGGGCGACACCGTGACCCGCGGCCAGGCCGTCATCCGCTGGAACCCCGCTGCCGTCGTGGCCGCCGGCAAGTCGCCCATCTGCCCCGTCGTGGCGCTCGAGGCGACGGCCGAATCCCTCTCCGACGTCGTCGACTCCGGCGACGTGAAGGCTGACGACGCTCTCTTCAGCTGGCAGTGACGCTTCCGCCCGTAGCGGGCGAGTGAGTCGGACATCCACCGCGGCGGCTCGGCCCGCCGCTCAACCGGAGACGGGTGAAATGGAGACAACGCTGCGAGGCGTCGGCGTGAGCCACGGTGTGGCGATCGGCGAGGTGCGGCACATGGGCACGGCGGTTCTCGAGCCGCCGGCCAAGCAGATCACCGCGGACGAGGCGGAGCGCGAACAGGGGCGCGCCCGTCAGGCGGTGAGTGCCGTGGCGGCCGATCTGATCGCGCGTGGCCAGCTGGCCGGTGGCGAGGCCCAGCACGTGCTCGAGGCCCAGGCGATGATCGCCGAGGACCCCGAGCTGATGGCGGACGTCGACCGGCGGATCGCCGTCGGCAGCACCGCCGAGCGGGGCGTGTACGACGCCTTCGCCTCCTACCGCGATCTGCTCGCGGGGGCCGGCGAGTACATGGCCGGCCGGGTGGCCGACCTGGACGACGTACGGAACCGCATCGTGGCGCGGCTGCTGGGCGTGCCGATGCCGGGTGTGCCCGACAGCGACGAACCGTACGTGCTGATCGCGCGGGACCTGGCTCCCGCGGACACGGCGCTGCTGGACCCGACGCTCGTCCTCGGTTTCGTGACCGAGGAGGGCGGGCCGACCAGTCACAGCGCGATCCTCGCGCGGGCGCTGGGCGTGCCGGCGATCGTGGCGCTTCCGGGTGCCGGTGAGATCGCCGAGGGCACGGTGATCGCCGTCGACGGCAGCACCGGTGACCTGTACGTCGAGCCCACCGCGGAGAAGAAGGCCGAGCTGGCGGCCGCGGCCGCCGAGCGCAAGGCGGCTCTCGCCGCCTCGTCGGGTCCGGGTGCGACGTCCGACGGTCACAAGGTGCCGCTGCTGGCCAATGTCGGCGGGCCCGCCGACGTGCCGGCGGCCGTCGAGGCGGGGGCCGAGGGTGTGGGTCTGTTCCGCACCGAGTTCCTCTTCCTGGACGACAGCAAGAAGGCGCCGTCCGAGGAGAAGCAGATCGAGTCCTACCGCAAGGTGCTCGAGGCGTTTCCCGAGGGCCGTGTCGTCGTGCGGGTGCTGGACGCCGGCGCCGACAAGCCGCTGGACTTCCTGACCCCGGCCGACGAGCCGAACCCGGCGCTGGGCGTCCGCGGGCTGCGCTCGCTGCTGGACCACCCGGACGTGCTGCGCACGCAGCTCACCGCGCTGGCCAAGGCGGCCGAGGGGCTGCCGGTCTACCTCGAGGTCATGGCCCCGATGGTCGCCGACCGCACCGATGCCAGGGCCTTCGCGGACGCCTGCCGTGAGGCGGGCCTCAAGGCGAAGTTCGGCGCGATGGTGGAGATCCCCTCCGCCGCGCTCCGGGCGCGCTCGATCCTGCAGGAGGTCGAGTTCCTGTCGCTGGGCACGAACGACCTCGCGCAGTACGCCTTCGCCGCCGACCGTCAGGTCGGAGCGGTGTCGCGGCTGCAGGACCCGTGGCAGCCGGCGCTGCTCGACCTCATCTCCATGTCGGCCGAGGCCGCCAGGGCCGAGGGCAAGAGCTGCGGTGTCTGTGGTGAGGCCGCTGCGGACCCGCTGCTGGCCTGTGTGCTGACGGGTCTGGGTGTCACCTCCCTGTCGATGGGTGCCGCGTCGATTCCCTATGTGCGGGCGACGCTCGCCAAGTACACGCTCGCCCAGTGCGAGCGTGCCGCGGCGGCCGCCCGTGCGGCGGACAGCGCCGAGGAGGCGCGCGTGGCCGCGCAGGCGGTGCTCTCCGGCGAGTAGCCGGACGCGGTGTGGTGTGGATCGAGGGGCCTTCGCCGGTGGCGAGGGCCCCTCGGTCGTTCAGTGGTGCGGGCCGGGGGCGTCGACCTCGTAGCCGGGGCAGTATTCGACCCCGGGTTCCGGGGCGACGGGCTCCCCCGTGTCGGCGTCGGTGCAGTAGGCGTTGAAGACGGCCGCGGCGGAGAGTGCGGTGAGGCGGCCGCGGTCCAGGCGCCAGCCGTGGACCCTGTCGCGGTGGCCTTCGGTGGTGCTCCGCACCACCAGTCCCCCGGGTCCGCCCTGGGCGAGCCCGGCGGCGAGGACCGTCACGAAGTCGAGGCCTTCGCGGCCCTCGATGCGCGGTGGGGTGTCGGGGTCAGCGGTGGTGTCGGCGTGGAGGACGGCGACGAGCTGTTCCGCCTCGGTCGGGATGCTGCAGACGAAGTGGTGGTGGCCGGGTCCGGCGCCGGCCACGAGGCGTTTGAGCGCGTCGCTCGCGCGGTCGAAGGAGGCGTGGCCGATGTCCTCGCCGCAGTCCGCGCAGCGGCCGATTCCGGCGAGGAGGGTGGTGGCGTACTCCCAGGTGGCCTGGCGGACCGCCTCGTCGATGAGGAGCGGGACGATCTCGTCGACGGGCTGCCCGGTGTAGGGCAGGACGGCGCTGCCGCCGGCCAGTTCCGCGGTGAAGCGGGTGCGGGTCTCGGCGGTGTCGGGATCGAGGCCGTGTTCCCCGCAGTACTCGGCGTACGCGTCGGGGTCGAAGAGGGCGACGGTGGTGTGGATGCCGCGGGCCGCGAGGGACCGGAGCAGGCCGTCGACGTGGCGGAGGTAATCGGCGTAGTCGGCGGGGTGGTCGAAGGTGAAGCTGCGGTAGCCGCACATGGCCGCGAAGTCCCCGGCGTCGGCCAGCAGGCCGAGGGTGCTGGGGACTTCGCGGCGCAGCGTGCGGCGCCTGTCGGTGTCGTGGTCGTTCTTGCGCGGTGGCATGGTTCCCCCTGAGTGACGCGATCTTCTGCTCACTCAGAGTAATCATCGCCACTGACAGTGACGACTTCCTCAGCCGCGGGTGCGGGCCAGCTCCTCGTAGAAGTGGAGGAGGTCGAGGTTGTCCACGGAACCCGGGTTGACCGCCTTGGCCAGGGGGGTGCCCTGGAGGAGCCGCTTGACCGGGACCTCGATGCGCTTGCCCGTGAGGGTGTGCGGGATGCCGGGGACCTCGATGATCTCGTCGGGGACGTGGCGAGGGGAGAGTTCCTCGCGGATCGTCGCCTTGATCCGGGCGCGCAGGTCGTCGTCGAGGGTGGCGCCGGGGGCGAGGTGGACGAAGAGCGGCATCCAGTAGCCGCCGTTCGGCTCCTCCAGGCCGATGACCAGGGACTCCTTGATCTCGGGGAGTCGCTCGACGGCCTCGTAGATGTCGGCGGACCCCATCCGGACGCCCTGGCGGTTCAGGGTGGAGTCGGAGCGGCCGTGGATGATCACCGAGCCGTGGTCGGTGATCGTGATCCAGTCCCCGTGGCGCCAGATCCCCGGGAACATCTCGAAGTAGCTGTCGCGGTAGCGGCTGCCGTCGGGGTCGTTCCAGAAGTGGATCGGCATGGACGGCATGGGGTTGGTGACGACGAGCTCGCCGACCTCGCCGATGACGGGCTTGCCGGACGGGTCCCACGACTGCAGGTCGGTGCCGAGGCAGGCGGCCTGGAGCTCGCCGATGTGGACGGGGAGGGTGGGGACCGCGCCGGCGAAGCAGCTGCAGACGTCGGTGCCGCCGCTGACGGAGGCGATCCAGAGGTCCTCGGCGACCTCGTCGTGGAGCCAGCGGAAGCCGTCGGGCGGGAGCGGGGAGCCGGTGGTGGCCACGCACTTCACGGCGGAGAGGTCGAAGTCGCGCGCCGGGTGGACCTCGGCCTTGCGGCAGGCCATGACGTAGGCGGCGGAGGTGCCGTAGAGGGTGGCCTTCGTCCGCTCGGCGATGCGCCACTGGGCGCCCGTGTCGGGGTAGCCGGGGCTGCCGTCGTAGAGGACGACCGTCGTACCGGTGAGCAGTCCGGAGACGAGGAAGTTCCACATCATCCAGCCGGTGGAGGTGTACCAGAAGAACCGGTCCTCGGGGCCGAGGTCGCAGTGCAGGCCGAGCTGCTTGAGGTGTTCGAGGAGGATGCCGCCCTGGGACTGGACGATGGCCTTGGGCAGGCCCGTCGTACCGGAGGAGTAGAGGACCCAGAGGGGGTGGTCGAAGGGGACCGCCTCGAAGACGGGCACCACGTCGGCGGCGGTGAGGGCGGACCAGTCGAGGGCGCCGTCGGGGGCGGGCGTGCCGAGGAGCGGGATGTGGACGACGGCGCGCAGGGAGGGGAGCTCGGCGCGGAGTTCGGCGACGGTGTCGCGGCGGTCGTGCTGCTTGCCGCCGTAGCGGTAGCCGTCGACGGTGAACAGGACGACCGGTTCGACCTGCTGGAAGCGGTCGAGGACGCTGCGGGCGCCGAAGTCGGGGGCGCAGGAGGTCCAGACGCCGCCGACGGCGGCGGTGGCGAGGAGGGCGACGGTGGCCTCGGGGATGTTGGGCAGGTATCCGCTGACCCGGTCGCCGGGGCTCACGCCGAGGGCGCGCAGTTCGGCGGCGAGCGAGCCGACCTGGCGGCGGAGCTCGGCCCAGGTGACCGGGGTGACCTCATGGGTCTCGTCCACGTACAGCAGGGCCGGGTCGTCGGCGCGGGCCGGGTCCTCGGCGGCGCGCAGGGCGTGCTCGGCGTAGTTGAGGGTGGCGCCGGTGAACCAGCGGGCGCCGGGCATGGAGCGGTCGGCGAGGACGGACTCGTACGGGGTGGTGAAGCGGACGTCGAACCACTCGGCGACGGCCTGCCAGAAGGTGTCGAGCTCGTCGACGGACCAGCTGTGCAGGGCCGGGTAGCCGCCGTCGGCGGGGGCTCCGAAGCGGGTCGCGGCCCAGGCCTGGAAGGCGGTGATGCGGGCCGCGGCGATCCGGTCGGGGCCCGGCGCCCAGAGGGGTTCCGGCTGCGTGGCTGAGGTCATGGGTCGGCTCCCGGTCAAGTCTGCGGCTCGCGCTTCGTGTGCGTACGGTGCCATCGCCCGGTGGGTGTCCGCGCGACGGCTCACAGGGACGATGCCATGTGATCGACATCCGCACCAGAGTCGTCATCGCCGCTCACGGGGTCGGCGGTATGTGGGCCGCCGCTGGTCGCGGGCGGTCACCCCGCGGGTGAACGGCAGTTGAACGCAGCCCCTTCGGCCGGGGGCCGGTGGCAGGGTGATCTCCATGGACGGTCGTGATCTGGTGCGTGCGGTGAAGGACATCGGTTCGGAGCGCGGGCGGCGTGCCTGGCGGGCGGCGTGGCGCCACCGGCGTGCGGACGCGGTGGGGCTCCCGCGCCGGGGCGCGGAGCGGGCGCGCGTGCCGGGGCTGCTGACCGGTACGGAGCCCCGCCCGGGCGGGGGTGTGCTGCGGTTCGCGCGCTCGGAGCTGCTGGTACGGGTCATGGCGGGCGGCGCGGTGTTCTGGGGCTGGGACGGGGCCGGGCCGACGCCCTCGTACGCGGTGGTGGGCGACGGGCCGGAGCCGGATCCGCGGGCGGTGCTGGAGCCGGACACCGGGGGCGGCTGGCGGGTGGTGTCGGAGCGGGTGACGGTGGCGGTGTCCCGGCACGGGGCGGTGGAGGTGCGCACCCCGGGCGGGACGGTGCTGCGGCGGGAGGCGCCGCCGCGGTGGTGGGAGCCGGTTCCCCTGGCCGGGGAGGCCGCGGTGGGGGCCGGATCCGTCTCGGGCGGGACGCATCCGACGGGGGGTGCGGCCGGGACCGGCCCCGGCGCGGTGGGCCCTCGTGGGGGGCGGTGGGTGCAGCGCAGTGAGGTGGCGGCCGACGCGCGGTTCTTCGGGCTGGGCGGGCGGGCCGCGGGGCCGCGGCTGCGGGACGGGGCGTACCGGCTGTGGAACACGGACCCGAAGGGGGGCTTCGGGCCGGGCGTCGATCCGCTGTACCTCACGATGCCGGTGCAGCTGGTGGTCGCGGACGCGGGCACGCACCTGGTGTTCCACGACAACTCCTGGGACGGGCGGGTGGTCCTGCGGGAGGGCGAGGAGGGCGCGGGCTCGGGCGCGGACCGCCCCGGGGCGAGCGAACTGCGCATGGAGGGCGGGCCGCTGCGGTGCTGGGTGCTGGTGGGGACGCCGGCGCGGGTGCTGCAGGGGTGGTCGGGGCTGACGGGCGCGGCCGCGGTGCCGCCGGAGTGGGCGCTGGGGTACCAGCACGCGCGGTGGGGGTTCGGGAGCGCGGCGGAGGTGCGGCGGGTGGTCGAGGGGTACGCGTCGCGCGGGCTCGCGCTGTCGGCCGTACACCTGGACATCGACCACTACGCCGGGCACCGGGTGTTCACGGTGGACGAGGAGGCCTTCCCCGATCTGCCCGGGCTGGCCCGGGAGTTGCGGGAGCGGGGGGTGCGGCTGGTCTCGATCGTGGATCCGGCGGTGAAGGCCGGGGACGCGGTGCACGAGTCGGGGCTCGCGGTGGGGGCGGCGGGTGCCTTCGTGCGGGACGCGCGCGGCGAGGAGGTGCGCGGTGAGGTGTGGCCGGGCGAGTGCGCGTACCCGGACTTCACGGATCCGGCGGTACGGGAGTGGTGGGGCGGGCTGTACGAGGAACGGCTCGCGCAGGGCTTCGCCGGTTTCTGGCACGACATGAACGAGCCGGTGTCGTTCGCGCCGTTCGGGGACAACACCTTGCCGAGGTCGGCGCGGCACGCGATGGACGGGGCCGGCGGGGACCACCGCGAGGGGCACAACGTGTACGCGCTGGGGATGGCACGGGCGGGGTGGGAGGGGCTGGTGCGGCTGCGGCCGGCCGAGCGGCCGTTCCTGTTCTCCCGGTCGGGCTGGGCGGGGATGCAGCGGTACGGGGGCAGCTGGTCGGGCGATGTGGAGACCAGCTGGGAGGGGCTGCGGGCCTCGCTGGCCCTGGTGTTGGGGCTCGGGCTGTGCGGGGTGCCGTACTCGGGCCCGGACGTGGGCGGCTTCGGCGGGTCGCCGTCGCCGGAGTTGTACGTGCGGTGGCTGCAACTGGGGTCGTACCTGCCGCTGTTCCGTACCCACTCGGCGATCTGGGCGGGGCGGCGGGAGCCGTGGGAGTTCGGGCCCGAGGTGGCGCGGCAGGCGGCGGAGGTGATGGCGGAGCGGGAGCGGCTGCGGCCGTACTTCGTGACGCTGGCGCACCTGGCCCGGCGGACGGGTGCGCCGTACGTCCGGCCGCTGTGGTGGGGGGCGACGGAGGACCGGCGGCTGCGGGACTGCGAGGACGCGTTCCTGCTGGGTGACGCGCTGCTGGTGGCCCCGGTGCTGGAGTGCGGGGCGGACCGGCGGGCGGTACGGCTGCCGCGGGGCCGGTGGTACGACACCGCCACCGGGGCGGCGTACGAGGGCCCCGGCCAGATCCTGCTGGACGCCCCGCAGGGGCGGATCCCGGTGCTGGCCCGGGCGGGGTCCCTGTTGCCGGTCCGCGCCGCTGGCGGTGACGGGGTGGCCTTGGAGGCGTGGGCGCCGGCGCGGGGGCGTACGGGTGGCGGGGTGGTGATCCGGGACCCGGGGCCGGGGTTCGAGGCGGGCACGGTCGAGCGGTACACCGTGCGGTGGGTGGGGGACGAGGTGGTGGTGGAGACCGATGCGGGGGCTCCGGTCTCGGGGGTCACCGTGCGGGGGCTGTAGGGCGGTCGCCGGGGCGAGGGGGCGGGTGCCGGTTCAGGATCGGGGCTCCGCCCCGGACCCCGCGCCTCAAACGCCGGCGGGGCTGGGATTGGTGGCGGGGCTGGATTGTGCGGCGGGCTGGGGGTTTCTACGCGTACTTGCCCGCGAACCAAGCCGCGGATGCCTGGGTGTGGAGGGGGAAGGCCAGGGGGGACGGGGAGCGGAGGATGTGCCAGCCCGTGGTCTCGTCGGTCGGCTCGGAGGCGGGGAGGTCGGCGGCGGGGCGGGGCGGGAGGAGGCCGAAGAGGAGGAGGTGGCCCGCCGGGGAGCTCAGGGCGTCGGCCAGGGTGACCTCGGAGGCCGGGGCCGTGATGCCGGTCTCCTCGCGGAGTTCGCGGACGACCGCGTCGCGCCAGTCCTCGCCGAAGTCGATGAAGCCGCCGGGCAGGGCGATGCCGCCGAGGGCCGGTTCGATGGTGCGGGTGATGACCACGAGGCCGGTGCCGTCAACATCCTCGACGGGCAGGAGGGTGACGGCCACCGGGAGCGGGTTGCGGTAGGCGGTCGCCCCGCAGGCGGTGCAGGTGCGGGGCCACGCGTGGGTGGAGTACGGCGCTCCGCAGGTGGAGCAGTGCGAGTCCTTCAGCTGTGCCGGCATCCGGCGATGGTATGCCAAGGGGTATGCGGATGACGGCTGTTGTGGGTGTGCTCGCGGTGCTGGCCGGCGGGGCGGCGGCGCCCTCCGAACCCGAGTCGGGTTCCGGGCCCGGGTTCGTGGTGCTGGGCGAGGTGGATCCGAGTGTCCGGCAGGACATGCGCTACGCCGGTGCGCGGAATTTCACCGGCGGGGTGGTGGACGGGTACGAGGAGCCGGTGTGCCTGCTGGCCCGGCCCGCCGCCGAGGCGCTGCGGCGGGCGCAGCGGGGGCTGCTGCGGCGCGGCTACGCGCTGCGGGTCTACGACTGCTACCGGCCGCAGCGCGCGGTGGACCGCTTCGTGCGGTGGGCGCGGGAGGCGGACGGCCCGCAGGACCGGGAACGGAAGGCGGAGTTCTACCCGAACGTGGAGCGGAGCCGGCTGATTCCGGAGGGGTACATCGCGGAGAAGTCCGGGCACAGCCGCGGAAGCACCCTCGACGTGACCCTGGAGGAACTCTCGGGCCGCGAGGTCGGCATGGGGACGGCCTTCGACTTCTTCGATCCGCTCTCGCACACCGACGACCCGCGGATCACGGGCGCCGCGCGCGCCAACCGGCAGTTGCTGAAGGGGGCGCTGGCCGAGCAGGGGTTCGTGAACCTTCCCGAGGAGTGGTGGCACTTCACGTACAAGCCGGAGGCGTATCCGGACACGTATTTCGATTTCCCCGTCTCTGTCGCCGCCGTGCGGCCGTGAGTACCGTGCCCGCATGACTTTCAGCTCGTACGAGGAATTCTGGCCGTACTACGTCGCGATGCACTCCCGGGCCGCCACCCGCTGGATCCACCTCACCGGCACGCTCACCGGGCTGGCCGTGACCGCCTACGGGCTGGCGCGCGGCCGCAAGCGCTACCTCGCCGCGCTCCCCCTGATCGGGTACGGGACCGCCTGGCCGGCGCACTTCCTGATCGAGGGGAACAACCCGGCCACCTTCGGCAATCCGGGGTGGTCGCTGCGCGGGGACGCGCAGATGATCCGGATGATGCTGGCCGGGCGGGACGCGGAGCTGGGCGAGATCGCCCGGAAGTGGCTCGCCGAGAACCCGTGCCAGGGGTGCCCGCCCGTGACAGACTTCTGACGATCCGTCAGAAGTCTGGCTTGGGAGGGGACTTGGCACGCACACGCACACCCGTCGTGACCGGATGGTTCACCGAGGACGGTCCGGACGGCGGCTTCCGGCTGCTCGGCACCCGGTGCTCGGCCTGCACCGCGGTGTTCTTCCCGCGCGAGGACGCGTACTGCCGCAATCCGCACTGCCCGGGCGGCGGCGAGCTCGCCGAGGTGCCGCTGTCCCCGCGGGGCCGGGTCTGGTCCTACACCGACGGGCGCTACCGGCCGCCCGCGCCGTACGTGTCCGACCCGGACGCGCCCTGGGAGCCGTACACGCTGGTCGCGGTGGAGCTGGAGGCCGAGGGGATGGTCGTGCTGGGGCAGGCGGCGCCCGGGGTGGGGGTCGCCGATCTGGCGGTCGGGACGGAGGTCGAGGTGGTGGGCGGCGTACTGAACGAGGACGCCGGCACCGTCTGGACGACCTGGCGGTTCAAGCCGGTGGGAGGGGCGGCATGAGCGTCGCCGACATCGCCGTCCTCGGGGCCGGCATGCACCCCTGGGGCAAATGGGGCCGCAGCTTCGTCGAATACGGCCGTACCGCCGCGCGGGCGGCGCTCGCGGACGCCGGACTGGACTGGACGGACGTGCAGTCGATCGTCGGCGCCGACACGGTGCGCTCCGGATATCCGGGCTACGTGGCCGGTGCGACCTTCGCACAGGCGCTGGGCTGGCAGGGCGCCCGGGTGACCAGCGTGTACGCGGCCTGCGCCTCCGGAGCGCAGGCCATCGGCGCGGCCCGCGCGCAGATCCTGGCGGGCCTGGCCGACGTGGTCCTCGTGGTGGGCGCGGACGCGGCGCCCAAGGGGTTCTTCGCCCCGGCGGGCGGCGATCGGCCGGACGATCCGGACTGGCTGCGGTTCCGCGTGCTGGGCGCCACCAACCCGGCGTACTTCGCGCTGTACGCCCGGCGCCGGATGGCCGTCCACGGGGACACCCCGGAGGACTTCGCCCAGGTCAAGGTGAAGAACGCGGCGGCCGGGGCGCTCAACCCGTACGCCCGCTACCGCAAGAGCGTGAGCGCCGAGGAGGTCGCGGCCTCGGCGGTGGTCGCCGATCCGCTCCGGCTGCTCGACATCTGCGCCACCTCCGACGGGGGTGCGGCGCTGGTGCTGAGCAGCATGGACTTCGCGCGTTCGCGCGGGGTGGCCGATCCGGTGCGGATCCGGGCGGTGTCCACGGTGACGCCGACGTACCCGCGGACGGTGCTGGACCTGCCGGACATCGCCACCGACTCGGCGGTTGCCGTGGATCCGGCGGCCGGCTCCTTCCGGTCCTCGATCGCGCGCGCCGCGTACGAGGAGGCGGGGCTCGGGCCGGACGAGCTGTCGCTCGCCGAGGTGTACGACCTGTCCACCGCCCTCGAACTGGAGTGGTACGAGGACATCGGGCTGTGCGCGCAGGGCGAGGGGGCGAAGCTCGTCCGGGAGGGGGCGACCGCGCTGGGCGGCCGGATCCCGGTCAACACCAGTGGCGGGCTGGCCTCCTTCGGGGAGGCGGTGCCGGCGCAGGCCATCGCGCAGGTGTGCGAGCTGACGTGGCAGTTGCGCGGGACGGCCGGGGACCGGCAGGTGCCGGGGGCGAGGGCCGGGATCACGGCCAATCAGGGGCTGTTCGGGCACGGGTCCGCCGTCGTCGCCGTGCGCTGAACAGCCCGTGTTGTCCGAACGCTTGACGGCCCCCTGCGGCAGGTTCACACTCGCTCCACAGTCCCGCGCCGCGACCGGGACCCCGAACCCCCCGTGAGAGCTGCGGCCCGTACCCCAGTCGGCGGGGGTACGGGTCGCCTCCATGTCGGGCCCGTCCTGCGGGCACCGTTCCCGGGCCCTCGTACGGGCGCCACGCGGGGCGCCTCGTACGGGCGCCATGCGGGCTCCTCGTACGGGCGCCGCCCGTCAGGCCCCCGCCGAGAGGCTCCGGCGCCGCTCGCGCGCCAGGGACATCGCGTGTTCCACGACCCCCACCAGCACGTCCTTCACGGACTCCCGGTCGCGTGCGTCGCACAGGAGCACCGGTACCCCGGGGTCGAGGTCGAGTGCCGTCCGTACGGTCACCACGGGGTGCCGGTCGGCGCCGTCGAAGCAGTTGACCGCGACCACGAACGGGATCCCGCGCCGCTCGAAGTAGTCGACGGCCGCGAAGCAGTCGGCGAGGCGGCGGGTGTCGGCGAGGACCACGGCACCGAGCGCGCCCTGGGCCAGCTCGTCCCACAGGAACCAGAAGCGGTCCTGTCCGGGCGTGCCGAACAGGTACAGCACCAGGTCCTCGCGGAGCGTGATGCGCCCGAAGTCCATGGCCACGGTGGTGGTGCTCTTGCCCTCCACTCCCCCGGTGTCGTCGACACCGACGCCCGGCTCGGAGAGCCGTTCCTCGGTCCGCAGCGGTCTGATCTCGCTCACCGCACTGACCAGGGTGGTCTTGCCCACCCCGAAGCCGCCCGCGACCAGGATCTTCAAGGTCAGCGGTTCGACCGGCGACACCGCGTGCATGGCACCGGTGCGGCTAAAGCGCCCGAAGGCCATCGATCACCTCACGCAGAATGGATTCATCGGGCAGTTCGGCCGGTGGTACCGGCCTGGTCACGTGGACCAGTTCCTCGTCGACCAGGTCGCCGATCAGGACGCGCACGACCCCGACCGCGAGGTCGAGGTCGGCCGCGAGTTCGGCGACCGACTGGGGTCCGCCCCGGCACAGCCCGAGGATGTGGGCGTGTTCCGGGGAGAGGGTCATGTCCCAGACCGGATCGTCGGCCGCCGCTTCGGCGACGACGAGCGCGATCAGGTCGAGGCGGTGCTGACCCGCGTGGCTGGTCCGGCCGCGGGTCATGGCGTACGGGCGTACGACGGGACCCGCGTCGTCGTCGAACCAGTGCGCGTGGTCGGGGCCGTCGGCCGACGGATCGACGGGGAAGCCGAAGCCGGCGGCGAGGTCGGTGTCGGTGTCAGTGCCGGTGGAGTGGTCCTGGCCTGGATCGCTCATGCCGTACGACTCACCCTCCGGCTGGCAGCCCGGTGCGCGGGGCGGTCGCCAGGTGGTCGCCCACTCGCTTGACCATCAGCGTCATCTCGTACGCGACCTGCCCGACGTCCGAGTCGGCGTCGGCCAGCACGGCCAGGCAGCTGCCGTCGCCCGCGGCCATGACGAAGAGGAAGGCCTCGTCGAGTTCGACGACGGTCTGGCGGACCCGGCCGGAGTCGAAGTGCCGGCCCACGCCCTTGGCCAGGCTGTGGAAACCGGAGGCCACGGCCGCCAGGTGCTCGCTGTCCTCACGGGTGAGGTCCTTGGAGCTGCCGGTGGGCAGGCCGTCGCCGGAGAGGACCACCGCCTTGCGGATGGAGCCGACCCGGTCGACGAGCTCGTCGAGGAGCCAGTTGAGCGGGCCGGAGCCGCGGCCCCTGGTGTCGTTGCCGGTCTGCGGTGCGGTCATCGACCGTCCCCTTCGTTCTCGAATCCGGGACCGCCGGCGGCGGAGGTGCCTGCCTCGGGCTCGGACTGCTGCGGTGCGTGCTGGTTGCGGCCGGCCGTCCAGCCGCGCTGGAGTGCGGACATGCGCGTGCGTACGTCTTCCGCGTCGCGGTCGGCCACCTGGTCAGTGGCGGCTTCGGCGGGTGCGGCGGACGGGGACTTCTTGAGCTGGGGTGCCAGGCTGGCCTGGCGGACGCGGCGGGGAAGCCCGCCGGTGCCCGGGCCGGGTGCGGGGTCCGTGTCGCCGGATCCGGCCGCGGAGGCGGGGGTGGGCCGCGGGACCACCGACACCGGACGCTCCACCCGGCGGCCGTGCTCGGCGACCAGGGTCGGCGCGGGGCGGCGGCGCGGCAGCGGTACGGCTCCCGCGGAGCGGGGGCCGTCGGATCGCGAGGCCTCCACGCGCTGGGTCTCCAGCCGGACGGGGCCGGTGGGGGCGAGCGATTCGCGGTCGCGCTCGCCCTTGCGGGCGCCGTTGCGTTCGGTGTGCCGGTCCGTGTGCGGCCGGTCGGCCGGGCGCAGGCCCAGCAGGGCGCTGCGGGGGGTGCCGTTCGGCGGGGTCTCGTCGTCGAGGGTGGCCATCACGGGGCGGCCGGCGGCGGGGCGGCCCGCGATGCGGGCGGCGTCGTCCAGGGCGGCGGGGTCGTCGAGGGCGTCCAGCGGGTCCAGGCCGTCCAGGCCGCGGCCCACGAGCGGAGCCTCCAGCTCGACCGGGCCGCGCAGTTCGGCGGCGGGCAGCGGGCGGCCGGCGGCGCGCTCCACCGCGGCCGGCGCGGGCCGCTCGGACGGGGTCCGACCGGTGTGGGCGGCCGGCGCGGGCCCGCCGGACCGTACGGGCGTGGCGGCCGCGCCGCGGGGACCGTCGAGGCGCACGCCGTTGCCGTTGGTCTCGGGGGCGTCGGTGAGCAGCGCCACGGGGAGGAAGACCACCGCGGTGGTGCCCCCGTACGGGCTGGGCTGGAGGACGACCTTGACGCTGTGGCGCTGGGCGAGGCGGCTGACGACGAACAGGCCGAGGCGGTCGGTGTCGGAGAGTTCGAACTCGGGGGTCTCGGCGAGCCGGAGGTTCGCGTCGAGCAGCGCCTCCGGAGTCATGCCGAGGCCGCGGTCGTGGATCTCCAGGGTGAAACCGTTCGCCACGCGCTCGCCGTGCACCTGGACCGCGGTGTGCGGCGGCGAGAACACCGTGGCGTTCTCCAGGAGTTCGGCGATGAGGTGGGTGATGTCGGCGACGGCGGGGCCGACGATGCCCAGGCGGGTCAGCCGGCGCACCTCTATGCGCTCGTAGTCCTCGACCTCGGCGACGGCGGCCCGTACGACGTCCATCAGCTGGACGGGCTTGCGCCACTGGCGGGAGGGCGCGGCGCCGGAGAGGATCACCAGGCCCTCGGCGTGGCGGCGCATGCGGGTGGTCATGTGGTCGAGGCGGAAGAGGTCGGCGAGCTCCTCGGTGTCCTCGGTGCGGCGTTCCATGGTGTCGAGGAGGGTCAACTGGCGGTGCAGCAACACCTGGTTGCGGCGGGCCAGGTTGACGAACACCTCGGAGACGCCGCGGCGCAGGTCGGCCTGTTTCACGGCGGCTTCGACGGCGGCGCGCTGGAGGGTGTTGAGGGCCTGGCCGACCTGGCCGACCTCGTCCTTCTCGTATTCGAGGTGGGGCGCCTCGGTCTCCACGTCCACCGGCTCGCCGGCTGCGAGGCGGCGCATCACGCTGGGCAGCCGGACGCCGGAGGCCTCGTGGGCCTCCTTGCGGAGCCGGGACAGGTCGCGGACCAGGTCGCGGCCGATGCGGACGGAGAGGATCAGGGACACGATCAGGGCGAGGAAGCCGAGGACGCCGGCCGCGGCGGCCTGGACCATGACGTCCCTGGCGACGGGCTCGATGCGCTCCTGGTAGCGGTCGCCCGCGGCGGTGTTCATGGCCGCGAGGTCGTCGAGGACCTTGATGGCGGCCTCGTCCCACTGGGCGGCGGTGACGCTGCGCGGCTTGTTGACGGCGCCGCCCGCGATGAACCGTTCCTCGGCGTCGCGCAGGGGCTTGCTCTGGGCGTCCTTCCAGAACAGCTCGAACCGCTCCCGGTCGTCGGCGGGGAGGGTCACGAGGTTGAACTCGTAGAGCAGCGTGCGGTTGGCGGCGAAGTCGGAGACGTGGCGCACGTCGGGTGCGGTGACGTTGCGCGCGGCGAGGGCGGCGGCGACGACGGCGTCCTCGCGGGAGAGCAGCTCGCGGGCGCGGCTGATGCCGACGAGGGCGCGGCCCTCCTTGTCGACCTCCACGTTGTCCAGGCCGTGGAGGTTCATGAGGAAGTCGTAGCAGGGGTCGACGAGCCGGTTGTAGAGCTCCAGGGCCTGGGTGGGGTCCAGGGCGTTCTGGTCGACGGAGCGGCGCATGGCGCCGATGCCCTGGAAGGCGGCGACGATGGAGCGCAGGCGCTGGGAGCTCTGCGAGCTCAGCTCGTCGATGACCTTGGGGTCGCGCGCGCTCACGCTGATCTTCTCGACGGCCTCGTCGGTTTCGGCGCGGCGCTTGGTGAGTTCGGCGGTGGCGGTGGCGGCCCGTGGGTCGCCGAGGACGACGAGGGTCTGGCGCCGTTCCTTCTGGATGACGCGGACGACGTCCTCGACGGGATAGCCGACCTTGTCGATCACATAGGCCACGTCGAAGAGTTGGAGCGCCTCACGACCGGTGATGACCGTGGCGAAACCCCAGAGGGCGGTCAGGGAGACGAGCGGCACAAGGAGCAACGCCACGATCTTCCGGCGGATGGACTTCCCGCGAAAGCGCATGGCCTCCCCAGCCTCCCCCAGGTCAACCCCGTTACCGGGGGTCGGTGTTCCGTCATTTAAACGGCGTGAGCCTACTACTGCTCTGGAGCAGGTTCGAAGGCGTGTCCGGACGTTTTCGGCCTGACCCCTGGAGGAAGATCACCAGTTGTCCGACACTTCCGGTCAAGAGCGGCCCGATATGTGGCAGATGACACTTGGTGAGGCGTCGGTTCCCGCAACCTGATGGATGGCTGGAATTATTTGTTCCGCGATCACGGTGGCCCGTGGAGGCATCCGCGATTCGGGAATCTCTCGGTGTCGTCGGACGTCTGTCTGTTCGAGGGCCGCGTCGGGGGTAGACGTGGTGGGTAGGCATACGGACCGCGGCGTGGGGAGTGAGCGGACCATGAGCAGTGACGAGGGCGGCGGCGGGGCGGGTTCGGGCGCGTACGCGGGGGTCGCGGGGCGGGGGCTGTGGGTGGAGGAGCCGACCCGCCGGCGCCGGATGCCCGATCCGGTTCGGACGTCCGCGGTGCGGGCGGTGGTGATCGTGGCCGTGACCCTGACCCAGGCGACGATCACGTTCTTCCTGACCCTGACCGGGTCCTGGCTGGCCCTGCCGATGGCGCTCTGCGCGATAGCGGGGACGATCGTGGCCACTTGGGGCGCGCTGGACGTGTTGATCACCCGGCAGATGTGGAACCAGCGGTACGGGGTCCTCTCGGAGCCGAGCAGCACGGCGCGCCGGCGGTCCCGCGAGGCCCACAGGGCCGCCCGCGGCCGCGAGGCCACCCCGGGCCGAATACCCCGCGAGGACGGCCCCCTGGCCACCTCCGGGCCGTACACCACGCGCTGACGGCGGACCCGCCCCCGCCCCGCCCCTGCTCGCGCCGAGCGGCGCGAGCAGGGGCGGGGGTGAGGGGCGCGTCCGGCCGGGCGCCGCGCGTCAGGAAGGGACGCCGCTGCGGCGGAACATGCGGGTGGCCGTGATCTCGCCGTGGATGGTCTCCTCCTCCGGGGACTGCTGCGGCAGGCCCGGGCGCAGGTGTTCCTCGACGCTGATGTACTTCAGGCCCGCCCGCAGGTCCGCGTCGTTGCGCAGCCGGATCACCAACGGGAACTCGGCGAGGGCCGTGGTGTCGAACAGGCCCGTCGTGTAGAGCAGTTGGACGCCCAGCGCGTCGGAGACGGCCCGCTGGAGCTCCAGCAGGTACGTGGCGTTCGCGCGGCCGATCGGGTTGTCGAGGAAGAGCGTGCCCGCGTGGCGGTGCTTGTCGCGGCCTCGGTCGTTGCTGCGCAGCGCCGCCATCGTGCAGTAGAGGGCGATCGCGGCGGTCAGCAGCTGCCCGCCGGAGAAGACGTCTCCCATCTGGCCGACGGGGACGCGTTCGGCGCGCAGCACCGCGTCCGGCTTGAGGATCTCCACGGAGATGCCCTTGGGTTCGAGGGCCGCCTGGACGCCGCGCAGCAGCAGGGACATGCCGTCGCGGCGGCCCTCGCCGAAGGAGGCGGTGCTGTTCTTCTTCACGGCCGCACGGGTGGCCTCGTCGATGACCTCGCCGAGCCGTTCCGTGAGCGTGGCCTGGTCCGGCTCCTCGAAGCGGATCCGCAGGAACTCCTGGCCCGACCATTCGCCCAGGCCCTCGGGGAGCTGGGAGAGGCGCTGCGCGGAGCGGAGCGTGGCCAGGGCGGATTCGACGAGGCCGCGCAGGCGGTCGACGATGCTGTCGCGGTTGCGCTCCAGCTGCGCCAGCTCGTCGGTGAGGACGCGCAGCCGGGGGGCGAAGGCCGCCGCCCAGGCCGCCGCGTGCTCGGGCAGGGCCGCGGCGGGCAGTTCCCGGATCTGCTGGCGCGCGGGGGTGCGTACCTGCTCGTAGCGGGTGGAGTTGGCGTGCCGGACCAGGATGTCGCTCGCCTCGCGCACCGCGGACTCGGCGGCCGAGAGGTCGGCGGAGCAGCCGCGCAGGGAGCGGCGGGCCTCGGTGGCCGACTGGCGGGCCTCCTCCAGGGTGCCCGGGTGGGGCACCGGCTCCTGCTCGTCCTCGGCGTGCGCGTGGTCGCGCAGGAGGTCGCGCAGCAGGGCGGCGGTCTCGTCGAAGCCGCCGGCGCCGTCCTCGGCGGTGCGGTGGGCGCGCAGCAGGTCCGCGTGGGCGGCGCGGGCGCTCTCCACGGCCGCGGTGTGGGCGGCGAGCTGGGCGGTGGCCGTGCGGAGCAGGGCCTGGGCCTGTTCGACGTCCCCGGGGACCAGTTCCTCGGGCAGTTCGGTGTGCGCCTCGCCCTCGGCGGGGGCGTGCCGCTCGGCCTCGCCGCGCAGCCGGCCGAGCTGCTCGCTGGCGGTGGACGCGCGGGTCTCCAGCATCTGCACGAGGGACTCGGCGCGGGCGGCGGCGGCCTGCCGCGAGGGGCCGTCGGCGCCGTCGGTGCCTTCGAGGAGCTGGGCGGCGCGGGTGCGGACCTTGTTGGTGAGGCGGTCGAGTTCGGCGAGGGCGGCGCTCTCGTCGCTCTCGGCGCGGGCCTGTTCGGCGCGCAGGTCGGCGCCGACGCCCACCTTCTCGTAGAGCTGGGAGGCCGCGCGGTAGGCCTCGCGGAGGTCCGGGAGGGGTACGCGCGGGCCGTCCGCGTCCGCCTCGGGCAGCTGGTCGGGGGCGCCGGCGATCTCGGCTCGCTCGGCGCGCAGGGCGCGGGCGGTGCGGCGGGCGTCGTCGGCCGCGCGCTGGGCGGCGCGGCGGTCCTCGTCGGCGGCGCGGGCGCGGTCCAGGCAGACCTCGGCGCGGGCCTCGGACTCGGCGGCCTCGTCGGCGAGTTCGCGGAGCCTGGCCTGCCAGCCGGCCCGCTCGCGCAGGCGGTAGGCGAGGCCGGCGAGGGCGTCGGCGACGCGGCGGGCGCGCTGGGCGGTGTCCTGGCGCTCCTCGCGGACGCGGGCGGCGTCGGCGGCGGCCTCGTCGGCCTCGGCGCGTACGGTACGGGCCTCCGCGAGCTCGGCGTCGGTCTCCTCGGCGAACGCCCGGGCGGCCGCGGCCTGTTCCGCGAGTTCGGTGAGGCGGCCGGGCGGGCAGCCGGTGCGCCAGGAGGCGAGGCGGGCGGCGAGTTCGCGGTCGCCGGAGAGGCGGGCGGCGAGCTCGCGGATCTCGGTGTCGCGGGCGGCGGCGCGGGTGCGCAGCGCCTGGCGCTCCTCGTCGGCGGCGCCTTCGTCGTGCATGGCCGGGTTCGGCGGGACGAGGAACACGGCGGTGTCGGAGTCGTCGGCGGCCGGGACCGGCGCGAGGAGTGCGGCGGCGGTGCCCACGGCGACGGTGGAGCGGGGCAGCAGGGCGGCGCCGTTGAGGACCTCGCGGGCCCGGCTGTGGGTGTCGGGGTCGGTGATGACGACGCCGTCGACGAGTTCGGGGCGGGCGGCGAGGACGGCGGCGTGGTCGGCCGGGTCCACGGACTGGGCGAGGTAGCGCCAGCCGGGGAGGGCGGGGATGCCGTGCTCGCCGAGGTACTCGACGGTGGCGAGCACGTCGGGGCCGGGCGGCAGCAGGCCGCCGTCGCCGAGGGCGCCGAGGATGCGGGAGTCGTCGGCTGCGGCGGTGCGCAGCTCGAACAGCTGGCGTTCGGCCGCGGCGACCCCGTCGGTGAGCAGGGTGCGCAGGTCGTCGGCGTTCCGATCGAGGTCCGCGACGGTGAGCCCGCCCGCGCCGGCGGCTTCGGGGCGGCCGGCGGGCCCGGTCTGGGCCGGACCGTGTCCGGCGGAGCCGTGCGCCGCGCCGGCCGACGCGGCCGGTGCGGGCTGCGCGACGGATCCCGCGTAGGGGCCGGAGGCGGCGCTCTGCGTGCGCGGGTGGGGAAGGAGGGAGGCGGGCGCCGAGGGCAGGCCGAGGAGTTCGGCGAGTCGGGGGGAGGCGGCGAGGGAGGCAGCCGCCCGGTACTCGGCGTCGTGCGCGGCCTCGGCCGCCTCGGCGGCGTCCGCCGCGCGCGCGGCGGTGAGTTCGGCGCGGGATTCCGCGGCGGCGGCCTCGCGGGCGGCTTCGGCGCCGGCGCGCGCGGCGTCCCGGGCCTCGTCCCAGGCGGCCACGGCGGTCTTCTCGGCGTCGGTGGCGGCGAGGGCCGCGCGCGCCGGGTCGGCGTCGGGGGCGGAGTCGTCGAGCCAGCCGGCCCGGACGGCCTCGGCGGTCTCCTGCTGGACCTCGGCGAGGCGCGAGCGGAGGTGTTCGGCCTCGCTGCGGGCCCGCTGGGCGGCCGTCGCGGCGGCGGTGGCGTCGCGGTGGGAGTCCTCGCCGGTGGCCTGGAGGGCGGCGGAACGCTCCTCCTCCTCGTTGGCGAGCCGTTCGCCGTGCTCGGCGGCGGTGTGCAGGGCTCGTACGAGTTCACCGGCGGCCGTGGCCCGCGCGGCGAGCGCGGGGGCGGCGTCCCGCTCGGCTTCGAGGATCGCGACGGCGACGCGGGCGGAGCGGTCGGCGGCGGCGCGGTGGCGCAGCACGGTCTCGGCGGCCTGCCACGCGGAGTGCAGGGTGCGTGCTTCGAGGAGTTCGCGGCGCTGGGCGGCGGCGGCCTTGTCGGCGACGGTCAGGGCCAGCGAGGCGTGCCGGTAGGCGAGTTCGGCGGAGACGGCGGCGCTGCGGGCGCGGGCGGAGTCGGCGGCGGTGACCTGGTGGGCGGCGGCGGTGACCCGCTGGGCGAGGTCGGCGGCGCGGCCGCGTTCCTCGGCGGCGCGGGCGGACAGCCGCCGGGCGAGGGTGCGCGTACGGCGTTCCGCGCCCGCGTGGACGTCGCGCAGCCGGGAGCGGGCCCCAGCGGCCTCGACGATCTTGGTGAGCAGGTCCACCGAGCCCGCGGTGAAGTCGCGTTCGGCCATGAGCTCGGCGCGGCGGCCGAGCTTGTTGCCGAAGCCGTGGACGAGGTCGGCGAGGCCGTCGGTGTCGCGGGTGTCGGTGACGGCGCGCAGCAGGAGGTCGGTGAAGTCGGAGTCCTTCTTCACCGCGAAGAGGCCGGCCGCCTCGCCCTCGTCGGCGTTCATCTCGCGCTGGTAGCGGAAGAGTTCGGGGTCGAGGCCGAGCTCGGTGAGGTGCTCGTTCCAGCGGTCGTGGATCTCCTCGAAGTACACCTCGAGGTGTGGGTACGCCTTGCCGGCCTCGGTGAGCGCGTCGCGGAAGCCCTTCATCGTGCGGCGGCGTCCCTGGGCACCGGAGGCGCCTTCGACGGGCGGGCGCACGGTGGTGGCCTCGGCGACGGGCAGGCTGTCGAGGCTCAGGCCGGGGCCGGGGCGGAAGGAGTACCAGGCCTCGGCGAACTTGCGCGGGTCGTTGGAGACCTGGCGGCCGCGCCATTCGCTGACCTTGCCCACGACCACGCACTCGCCGGTCTGGGTGTGCTGCCACTCCAGAGCGACGTGGCCGCAGTCGTCGGCGAGCAGGAACTTGCGCAGCACGCCGGAGCTCGCGCCGCCGAGGGTGTTGCGGTGGCCGGGGAGCATCACCGAGAAGATCAGCTTGAGGAGGACGGACTTGCCGCCCCCGTTCTCCAGGAAGAGCACGCCGGCGGGCGCGGGGCGGCGCGGCGGGCCGGTGGGCTCGTCCTCGAAGAACTCCGCCTGGGCCGGCGCCGGGTGGGGCACCGGCTCGCCGACTCCGCGCAGGTCGAGCACGGTGTCGGCGTAGCGCGCACCGGCGGGCCCGATGGAGTAGAGGCGGATCCGGGACAGCTCGTACATGGCGGCGGACTCTCGTGGTGTCTGGTGACTCAGGGCGTACGGAGGACGGGTGGCTCAGGCGTGGAAGGGGAGCCCGGCATCGGCGGCCAGGTCCAGGTCGTCGCCCTCGGGCGGCGGCAGGAGGGTGGCGGAGCCGTCGCTGACGGGGACCACGCCGAGTTCCAGGAGTTCGGCCATGGCCGCGCTGCCCGCCATGTCGCGGACCTGGAGCTGGTAGCGGGGGGTGGTGCGGTAGGTGCCGCCGGACTCGTCGCCGGTGCGCTGGAGGAAACCGGAGTCGGTGAGGAAGGCGGCGGCCTTGCCGACGATGCCGGTGGTGGAGCCGGCGAGGCGGCGGGCGTCCTTGGTGGCGCCGGTCGCGCTGCGGCGGGAGTAGACGCGCCAGGCGGCTTCCAGGCCGGGGGCGTCGGAGGCCGGGTCGGTGTTCTCGCCGGTCTCCTCGGCGCGCTCCTCCAGGCGGCGGCAGGTCTGCCGGACGAAGGAGTCGACGCCGTTGACGGTGATGCGGCCGATGTAGCCGTCGTCGGCGAGGTCCTCCGGGCGGGGGAAGGCGAGGGCGGCGACGGCGAGGTGGGCCAGGCCGTGCAGGAACCTGTCGGCGGAGTCGGCGGCGGTGCGGCGGGCGTAGTCGCCCATCCGGACGGCGAAGACGGAGTCCTCGCCGGCGGCGACGGCCATGCCGGCGCGCGGGGACACCTCCAGGACGACGAGGCCGAGGCCGGTGGCGACGGCGTCGGCGAGCCGGCCGAAGCCGGGGTCCTCGCGGTAGCGGCGCAGCAGCTCGGCGTACTCGGCGTCGCGGGCGGGGAGCAGCTTGGGCTGCAGCCCGAAGGCGACGAGCCGGGCCGCGTCGGCGGCGTCGGCGGGGGTCACCGCCGGGTTCGCGTGCGCGGCCGCGGCGGGGGCGGGCGTGGCGGGAGCCGCGGGCTCGCTCCACGCGGGGTGCTCGGCGTGGTGGTCGCTCACGGGCGGGTCTCCTCGGCGGTACGGGTGGTTCGGGTGGTACGGAGCGTGCGGCAGAGCCGCGCATGGGATTCGGCCTCGCCGGCGTGGTTGGCGACGCGCGGGCGGCCCGCCGCATCCAGCCTCGCCGGCGTTTGAGGCGCGGGGTCTGGGGCAGCGCCCCTGGGGGCACCCCCGGCGGTAGCTGGCGGAGAAACCCGGCTCCGCCGGGCACCGGGCTCCGCCCGGACCCGCTCCTCAAACGCCGGAGGGGCTGAAAGTGGCGCCGGCGCAGCCGGGTGGCAGGCGGCCACGAGAACCGTTTCCCGCCCGGCCAGGGCAACGGCGGCCGTGGTCATGACGCCTCCGCGCGGTCGGCGGCCATGCCGGCGGCGTCGAGGAGGGCCGTGCCGACGATGAGGTCGGCGCCGCCGAACTCGGGGTCGTCGAGCTGCGTGCCGTCGTCCACCGCGAAGAGCAGCCGCTCCTCCCCCTGCCGGTACGCCGTGCCGACGGCCGGGCTCGCCGCGTGGACGGCCAGCAGGGCCACCAGGTACGGCAGGTCCGGATCGCTGCGGCGGGCCTGTGCGAGGAGCCCGGACAGCCGTCGGGGTGCGTCGTGCGGGAGGTCCAGCAACTCCTTCGCGGCGGCGAGCTGCTCCTCGCTGAAGCGGCTGTCGTCCGGGGTGGCGATGAGGTCCGGCTCCGGCATCTCCGCGCCCAGGTGCTCGCGCTCCACGGGCGGGGTGAGCAGGATCTCGACGAGGTCGCTCACCCGCACCGAGACGGGCGTGCGCAGCCCGGCGCCGGAGGCGAAGAAGGCCGCGGTCACCCGGCTCGCCTGTTCCAGGGGCAGCGGCAGCAGCGGGGCCACGAGCTGCCCGTACAGGTCGATGCCGGAGCGCGGCGCCGGGGCGGCGAAGGCCTGGCGGTCCTGCTCGGCGCGGAACAGCGGGCCCGCGTCCAGCAGCCTGGACTGGAGCTGGGTGTGGCGGCGGATGCAGTCCTTGACGATGTCGACGAGCTCGGCGGCGCGGCGCTTGCTCTCCGGCTCCTCGGCCTCGTCGCGCGCCTTGCGGATGTTGGTCAGGATCGCGTTCTCGTGGCGGTAGCGGTCCGCGACGTGGTCCAGGGCCTCGGCGATCATGTCGGGCACGGCCTGCAGCCAGTCCACCGCCCGTACGTTGCGCCGGGTCGCGTCCAGCGTGCGGCGCAGGGTCTCGGCGTACTGGACGGTCCGGTAGCGGGCCTGTTCGGCGGCCAGCTGGGCGTCCGCCAGCCGCCCGCGGCTGATCAGCACCTCCAGCTTGACCTCGGCGGCGATCTGGGCGCTGGTGACGTCGGTGTCGAGGGCTCCGACCAGGACGTTGACGGCCTCGTCGGTGGTGCGCAGGTAGACGGCGCCGCCGTAGCCGGGGACCTCTTCGATCAGCTTGAAGTCGTAGTCCCGGCGGACGTAGACCCCGTCCGGGCCGAAGGTGCCGTAGATCGCGCGGAAGCCGCGGTCGACGCTGCCGACGTTGATCAGGTTCTCCAGCACCCAGCGGGCCACCCGCTCGTGCTCGGCCGCCGGGCGGGAGGGGGCCTGGGCCGCGACGCGCGGCAGCAGCCTGGCCACTATCTGCTCGTGGTCGGCGCCCGTGTCGAAGTCCATGTTGAGCGTGACCAGGTCGATCGCGGCCAGCGCGACCTCCGCCATCGCGTAGATCCCGTACTCGCCCGCCAGATTGGCTTTGCGTACGTCGAGGTCGTGGAGCGGGGCGGTGCAGGCGAGGGCGCGCAGCCGCCGGGCCAGGCCCTCGTCGGCGGCCGGGCCCGGCGCCGGGGACGGGAGGGTCTTCGCCGGGGCTGGGAGAGTCACGGACAAAGACTAGGTCCTGTTGCTGACAACATCCCAAACGGCATGGTTCGGCCGGATCGTCCCCGGCCGGACCGTGGGACGCCTGCTCTACGCTCAGCGCATGGATTCCATGATCGCATCCTCTTCGGTGGTCGACCTCAACGCCGACCTCGGCGAGGGATTCGGGCGGTGGACGCTCACCGACGACGAGGCCCTGCTCTCCGTCGTCACGAGCGCCAACGTGGCCTGCGGTTTCCACGCCGGCGACCCGTCCATCATGCGCCGGGTGTGCGAACTGGCCGCCGAGCGGGGCGTACGGATCGGCGCGCAGGTCTCCTACCGCGACCTGGCCGGCTTCGGACGGCGCGCGATGGACGTCCCGGCCGCCGAGCTGGCGGACGAGGTGGCCTACCAGATCGGCGCGCTGGAGGTGTTCGCGCGGGCGGCCGGCTCCCGGGTGTCGTACGTGAAACCGCACGGCGCGCTCTACAACCGGACGGTGCACGACGGCGAGCAGGCCGCCGCCGTGGTCGCGGGCGTCCGGCTGGCCGCCGGGTCCGGTGCCACCGGGGGCCTGCCCGTCCTGGGGCTGCCCGGGTCGCTGCTGCTCGCCGCCGCCGGCGAGGCCGGGCTGGCCGCCGTACCGGAGGCCTTCGCCGACCGTGCCTACACGCCCGCCGGGACGCTGGTGCCGCGGACGGAGCCGGGTGCGGTGCTGCACGACCCGGACGCGGTGGTGGCGCGGGCCGTGCGGATGGCCACCGAGCGGACGGTGGCGGCTGCCGACGGGTCCGTGGTCCCGGTGGCCGCGCGTTCGCTGTGCCTGCACGGGGACACCCCGGGGGCGGCCGTGCTCGCGCGGCGGGTCCGGGAGGCGCTGGGCGCGGCCGGGGTCCTTGTGGAGGCCTTCGCGTGAGGACGCTCGTGGTGGGCGGCGAGGCGCTGCTGGTCGAACTGGACTCGGCGGCGGAGGTGGCCGCGCTCCACGCCGAGCTGCTGCGCCGCCGGGCCGCGGGCGAGCTGGGGTCCGTACGGGACCTCGTGCCGGCCGCGCGGACCGTGCTGCTGGACGGCGTACGGGACCCGGCGGCGCTCGGTGCCCGGATCGCGCGGTGGGAGGTGCCCGCGCTCGCGGAGGCGGAGGGGCCGCTGGTCACCGTCCCGGTGCGGTACGACGGCCCGGACCTGGCGGAGGTGGCCCGGCTGTGGGGGGTCGCCCCGCGGGAGGTCCCGGGGATCGTCGGCGCGACCGTCTTCCGGGTGGCCTTCTGCGGTTTCGCGCCGGGCTTCGGATACCTGACGGGGCTGCCGGAGCGGCTCCAGGTCCCCCGCCGGGACACCCCCCGTACGGCCGTCCCGGCGGGCTCGCTGGCGCTGGCCGGCGAGTACGCGGGGGTGTATCCGCGCTCCTCCCCCGGCGGCTGGCAGCTGATCGGCTCCACGGACGCGGTGCTGTGGGACCCGGAGCGGGAACCGGCGGCGCTGTTCGCGCCCGGGGTCCGGGTGCGGTTCACGGAAGGGGACGGCCGTGGCTGAGGGGCTGGTGGTGGTGCGGCCGGGGGCGCTGACGACGGTCCAGGACCGGGGCCGCCCGGGCTACGCGCATCTGGGGGTCCCGCGCTCGGGAGCCCTCGACACGGCGGCGTACGCGCTGGCCAACCGGCTCGTCGGCAACCCGCCGGACGCGGCGGCACTGGAGACGACGCTGGACGGGGTCGGGCTGCGGGCCCTGGCCGCGACCACGGTGGCGGTCACGGGCGCGCCCTGTCCGGTACGGATCTCCGGTCGCCCGGTGGCCTGGGGAGCGCCGGTCCGGCTCCCGGCCGGGGCGGAGCTGGAGGTGGGCCGGGCGGAGTCGGGGCTGCGCGGCTACGTCGCGGTGCGGGGAGGCCTGACCGTCCCGCCGGTCCTGGGCAGTCGCGCCACGGACCTCCTGTCCGGGCTGGGGCCGCCGGTCCTGGCGGCGGGGATGCGGCTGCCGGTGGGCCCGGCCGGGCCGGATCCGGTGCCCGGGGCGGACGTCTGCGGCCTGCCCGGGCCGCCTTCGGAGCTGCTGCTGCCGCTGCGGCCGGGGCCGCGGGCGGACTGGTTCGCGCCGGCTTCGCTGGCCGGG
Source organism: Streptomyces sp. NPDC048424 (assembly GCF_040651555.1). NCBI lineage: Bacteria > Bacillati > Actinomycetota > Actinomycetes > Kitasatosporales > Streptomycetaceae > Streptomyces > Streptomyces sp. NPDC048424. Next base: position 98,736 of record NZ_JBEZKE010000021.1, on the reverse strand, counting down.
CTGTGGCGTGCGCAGTTCCGGGTGTCGGCGAGGTCCAACCGGATCGGGCTGCGCACGGAGGCGGGGCCGCCGCTGGTCCGCGCCCGGGCGGGCGAGCTGCCGAGCGAGGGCATGGTGCTGGGCGCGGTCCAGGTGCCGCCGGACGGGCTGCCGGTGGTGTTCCTGGCCGACCACCCGGTGACGGGCGGCTACCCGGTGGTGGGCGTGGTCCCGCCGGGCCCGGCCCTGGACGCGGCGGCGCAGGCCCGGCCGGGGACTCCCGTGCGCTTCCTCCGGTCCCGGTGAAACGTTTTCGGGGGCTCCGGCCAAGTACGGAGTGAGGGGGCCGACCGGGTCCCCGACGCAGGGGAGGAACCAGGGTGCGAAGCCCAGGACAGAAGACCGGGCCACCGGATCTCACCACGCACGAGGGATTCGGCGCGTTCTACGAGGAGCACATCGACGCCGTGCTCGGCTTCGTCACCCGCCGGGTCGCCGACCCGCACCTGGCGGCGGACCTGACGGCGGACATCTTCCTCGCGGCGATGGGCTCGGCTTCCGGTTATCGGCCCAACAGGGGAGCGCCGATCGCCTGGTTGTTCGGGATAGCCCGCAACGTCCTGTCGGGCCACGCCCGCGGGCTCGCCCGCGAGAGCGGCGCCCTGGCGCGGCTGAGCGGCCGCCGCCTCCTCGAAGACGAGGACGTCGCGGCCCTGGAGGAACGGATCGACGCCCAGCGGGCCTTCAGGTCCCTGGCGGAACGTCACGCCGCCCTCTCCGAGCCGCTGCGCGCGGCCCTCGACCTCGTGGTCGTCGACGAACTCACCCCGACCGAGGCCGCCCAGGCCCTCGGCGTCACCCAGGCGACCGTCCGCGTCCGCCTCCACCGGGCCCGCCGCGCGCTGCGCGGGACCGGGCCCGCCGCCGTCACCGAACCGCAGTTGGAGGCAGCCCGATGAGCACCAGGCCCAGCGGGTTCGAGGACCGGCTCAAGGCGGCGCTGCTGGCCCGCCTCCCGGAGGAGGCGCCGGCCCCGGCTCCCGTCCGTTCCTTCGCCCGCCGCTACGGCATCCCGCTCGCGGTGGGCGTCGCGACGGCAGCGGTCGTCGCGGTGATGACCCTGGCCGGAGACAGCGGCGGCAACGGCTCGCTGCCCGCCGTCGGTCCGACCGGCTCGCCGAGCCCGGCGGCCCCGGGCGTGCCCGAGATCAAGAAGGACCCGGACGGGTCGCTCCGGTTCGGGCTGCCCGAGCACGATCAGATCCCGGCCCTGGCGGACCGGCTGAAGGAGCTGGGGGTCCAGGTCTCCCTGGTCCCGAAGCGGCCCCGGTCCCAGTGTTCCGAGCTGGGCGGCGGGTACCGCGGTCCACAGGCCGACCCCGCGGCCGAATTGATGCAGGGCAGCGGTGACGCGTTCAGCTTCAAGGTGAACGCGAAGACGGTTCCGCCGGGTCACACGCTCACGTTCGCGTGGGCGGACTACTACCCGCTGGGTGAGCGGGGGATCGGCATCGGCGTGATCGAGACCTCCAAGGTCCCGTCCTGCTCGATCGACTACTCCGAGGGCCTGGAAGAGGCGCTGAAGGCGCGCTCCGAGCCCCCGAAGGACCCCGGCAAGACCATCGAGATCCCCGCGCCCAAGCCCGACGAACTGTCCGCAGTGGTGCGCAGCCTCCAGGAGCAGGGGGTCAGCGTCGCGGTGACCGAGAAGAAGCCGGCGTCGGAGTGCACGCACGTGGGTGGCGGCTACCGGGGCCCGCAGGCCGACCGTGAGGCCGAGCTGTCCCGCGAGCCGGGAAGCTCCACGTTGAAGATCAATTCGAAGACCGTCCCTCCGGGGTACACGCTCGTGTTCTCGAAGCCGGTCAGGTCGTCGGGCCCCGGCGGCACGGTCGGGTACGGCGTGAAGGAGACGTCGAGGGTCACGCCCTGCGAGATCGACTTCTCGCTCGGCGGGTGACGACCTCTTCGCGATGGGCCCCGGACGCCCCGGCCTTCCTCAGGCCGGGGCGTCCGCGCGTCCGCGACCCGCTACACGGCGGACTCCGGAGCGATCCGGCTGCGTACGGCCGACTGCACGTCCTCTTCCTCGGCCGGGTCCGTCGCCAGGCGGCGCAGCCGGGGTGCGACCCGGGCGTCGGCGGTTTCGGCGTGGTGGGCCGCCACCTCGCGGGTGGTCTCCTCGCAGTCCCAGAGGCATTCGACGGCGAAGCCCGCCGCGAAGGAGGGGTCCGTGCTGGCGAGGGCCCGCGCGGCCCGGCCGCGCAGGTGGGACGAGGCCGTCTCGCGGTAGATGTGGCGCAGTACGGGGGCGGCGCAGCCGATGGCGAGGCGGCCGGCGCCGTCCACGAGGGCGTAGAGCTGCCGGGTGTCGGGGCCCGAGCCGCGGACCGTGGAGCGCAGGGCGCCGAGGACCAGTTCCGCGTCCTCGGCTCCGCCGCGGGCGGCCAGGGTGGCCGCGGCGGCCGCGCCCAGGGCGTCGGGGCGGTGGATCCAGCGCCGGGCCCGTTCGACGGCCTCGGGGCCGCACATGCGTTCGTAGGCGGCCACGGCGGGTTCGTCGGCGGCGGCTTCGATGAGGTCCAGCACGGCGGGGTTGTCCGGCTCGGCGAGGACCAGGTGGTGCAGGGCGGTGGCGCGGGCGGCCTCGCCGGAGGCGCCGGCGGCGGCCGCGAGGATCGCGGAGCGGTCCTCGGGCGCGGCGACGGCGGCCAGGCAGCGCGCGGCGGGTACGTGCAGCGGGGTGCCGCGGCGCAGGCCGTCGGCGGCCCAGTCGAAGACGGCCTGGACTCCCCAGCCGGGCCGGGGGCCGCTGGGGGTCAGCTGGCGCTGCCAGCGGTCGAAGGAGCCCTGCTGGCGGGCGGCGCGCAGGCGCTCGCCGTGCTGCGGGGTCTCCTCCCACAGGCACCACGGCCGGGGCTCGTAGGCGTCGCGGACGGCGGCGGCCAGCCGCGCCTCGCCCTCCGCCGTGGCGGGGAATCTGGCGAGGACCGGCGTGGCCAGGGACCGCAGGCCTTCGTCGTCGTCGCGCAGGGCGAGTTCGTCGAGGGCCCAGGCCCAGTTCGCCCCGGAGGCGGCGTACCGGCGCAGCAGCATGAGCGCGTCGTCACGGCCGTACGAGGCCAGGTGGCCCAGGACGGACAGGGCGAGGCCGGTCCGGTGGTCCTCTTCGTCGACGAGGTCGTCGGCGCTGAAGAGGTGGTGCTCGATCTCGCCCAGCGGACCGTCGAGGTCCAGGTAGAGCCGGGCGTAGTACAAGGAGCGGTTCTCGACCTGCCAGTCCTGGCGCGGGTCGCGGAGCACGCACTGGTTGAGGGCCTCGAGGGCCTCCGCCCTGGGTGCCGCGAGTGCGTGCAGCGTGCCGTCGCCACGGCCGCGCTGGAGGAGCCCGAGCAGGGTACCGCTCGGTGCTATGACTGGTTCGAACATGGGAATGGCCTCAAATCAAGCTGGGGACGCAACCGGGAATCGGGATTCACAGGGCCGCGTAACAGCATGTGAGGACGTCCGCCGTCATGTTCCGCTCGATGTAGACCATTGCCTTCTCACTCTCGTCAGTTCTTCGTGACCATGGTGGCCGGGCCGGGCCGGGACACCCTTCGTGTCCTACCCGCTCCGGCCCGCCCCCCGTGCTCGCGAATCGAATCCGACGCCATGATGGCCCAGGCGGTTTGTGCACCGCGACCACATTTACGGCCGCCGTGACCAACCTGTGAGGTCGGGAACCGGCCGGGCCCGGCCAGATCCGAGCCAAAAACGGACTACTCGGCTCCGAAAAGTTCCAGCAGGTCGGCCTTGGCGAACATGCGCGCCGTGTCCACGGCGGAGGGGGTTCCGGCCGTCGGATCGGCCCCGCCGGCGAGCAGGGCGCGGATGACGGCCTCCTCGCCCTTGAAGACCGCCCCGGCGAGCGGGGTCTGGCCGCGGTCGTTGGCGCGGTCGGCCTCGGCGCCCCGGGCCAGCAGGGCCGACACGGCGTCGGCGTGGCCGTGGTAGGCGGCGAGCATGACGAGGGTGTCGCCGCGGTCGTTGGTGAGGTTCGCCGGGACCCCGGCGTCGAGGTAGGCGGTGAGCGTCTCGGTCTCACCCTGACGGGCGAGGTCGAAGATCTTGGTGGCCAGTTCGATGACGTCCTCGTCGGGGACGTCCTGGGAGCCGGCGCCTTCCGCGGCGTGCTCGCTCATCGTTCGTTACCGCCTTTCACTCGTTGCTGACATGGTCCGCCCCGCGGCCCCGTCCCCAGGACGGGCGGGCAGGGGGGTGCACGGCACTGCGTCCGTACGGGTGAATCGTCAGGGTAGCGCCCTGGCCTGCACATGTCCGGGTCGGGCCGAGGCAAGGATCACCCTCGCCCCCCGGTGCGCCGGACGCGCCAGCCGGGCTGAGCCGGTCAAGTGAAAAACTCGGAGATTCACCCGTATGCACCTTTTGTCGCATTGATACTTGCTGTGAGCCTGGAAGAACTGATGGTGACTGTCCCCACCAACCAGGAGAACTCCTCATGGTCCTGTCCATCTCAGGCGTGGTCCTGCTCGGCATCATCTGCTTCCTCTTCTTCAAGAAGGACGGGATGAAGCTGACGCACGCGTTCGTCTGCTCGCTCTTCGGCTTCTTCCTCGCCGGCTCCGCCATCGCCCCGAGCATCACGGCGAGCACGGCGAGCCTCGCGAGCCTGCTCGGCGGGATCAAGCTCTAGCCCGGCCATCGCGCAGCGCCACCAGCAACACCCGAAGCACCCGTCACACCCACAACTCCAGGAGACGCCCGTGGCCCGGCGCCCACTTCCCCGCATCCTCAGCAGCGGCACCGTGTCGCTGTCCCGGGGCCGCGACTTCGCTCGCACGGCCGCCGACACCGCCACGGACGTCCTCCATCCGCTCCTCACCATCGGACGCGGCCTGCGCGTCCTGGCCTCGGCCGGGCGGCGCAGATGGTGCGAGACCCCCAAGGACAAGCGTGGTCCCGCGCTGTTCCTGGGAGCCGCCTGCGTCCTCGTGGTCGCGCTCGTCCCCTACGGTCCGCTCCTCGCCCTGATCACCCTCATGGCGGCCGCGGCCTGGCAGGGACGCGACCGCACCCCGGTGAAGACCGGGCCCAGCGATGCCGAGACCGAACGGCTCGGCTCCCTCTACGAAGCCCTCGTGCCGTACTTCTCCATCCCGGAGGACCCGAACCCCCTCTTCGCCCACGGCGGGGACTGGGACAAGGCCTTCAGCGGCTACGAGTTCGACGAGGCGGGCCGCATCACCCGGCTCCACATCCGCTACCCGGCCTACTTCACCGACGGCGAGGCCGCCTCACGGGCCCGGATCGAGGCACTGCTGCACGCCAAGTCCGGGCGCGGACGGGAGTATCTCTTCGACTGGGACGAGGAGGGCAACCAGCTCGACCTGAGCGTGCTGGCGGCGCTGCCGACGGGCATCGCCGCGCAGCCGTTCGTCACCGCGCCCGGCGAGACCGTGCTCGGCTTCACCGACGCGGGCGGCGTGCAGCGCACCCTGCCCGTCCTGGAGGGCGACGAGCCCCGCGACGTGCCGCCGGTGATCTGGCGCACCGGGCCCCGCTCCACCGAGCCCCACCTGCTGGCCGTCGGCCAGCCCGGCAGCGGCACCTCCACCCTGATCCGCTCCGTCGCCGTGCAGGCCCTGCGGCACGGCGGCGACGTGCTGATCGTCGACGGCGGCGGCAGCGGCGAGTACGCCTGCCTCTCGGGCCGCGCCGGCGTCCTCGCCGTGGAGTGCGGGCCGACCGGGGCGCAGGCCACCCTGGAGTGGGCCGCGCAGGAGACCGAGCGACGGCTCATCGCCAGCCACCGGGCCCGGGAGTCCGGCCGGCCGGCGCCCGAGGACACCCGGCGCCCGCTGTGGATCCTGCTGGACCAGCCGAGCGTGCTGGCCCACCTCGCGGTCGCCGAAGGGGGCCCCGACCCGCTGGCCCAGTTGCAGGTGCCGCTGCGGCACGGGCGGCCCGCGCACGTCACGGTGGTGGTGGCCGAGCACTTCGACCACCTGGAACTGCTGAACGACTCCGTCTGGCAGCACACCCGCGCCCGGATCGTCCTCGGGCCCGCCGGGATCCAGCAGATCGCCGACGTGCTGGGGCTGCCGCCGCACACCACCCCGCCGGCCCAGGTGCCGCCCGGGCGCGGGTACGCCCGGCTCGGCGCGGGTCCCGTGCACCGGCTGCAGGTGCCCGCCACCCCGGACCCGTACGACGAGGCCACGCACCCGGCGTACCGCCAGGCCGTGCTCGAGCTGCTGCCGGACCGCCAGCAGGCTCCGGGCCGCGGACCGGGCAAGTCCCTCCAGGCGCAGCCCCCGGCGCAGGGCTCGGCCGTCGAGGCCGCGGAGATCCCGGAGGTCCCGGCCGAGGCTCCGTAGGCCGGTCGCGACGGGCCAGGCGGGTCAGGCGGGTCAGGCGGGTCAGGCGGGTCAGGCCACGAACGTGCGCGGCGGCTCCGCGCCGCTGCTGCCGGCGCCCGTGCCGACCAGCCGGGCCGCCGCCGCGAGGCGGGAGGCGGCCTCCTCGGCCACCGGCCCGCCCACGGTGAACGGCAGCCGGACATAGCCCTCGAAGGCGCCGTCCACGCCGAACCGCGGCCCCGAGGGGACCCGTACGCCGACCCGCTCCCCCACCTCGGCCAGCCGGGACCCGGACAGGCCCCCCGCACGGGCCCACAGGGTGAGCCCGCCCCGCGGAACCTCGAACTCCCAGTCCGGCAGCTCCCGGCGGACCGCCGCGACCAGCGCGTCGCGGTTCTCCCGGGCCTGCTCGCGGCGGATCCCCACGGCCTCCCGCCAGCCCCCGGTGCGCATCAGCCAGTTCACCGCGAGCTGTTCCAGCACGGGCGTGCCCAGGTCGGCGTAGGCGCGGGCGGCGACCAGGCTGCGGATCACGTCGGGGGCGGCGCGGACCCAGCCGATCCGCATGCCCGCCCAGAACGCCTTGCTGGCGGAGCCCACGGTGATGACCGTGCTGCCGGCGGGGTCGAAGGAGCAGACCGGGCGGGGCATCTCCAGGTCCGGGTCCAGCTGGAGTTCCTGCATGGTCTCGTCGGCCACGAGGACGGTGCCGGCCGAGCGGGCGGCCGCCACCATGGCGCGGCGCTGCTCGTCGGAGGCCAGGGCCCCGGTCGGGTTGTGGAAGTCGGCCACGACGTAGGCGAGGCGGGGGGCCGAGTCGCGCAGCACCTGCCGCCAGACGTCCATGTCCCAGCCGCCCAGCCCGTCCGCCATGGCGACGGGGACCAGGCGCACCCCGGCGGCGCGCATGAGCTGGAGGATGTTGGCGTAGGACGGCGACTCGACGGCGATCCGCTCCCCGCGCCCGGCGAAGAGGCTGCAGATGGCGTCGATCGCGCCCATCGCGCCGGTGGTGACCATGATCTGCTCGGGCATGGTGGGGATGCCCTGCTCGGTGTAGCGGTCGGCGAGCATCCGGCGCAGCGCGGGCAGGCCGGCCGGGTAGTCGCCGTGGGTGTGCGCGTACGGGGGCAGCTCCTCCAGCGCGCCCTGGACGGCCTTGGTGAGCCAGGGCTCGGGGGCGGGGAGGGCAGCGCAGCCGAGGTCGATCATCGAACCGAGGGACTCGGGCGGCAGCGGTTCCAGTCCGCGCGCGGGCAGCGGGTTCCCGGCCGGTACGGAGGTCCAGCTGCCGGCGCCCCGGCGGGACTCCAGGAACCCCTCCCCGCGCAGGGCCTCGTAGGCGGCGGCGACGGTGGTGCGGCTGAGGGAGAGGGCGACCGCGAGCTCCCGCTCGGCGGGGAGCCGGGCGGCGACCGGGACGCGGCCTTCGAGGACGAGGAGGCGGATGCCGTCGGCGAGGGTGCGGTACGCGGGCAGTTTGCGGGCGCCGGGGACGGCGGGGCGCTCCTGCTGCGAGGTGATGAGGCGGGCGAGCTGGGCGGCGCCGACCGCCGAGGTCCATTCGGCCATTGCGTCCGGTCCACCTTCGTCGGATTGGCCTCGACGGCGGGCGCCGGAGGCCGGGATTGGATTGATGCCTGCGGGCCCAGACTGTCACGCGCCAGTCCACTTCCACCAGGGGGCTCCGCACCTGGGGCCGGCCGAGGGACCGGAGGGGCGCCGGATCGACCTTCCCCGTGTCCGCCGCCGTGTCCCCCGTTCACCTCACGGACCACCGTCCCCTCACGTCACGGGGGATACTGCCGCCGTGACGCACGTACGCCTTCGCCATCCGTATCTGGACCACCCGGCTCCGATCCCCTTCGCGCACCGGGGAGGTGCCGCGGACGGGCTGGAGAACACCGCCGCGGCCTTCCGCCGGGCCGCCGAAGCGGGCTACCGGTACTTCGAGACCGATGTGCACGCCACGGCCGACGGGAAACTCGTCGCCTTCCACGACTCCACGCTGGACCGGGTCACCGACGGCCGGGGCCGGATCGCCGAGCTGCCCTGGAAGCAGGTCCGCGAGGTGCGCGTGGCGGGCACCGAGCCCCTGCCGCTCTTCGAGGAGCTGCTGGAGGAGTTCCCGGACGCCCGCTGGAACATCGACGTCAAGGCCGAGTCGGCCCTGCACCCGCTGGTCAACCTGATCGCGCGGACCGGGATCTGGGACCGGGTCTGCGTGGGTTCCTTCTCCGAGAGCCGGGTGGCCCGCGCCCAGCGGATCGCCGGCCCCCGGCTGGCGACCTCGTACGGCGTACGCGGGGTGGTGGGCCTGCGGCTGCGCTCGTACGCGATCCCGGCGGCGCTGCGCGTGGGCGCGGTGGCGGCCCAGGTGCCGGAGACCCAGGCGGGCATCCGGGTGGTCGACCGGCGCTTCGTGCGGACCGCGCACGAGCGGGGTCTGCAGGTCCACGTGTGGACCGTGAACGAACCGGAACGGATGGAGGCTCTCCTCGACCTGGGAGTCGATGGCATCATGACCGACCGGATCGACATCTTGCGCACGGTGCTGGACCGGCGCGGGGCCTGGGCCTGACACGCTCCTCGGCCGCCGCGCGGGCCCGATGGCCGCTGCGGTACGGGGACCAGTGAGGGGGACACCAGGTGAGCGCGGAAGACAGCAGGACGACCGAGGAAGCGGAACCAGCGGAACCGGGAGCCGAGGACGGCAGATCGGGAGCGCCGGGCGCGGAGGTCGCGGCCGGGGCCGCCGCGCGCAAGCGCGAGCAGCACGGCTGGTACTTCTACGACTTCGCCGTGTCGGTGTACTCGGCGAGCGTGCTCACCGTGTTCCTCGGGCCGTACCTGACCTCGGTGGCCAAGGCCGCCGCGGACGCCGAGGGCTTCGTGCACCCGCTGGGCATCCCGGTGCGGGCGGGGTCCTTCTTCGCGTACTCGGTGTCGGCCTCGGTGATCCTGGCCGTGCTGCTCATGCCGCTGGTGGGCGCCGCGGCGGACCGGACGGGGCGCAAGAAGCCGCTGCTGGCGGTGGCCGCGTACACGGGCGCCGCGGCGACGGCCGGGATGTTCTTCCTGGGCGGTGAGCGCTACCTGCTGGGCGGGCTGCTGCTCATCGTGGCGAACGCCTCGCTGTCCGTCTCGATGGTGCTCTACAACGCCTACCTGCCGCAGATCTCCACGCCGGACGAGCGGGACACCGTCTCCTCGCGGGGCTGGGCCTTCGGTTACACCGCGGGCTCCGTGATGCTCGTGCTGAACCTGGTGCTCTACATGGGCCACGACTCCTTCGGGCTCACCGAGGGCATGGCGGTACGGATCTGCCTGGCCTCGGCTGGCCTGTGGTGGGGGGCCTTCGCCCTGATCCCGTTGCGCCGGCTGCGGGACCGGGCCGTGGTGCGCGAGCCGGGGGCCGGGCCGGCGGTCAGCGGCTGGAAGCAGCTCGTCGCCACCCTGAAGGACATGCGGCGCTATCCGCTGACGCTGTCGTTCCTGCTGGCGTACCTGATCTACAACGACGGCGTGCAGACGGTGATCTCCCAGGCCTCCATCTACGGATCGGAGGAGCTGGAGCTGGACCAGTCCACGCTCATCGGGGCGGTGCTGCTGGTGCAGGTCCTGGCGGTGGGCGGGGCCCTGGGGATGGGCCGCCTCGCGCGCACCTACGGCGCCAAGCGGACGATCCTGGGCTCGCTGGCCGCGTGGGGCGTGACGCTCGCGGTCGGATACTTCCTGCCGGCCCGGACCCCGGTGTGGTTCTTCGCGCTCGCCGCGATGATCGGGCTGGTGCTGGGCGGCAGCCAGGCGCTGTCGCGCTCGCTCTTCTCGCACCTGGTGCCGGCGGGCAAGGAGGCCGAGTACTTCTCGGCGTACGAGATGAGCGACCGGGGGCTGAGCTGGGTGGGACCGCTCGTCTTCGGCCTGACCTACCAGCTCACGGGCAGCTACCGGGACGCGATCATCTCGCTGGTGGCCTTCTTCGCACTGGGATTCGTGCTCCTGGCGAGAGTGCCGGTGCGGCGCGCGGTGGAGGCGGCAGGCAATCCTGTACCGGAGCGGATCTGAGAGCGGGTCCGCGAGTGCGCACGGCCCGGATCCGCGAACGAATTCCGAACGAATTTAGACGTTGAAGCAAAGGGCCGGTAGTGTACGCCTTTGGCCTGCCAGGCGGACCGTTACTGCGCGCTCAAGAAGCGTGGACGTTGGGTGACATCTGCTGCCAGATGTGACAAAACGGGCATTGGTGGGTACAACAAGGGGCGGCACGACGGGCGACGCACGACCCGGAGCGGGAATCTATACCGCCGACCGGACGTTGACCGGATGACGACGACAGCGACACCTGTCCTGTGGGCGACAAAGCCCGGGAGGCACGATTCATGAGTGAGCGAGCTCTCCGCGGTACGCGCCTCGTGGTTACCAGCTACGAGACGGACCGCGGCATCGATCTGGCCCCGCGCCAGGCGGTGGAGTACGCATGCCAGAACGGACATCGATTTGAGATGCCGTTCTCGGTTGAGGCAGAAATTCCGCCGGAGTGGGAGTGCAAGGCGTGCGGCGCCATGGCACTCCTGGTGGACGGGGACGGGCCCGAAGAGAAGAAGGGCAAGCCTGCGCGAACGCACTGGGACATGCTCATGGAGCGACGCACCCGCGAGGAGCTGGAGGAAGTGCTGGCCGAAAGGCTGGCGGTCCTGCGTTCCGGCGCCATGAACATTGCCGTGCATCCGCGGGACAGCCGCAAGTCCGCCTGACAGCCGGACGGATACACAAGCCGAGGGGCCCCGCCACACTGTGTGGCGGGGCCCCTCGGCTTTCTCGTGCGCGGTGCCCGGTGCCGGCGGCACCGGGCGGCGGTCCTACGGGGTCAGGGGCGGGCGGTGGCCCGCCTCCGGGCCGGCCGGCCCCTCGGGCCGGTCCTCGCGGATGACCTCGCCCTGTACGACCTTGCCGTCGGGGTAGTGGATGCGGGCCTGCTGGAAGGCGTCGCCGAAGCTCCCGGCCGGGGCCGAGGCCATCTTGCGCTCCAGCGAGCGGGTCGCACGGCGGCCGATCCAGGCCCGGACGGGCGGGAGCAGGAGGAACAGGCCCGCCACGTCGGAGAGCAGCCCCGGCATCATCAGGAGCAGGCCCGCCAGCATGGTGAGGCCGTTGCCCTGGCCGGGCTGCTGCGGGGCGGGCTCGCGCCCCTGCTGGGCCTGTTGGAAGGTGTCCGACAGGTTCTTGAAGGCGCGCCGCCCGGCGCGCTTGATGACCACCGCGCCCAGGACGATGCCGCCCGCCAGCAGCGCGGCCACGGCGAGCCCGCCGGCCACGTCCGCGACCACCGTGAGCAGCCAGATCTCCAGGATCAGCCAGGCGGCGATGGCCAGCGGGAGGAAGGTTCGGGCGGGCGAACGCCGCCGGGGGGCCGTGGAAATACCGGTCGTCATACACCCAGTGTGCCTGGGGTCGCGTAAAAGCGGCCTCAGCCGGAGGTACCGGACATCCCTTAGGGGCTACTGCTTGTCGCCGTCCTTGCCCAGCAGCCTGGCCGCCTGGGCCTTGAGGCCCCACTGGGTGACCCGCCACAGGGCCTCGACCACGATGTCCTTGCTCATCTTGCTGTCGCCGAACTCGCGCTCGACGAACGTGATGGGCACCTCCACCACACGGAAACCCTTCTGCACCGCCCTGCGGGCCAGGTCGACCTGGAAGCAGTAGCCCGCGGAGGCCACCTCGTCCAGGCCCAGGCCCTCCAGGGTCTCGCGGCGGAAGGCGCGGTAGCCGCCGGTCACGTCGCGGATCGGGACGTTCAGCATCAGCCGCGAGTACGTCGAACCGCCGCGCGAGAGGATCTCCCGGCTCTTGGGCCAGTTGACGACGCGGCCGCCCGGCACCCAGCGGGAGCCGAGGACCAGGTCGGCGCCGGCCAGTGCGGTGAGCAGGCGGGGCAGCTCCTCCGGCTGGTGGGAACCGTCGGCGTCCATCTCGACGATCACTCCGTAGCCGGCGTCCAGGGCCCAGAGGAAGCCCGCCAGGTAGGCGGCGCCGAGCCCCTCCTTGCCCTTGCGGTGCAGCACGTGCACGTGGTCGTCGCCGATCGCGAGCTCGTCGGCGAGCTTGCCGGTGCCGTCGGGGCTGTTGTCGTCGGCGACCAGGATGTGGGCCTCGGGCACCGCCGCGCGGACGCGGCCGACGATCAGCCCGATGTTCTCCGCCTCGTTGTAGGTCGGAATGATCACCAAGGCCGTACCGAGCGGCCCGTAGGTCCGCTGTCCGCCGTCGCTCACTGAGTCCCCTTTTGTGCTCTTGCACGTCCTGTACGTCTGGTCGCAGAGGATGACTTTAGAACAGTGATCGGGGCCCGCGGTCCTTCGGGCCGGTCAGACGCCCGCTGGCTGCGGGCCGCCGTGACCGTTGTCTACTGGACCGCAGGGCCCCGACCCGGGGCCACCCTCCCCCAGCTACCACTGGGGGTGCCCCCACCGGCGAAACCTTCCCTCGCCCCCGAGGCGCGGGCGCGCTGAGCAGACGGGTCCGTCCGGCACGGACGTCCTGTGGTGGACCCGGCCGAACTTATCCGGGTCCGACCGCCGGTACCGAACCGAGGCACACCGGATCACCCCTGTGGGCGTACGAATACCTCCCGCCCGCCGACGACGGTGGCGAGGCACACCGGCAGTTCGGATCCGGGGGTCAGATCGGGCAGTCCGGGGGTGCCCGAGCGGGGGTCGGTGGACCAGCGGGCGACCCTGTCGTCGGGGGCCTGGACCACCAGTTCGCCGGTCTGCCAGACCGCGTAGTCGGCCGGGGCGCCGGGTACGAGGATCCCCGCGTCGTCGCGGCCCAGCGCCCGCCAGCCGCCCCGGGTGTGGGCGGTGAAGGCGGCCCGTACGGAGATGCGGTGCCCGGGGGTCCGGTGGAAGGCGGCCGCGCGGACGGTGCCCCAGGGGTCGAGCGGGGTGACCGGCACGTCCGAGCCGAAGGCCAGCGGGACCCCGGCCTTGAGCATGGCCGCGTACGGGTTGAGGGTGCGGGCGCGCTCGGCGCCGAGCCGGTCGGCGTACATGCCGTCCTCGCCGCCCCAGGCCGCGTCGAAGGCGGGCTGCACGGAGGCGGTGAGCCCCAGCTCCGCGAAGGCCGCGATGGCGGCGGGCGTCATCATCTCGGCGTGTTCGACCCGGTGCCGGGCCGCGCGGACCCGGGCCAGGCCGACCTTCTCGGCGGCCGCTCGGACGCCCTCGACGACGGCGGTGATCGCGGCGTCGCCGATGGCGTGGAATCCGGCCTGGAGGCCCTCCTCGGTGCAGGCCGTCACGTGCTCGGCGACCGCGACCGCGTCCAGGTACTCCGTACCGGTGTGCGAGGCGTCGGCGTACGGGGCGTGCAGGCAGGCGGTGTGCGAGCCGAGGGCCCCGTCGACGAAGAGGTCGCCGGCCGCCCCGACGGCCCCGAGCTCCCTGGCCAGCTCCAGGTCCCGGTCGGCCCAGTACCCGAAGACGCGCGGCCCGGGCCGCTCGGCGGCCAGGGCGAGGAGGCCGGTGAAGTCCTCGGCGGAGGAGATGTCGGGCCCGCCGCACTCGTGCAGCGAGCCGATGCCGAGGGAGGCGGCCCGGTCGAGGGCGGCCCGCTGGGCCTCGGCGCGCTGGGCCGGGGTGACGGCGGCCAGGGCCGCCCGTCGTACGGCGTGGTGGTCGTCGGCGGTCAGCGGCTGGTCGCCGGCGGGCCGCACGCCCGGGACGAGGTCGAGCAGGGCCGTGGTGACCACGGCGGAGTGCACGTCGATGCGGCTCAGGTAGAGCGGGCGGCCGCCCGCGGCCTCGTCGAGCTCGGCCCGGCGCGGCGCCCGGCGCTCGGGCCAGCGGGCGGCGTCCCAGCCGTGCCCGAGGAGCACCCTGTCGGCCGGACGGCTCGTGGCGTACGCGCGTACGAGGTCCAGCGCGGCCGTCAGGGAGCGCGCTCCGGAGAGGTCCAGCCCTGTGAGGGCCAGACCCGCGGAGGTGGTGTGGACGTGGGCGTCCGTGAAGGCCGGCGTGACGAGCGCGCCGCCGAGGTCGACGACCTCGTCCACGCCCTGCGCGAAGGCGTCGGCCGCCCCCTCGGAACCGACCCAGGCGATGTGGCCGCGCTCGACGACCATCGCGGTGGCGAAGGGGTCGGCGGGGCTGTGGACCTCGCCCCCGCGGAGGAGGACGGTCCTGGTCGGTGCTCCGGCGGTGTCGGCGGAGTGGGCGGTGCGGTCAGTCATGCCGACCAGTGTCCCGCGTCGCCCACCCCGGGCCGACCACCGGGTCCCCGGTCAGACCCGGGGCGGCCGGGCTTCGTAGGGGGTGGAGAGGACGACCGTCGTGCGCGTCGAGACGTGGGCGAGGGCGCGCAGGCGGCCCAGGAGGTCCTCGAGCTCCAGGGGGGTGGCGACGCGCACCTTGAGGATGTAGTTCTCGTCGCCCGCGACGCTGTGGCAGGCCTCGATCTCGGGGACACCGGCCAGCCGGTCCGCGATGTCGTCCGGGGCACTCGGGTCGAAGGGCTTGACCGAGATGAACGCCGTCAGCGGCAGGCCGACGGCCTCCGGGTCGACGACCGCCGCGTACCCGCGGATCACCCCTCGCTGTTCCAGACGGCGTACTCGCTGATGGACTGCCGACGTGGACAGTCCCGTGGCCTTGCCCAGATCCGTGTAGCTCATCCGCCCGTCCCGTACGAGCAGATCCACGATCTGGCGGTCCAGCTCCTCCATTGCGCTCATAGCCGCTCAACTTAAGGCCCAAGGGCACTCCAGGCCCAGTGGTGTCCGCCCACTGGAGGCATCTGCGCCAGGCATGTGACCAAGGCCACAGGGGTATGCAGGCGCAGGCCGGTCTGTTGTGGTTACTCGTGACGCTCGACGGGAAGTGCTTGCTGTGGCCGAGGCCGCAGAACCTGCCCGCCCGGCCCACCCAAGGGGGAGTACATCCATGCTGAACACCAAGCGCCCCGGTCGCACCGAACCGGAGCCCCTCGAACCGCTCGATTCCGGGGACGGCGCGTACTCGGTGGACACCGAATACGCCGAATACCCCGACGACCTCGACGGATTCGAGATCCACCACGCGATCTGCCCCGACTGCGGCCAGTCGATCGCCCTCGTCGCGGACGAGGAGTACCTGCCGCAGCACGCGCTCTGCCTGACCCCGTGGAACCCCTTCGGACTCACGGTGTGCGCGGGCACCGGTCGGCCGGCCACGGACGCGCTGCCCACCGTCGGCATGATCCAGCCGGTGGAGGCCCCCGAATCCGTCGTCCTGTCGACGACCCTGCCCCAGGGCCTGGACTGGCGGACGCAGCCCTTCTCGCACGTGGGCGGCCCGGGATCGCGCCCGGTCCGCGTGGTGAGCCCGGTGCTCCCCCGGCCGCAGGCGCAGACGCGGCAGCAGCACGCCCAGGCGGCCTGACGACCGCCGGGGCGTCCCGCGCTTTGCATCGCTACCAGTACGTTCCCTGCACCATGGCGGCCAGGCTGGCGTGGTGCAGGATCAGGCTGTCCGGGTCCGCCGGGATCTCGACCTCCCCGAAGTGCGCCTGCCGGTAGGCGATGCGCAGCATCACGATGGCGTGCCGCAGCGCCGCGTAGAGGGTGTGGAACTCCATGTCCCGCGGCGTGTGCCCGGTGAGTTCGGCGTACCGGCGCTCCAGGTCCTCCCGCCGCAGGAAGTCCGGCAGGCCGGGCTGTCCGAAGCTCACGGTCAGGTCCTGGAAGAAGCGGTGGAGGTAGACGCTCCAGCCCAGGTCCACCTCGCGGGGGGCGTAGGCGGCCATCTCCCAGTCCAGGACGGCGACCGGCGTGAAGCCGTCGTAGATGACGTTGCCGATGCGGGCGTCGCCCCAGTTGAGGACCGCGGGGCCCTCGTCCGCCGGCCACAGCTCCTCCAGCCGGGCGAAGGCCCGCTCGATGAGCGGGGAGGGGGCGAGTCCGCCCACCACCCAGGCGTAGTAGGCACGTTGGGCCTGCACGTGCCGGCGCAGGGGGCTCCCCTCACCCTTGGGCAGGAGGAACTCCGCCTCCTTGGCGGGGAACTGGTCGTGCAGGCGGGCCAACAGCGAGATGCTCGCGTCCTGCAGCTCGGCGCGCTCGGCATCGGTGGCGGAGTGCAGCCAGTTGCCCTCGTAGGTGTAGGGCATCACATCGGGCGGGACCCGCCCCTCGGCGCGGGCCATCACGAAGAACGGCGCCCCCAGCGGCCCCGGGTCCTCCTCCAGCCACTGCACCCGCGGGACGGGCAGGTCCGTGTGCTCGGCGACCAGACGCATCACCCGGTGCTGGCGCGGCATGTCGTACGTGGGGAAGACGGTGTAGGCGGCCGGGTCGGCGGCGAGCCTCAGCGCGCAGGCGCGGATCGGGGTGTCGGGGTGCTCGATGTCGAAGAGCAGGGTCTCGCTGGACATCCCGTTGGATCCGGGGACGGAGGCACCGGTGACCTTGGCGCCGGGGAGCCTGCCGTCCAGCCAGGCCGCGAGGCGCCGGCCGAGCTCTTCGGGCTCCCGGGTGGAGGTGCGCGGACGTGGTGCGATGGCCATGAGTGAGCCCCTTCCCTACTGGGCGACGGAGGAGTAGTCGGCGAAGCCACTCGGGTCGTGGCGCCCGAAGCTGCCGTGCTCGAAGATGCCGTGCCCGGTCTGCCCGTCGAGGGTGCAACGGGCCGAGTGGTCGGTCACCCCGAAGGCGGCCATCGGGTGGGCCGCGGGGTCGGACAGGTCGTAGACGCGGCGGTCGGTCCAGCCGCGGCCCTGCCAGGTGCCGTGCTGCCAGTCGCCGGCGGGCGGGTAGCCGGCGCCGACGGCCAGCGGCGAGGAGTTCAGGATCTCCACACCGAGCTCGAGGGGCTTGCGGGACGGATCACTCAGATGAACGACCGCCCTCTCGGGATGCCGACTGCCCGGCCGGTAGCCGATCTCGGTGTGCGGCCAGCCGAGCTGTACGTCGTGGCGGCCGCTGCCCTCGGGGAAGACCTGCACGGCTTCGTTGAGGGTGCGGTGCCCGTCGGCGTCCTCCTGGGCGATGACCATGACGAACCGGTCCTCGAAGCGGACCGGTATCCAGAGCCAGTGGAACCCCTCCGGGCGGTATTCCTCGGCGGCGCGGCCCCCTTCCTCACCGGGTATGGGCCGCACGCCCCAACTCCGGTCCCGCGTCCCGGTCCACTCCCCCGGCGTGAGGACGAACTCCTCCCCCTTCGCCCGGATGACCCCGCTCACACCCCCGGCCTGGACGAAGCGGCGCCCCTCCAGCATGAGGCGGTCACCGCGCCGCTGGATGTGGTGGGGCTCCCAGACGGCGGGGAACTCGGCGGTCCAGGTGACGTCGTACGAGAGCCCGTCCGGATCCTCCGGGTCCGCCGCGCAGCGCAGCGTGAGCCGCTTGAGCGGAACGTCGACGGTGATGGACAGGGGCCCCACGGACAGGTTCATCCGATCGTCGGTGAGGGCGTCGGAGGCCCGGACGGCGAGGAGCTCGTCGCCGAGGCGGAGGGTGGCGTACGCGTCGATGACCCCGGCGTTGGGGTACACGCCGAGGCCGAGGATCAGGACGGCGCGGCCCGCGTGGTCGAAGACGTGGAAGATGCAGCGGTCGTAGGCGTTGCGGTCGCCGCTGACGAGGTGCTTCATCGACAAGGGGGCCTGGTGGATGGGGTACTCGTCGAGGGCGACGGGCCGGTCGACGGACATGGCGGACCTCCTGGACGGCGGGCTTCGGGGGGCGGCTCAGGCGGATATGACGGTACGTCAGAAACCCCGCCGGGGACCACCCTTCTGGCACGTCCTGACACACCGGCACACCACGCCGAGTCTCTGCCGAGACCGTGGCCCGACTGCAGCTCCGCCGCCGGCAGCGCCGCGCTCTGACCTTGGACCGGACCGTGAACCGGCCGCGGCGCCGCTGCCGGGGGCGCCGCCCCCGGACCCCCGCGCCTCAAACGCCGGCGAGGCTGGATTGGGCCGGGCTCCGCCCCGGGCGCCGCAGAGGAGCGCGTGGCGAGCAGCAGTGGCGGCTCATGACCGCCCCAAGACCCCGGCAAACGCCGTCATGCGGGAGCCCGTAGCGATCGGTGGCGGCCCATGTCCGACCCCAGGCGATCGGCAGACGCAAGTACGTGGGGAGCACGTAGCGATCTGTGGCGGCCTATTCCCAGCCCCAGACGGCCGGCAGACGCTGAGAGATGCGAAGCGCGTAGCGATCGGTGGCGGCCTATGTTCAGCCCAGGACGGCTGGTAGACGCTCCAACATGGGCAGCGGGTAGCGATTCGGTGCGCACCGGGAGCCCCGCCCGTATATCTGCGATGGGGCCGTCCCTGTTCGGATCGCCCGGCCCGTTCTTCTGGGGGTTTCCCGGCTGTCTTCGATTTTCCGTGGCGGAGCGGTCGGTCAAGGGTGGCCGAAGGCCATCGCGCAGCGACGCGACCGAAGGGAGCGCCCTTGAGGGACCGGCCCGCCACGGAAGACGATGAGACTGACGGGAAACCCCCGCCCCCGGGGACGGCTCGAACGGATACCCGCACCCCGGGGGCGATTACCCGGCCCTTCACTCCCGCGTTGGCCGTGCATGACCATGCTTCAGGCTTCAACCGGCCGAAGGCGTCGGCCGACGCCGCCGGGTTTCGAAGAATCGGTTCAGCATCCACGCGATCACCGCGATCACCGCGACCAACGGGACCAACGGGACCCACGCGAGCCACAGCAACAGACGCCGACGCCGACGCCGGACCCGCCGATCTACCGCGATCTGCTCGCCCGGTGGGCCGATGCCGGCCGCACGCTGCCCGGGCGACGCGACCCGGAGTGGTCCCGGCTCACGTCCTCCCCGGTCTGGCCCACGACCAGCAGCGGACTGTACTAGCGGGTCTCCGGCCCCGCCAGGTGGCGGGCGATGACCATGCGCTGGATCTGGTTGGTGCCCTCCACGATCTGGAGCACCTTCGCCTCGCGCATCAGGCGCTCGACGGGGAAGTCCGCGGTGTAGCCGTAGCCGCCGAGGACCTGCACGGCGTCCGTGGTGACGGCCATCGCCGCGTCCGTGCAGAACAGCTTGGCCATCGCCGCCTGGCGCGAGAACGGCTTGCCCGCGTCCCGCAGCCGCGCCGCCGCGAGGTACAGCGCCCGGCCCGCCTCGATCTTGGTGGCCATGTCGGCCAGCATGAAGCGCAGCCCCTGGAAGTCGGCGATCGGGTGCCCGAACTGCTTGCGGTCCAGCGCGTACGTCAGCGCCTCGTCCAGCGCCGCCTGGGCCACGCCGATCGCGCACGCGGCGATGCCGAGGCGCCCCGCGTCCAGTGCGGCCAGGGCGATGGTGAAGCCCTGACCCTCCTCGCCGATGCGGCGCGCGTCCGGCACCCGTACGCCGTCGAAGTGCAGCTGGGCGGTGGGCGAACCCTTCATGCCCATCTTCTTCTCGGGCACGGCCGCCGTGAGGCCCTCCGCGTCCCCGGGGACCAGGAAGGCGGTGATGCCCTTGGGACCCTCGGCACCCGTCCGCGCCAGGACCGTGTAGAAGTCGGCGACTCCACCGTGGGTGATCCAGGCCTTGGTACCGGTGATGACCCACTCGTCGCCGTCACGCACCGCCTTGGTGGTGAGCGAGGCGGCGTCGGAGCCGGCGGCCGGCTCGGAGAGGCAGTAGGCGCCCAGCAGGCCGCCGCCGAGCATCGCGGGCAGGTGCGCGCCCTGCTGCTCCTTGGTGCCGTAGCCGGCGAGGCCGTGACAGGCCAGGGAGTGCACGCTGACGCCGAGGCCGACGGTCAGGCGGGCCGCGGCCAGCTCCTCCAGGACCTGGAGGTACACCTCGTACGGCTGCTCGCCACCACCGTATTCACCGGGGTACGGGAGGCCGAGCAGGCCCGCCTCCGACAGCAGGGTGAAGACCTCGCGGGGGAACCTCCCCGAGTCCTCTTCCTCGGCGGCCCGGGGACGGATCTCCCGCTGGGCGATCTCGCGTACGAGGGCGAGGAGGTCGCGGGACTCCTCGGTGGGCAGCTGACGGTCCACCGGCTGCGGGGCGCGGTCTGTCATGGCGGCGCTCTCCTCCCTGGTCGGGCACGGCGACGACGCGTGAGGTGTGGGACGCGACGCCGGGTCTCGGTGCTCTCACAGCCGATGGTGCCCTCCCGGATCACGGAATGGGCTGTTCAGCGGCTGCGGCGGCTTGAGTATGCCCGATCAGGAGCTTCCCGTCACCGGGGCAAGATCATCACGCTGACCGAACGGTCCTTCGGTATTGGGAGGTGCCGGACACTCCGGGACGAACTCCTCGATCACCGTCAGTGTCGCGCGCAGCTGGCGCACCAGCAGGGCCCCGAGCTCGGCGCGATCGGGCCGCTCCGCGCCCATGGACCCACCGGCCCCGTCGAGCCCGCCGATCCACTCCAGGGTGATCCCTTCCACGGCGGAGAGCCAGCCGACGAGGGCGAGCCGGGCGAGCGGCGGCAGTGAGCGGTGCCCGTACGCGCCTTCGGCGATGGTGGCGACGAGCTCCTCCCGGACGGCGTCGCGGATGGCGAGCACCTCCGCGTCGGAGCCGACGCCGCCGGTGACGATGGTGCGGTAGGCCGCGCGATGGTGCTCGGCGTAGTGCAGGTATCCGTCGACGGTGCGGCGGACGCGCTCCGCGTTCGGGAGGTCCGTCTCGCCACCGGCACGGGCGACGAGCTCGGCGACCGACTCCTCGACGATGGCGAGGTAGTAGCCGCGCTTGCTCTTGAAGTAGTAGTAGATCAAGCCCTTGGCGACGCCGGCGTGCTTGGCGATGTCGTCCATGGACAGTGCGTCGTAGGAGGTGTCGGCGAACAACTTGCGTCCGGTTGCCATGAGTTCGGCCCGACGAATCTGCGAACGCTCGGTCGTACCGCGCTGTTGACCACGATTCAAATTCAGCCCCAGCCTCGAACTGCCCCAACGTGCCCGCAGTATGGCAGCACTTCGGACAGCCACGGAGACGACCTCGGAAGGGGCCTCAAGGCGGCCTACGAGACGACCTCGGAGAGGGCCTCAGAGACGACCTCCGCGAGGGCCTGGGCGACGCCCTCCGAGAGGGTTACAGCCAGCCGACCTGGGTGACGAACATGGCGACGACGACCACGAGGGTCCAGCCGAGGACGTGCTCCAGCCAGGAGGAGTCGTCCTTGGGGCCTCCGGTGCGGACGAGGTCCAGGGCGGGGGCGGTCGGGGTGGCGCTGTCGGCAGTCATGATGTCCAATGTGCCAGCGTTCGCGGCCTTCGCGGTAGATGACGATGGTCACGTGGTGACGCCCGTCACACGGCCCCGTCACACGACCCCGTCACACGACCCCGCCGCACGGCCCCCGTCACGCCGTCCCCGCCACACAGCCGAGCCCCCGCCACGCCCGGAGTTCGGGAGCGGCGGGGGCCCGTCGACAAGACCGTCACGCCGACCGGTGTCGTCAGATGCGGGTGTCGCGGTTGCGGCCCGCCATGGCCGCCATCGCGAGGCCCAGGCAGAGCGCGACGGCTCCGGTGATCACGTTGTTGACCACCGTGCGAGTCGTGTCCATCTCTCCGGCGATGGCCCACGGGGCGATGATCGTCCACGCGCCGAGCGCGACGGCCGTCCAGGCCATCGCGTGGGTGCGCTCGTAAGCGGATCCCAGACCACTCATGCACAGGCAGAACGCCAGGCCGGTGATCAGGTTGTTGATGGCCAGCGGGGTCAGGACGGCGAACCCGGCTATCCACGGCGAAGCCGCCAGGTACAGGCCCGTGATCAAGGCGAGTGCCTCGACGGCCTGCGCGGCGGGAGTGCTGGTCACCCGCTCGAAGCGAGTGCGCATCTCGGCAAGGTCCGGGTGGTGCTCGATGCTGCTGGGATGAGTGGTCATGGCGGGCTGCCTCCCACGAGAAGCCTTATGTGCCTTTTATGCCCATATTCCGCCCGTTAAGCCATTCGGACCAGCCGAATTTCCTCAGAACACACCGACGCCCGTCAGCGCCGCCGTCTGGGCCGCGCCCGGGGCCGCCGGGACGTAGAGGTAGCAGATGCCTCCGCTGCCCGAGGCGACCTTGCCGGAGGCGCCGTGGCGCTTGGTGCGCAGCCAGATCGTCTCCCATTCGGCGCGCTTGTAGACGCGGCGGACGGAGGGGTTGTCGGGCGAGTGGGGGTCGTTGGCGATCACGTCCCCGGCGGCCGTGAAGCCGATGACGGTCATCAGGTGGCCCGCGGTGCCGTAGCCCGCTCCGGTGAGCTCCTCCGGGCGGAAGGACTGCGAGGTGATGGCCGGGATCCCGGCCGCGACCAGGGTCTCCAGGTCGGTCAGGGAGGTGAGCCGCGTGACGACGCCGCCGAGCCCGCGGTAGGTGGCCGCGTACGCCGCGTTGAAGGGCCAGTTGCCGCAGCCCTTGTAGGCGGCGTCGTAGGTGGAGCGGGCCGCATGGCAGACCTGCGGGTCGGAGTACCTCGGGTTCACCCAGGTCAGGGCGGTGGTGCTGGCCTTGCCGCCCCAGTACTCGATGATCATCTGCGAGGAGGTGGGGCTGCACCAGGCCTCGCCCCCGTTGTCGTACTCGGGGTACTGCCCGGCGTGGGTCTCCTGCGAGTAGCGCGGGACCTTCAGCTCGTGGCCGCGGCCGGAGGGGGCGGAGGCGGGGACGGTGAACCGGTCCGGGACGTCGGAGACCATGGCGCCGGCCAGCCACACGGTGGGGCCGCGGTCCGTGCCCGGCTTGCGGTACAGCGTCAGGCGCAGCTGCCAGTCCCCGATCCGCAGGCCGGCGGCCGCGGCCGGGGCGTCGACGGCGAGGGTGTCGGTCCAGACGGTGGACTTCCCGTCGGTCTGGCCGTCCACGGAGGTGCGGCGGATGTCGCGGTCGCCGGAGGCCCACCGCCCCATCACGTACCAGGGGGTGGCGGTGCCGTCGGTGTAGGTGCCGCGCAGTTCGATCTGGATCCAGGTGCCGGCCGGGGTACGGGCGTTCCAGGAGGCGATCGCCTCGGTGGCGGGCACGGTGGAGCGGTGCACCGGGGAGGTCCAGGTGGCGTACTCCCAGACGCCCTTGCGCCCGGTGTGCGGGTCGGCGTACTCCGTGCGGCCGGCGGCGGCCTCGATCTCCAGGCCGGGGCGGGCGCCGCCGACGGCGGTGGTGCCCCCGTGGGTGCCGGCCAGCCAGTCGGCGAGGGAGTACCAGAAGCGGTTGTCGACGGTGCGGCCCGATGCCCGCGGGGTCGGCCGGGGGGCCGCCGAGGCGCTGCCGCCGGGGACGGCGGCGGTGGCCGCGGTGGCGACCGCGAGCGCGGCGACGAGTACGGCCCTGCGTGGCGTGGATGCTGTCATCGCGAGGTTCCCCCAGGGGGTGGGTCGGCGCTTCGGGTGGCTTCACCCTTCCAGTTCCCGGCGGCCGGACGCCGAAGCCGGGGGTCGTGTCGGGCTTGTCTACGCTGGTCGGGTGGAGCCACAGCAGTCACTTGAGTCACTGGCACGGGAGCTTGCCGCGTTGCCGCCCTCCCTCGGCCCGGTGCGCCTGATCGGGATCGACGGGCACGCCGGATCCGGCAAGAGCACCTTCGCGGGGCGGCTCGCCGAAGCGCTGGGACACCCCCCGCAGGGTGCGCCCGTGCTGCACCTGGACGACGTGGCCAGTCACGAGGAGCTGTTCGGCTGGGAGGAGCGGCTGCGCGCGCAGGTGCTGGAGCCGCTCGCCGGGGGACGGCCCGCGCACTGGGCCCCGTACGACTGGGTGGAGCGCCGCTTCGGGCCGGAGCGGGTACTGGAGCCGGCGCCGGTGCTGCTGATCGAGGGGGTCGGGGCCGGGCGGCGGGCGCTGCGGCCGCATCTGGCGCGGCTGCTGTGGATGGAGACGCCGCGCGCGCAGTCCTGGATGCGGGGGCGAAAGCGGGACGGGCGCGAACTTTCCGACTTCTGGGACGGATGGGAGCGCGCGGAGCGCGCGCACTTCTCCAGTGATCCTTCGCGCCCCTTCGCCGACACCCTGGTGCGCCAGAGCAGTACGGGATACGAGTGGTCTTCCGGGACCGGAGCGACGGTGGGATCCGCCGGTTCCGTGACCGAGGGTGACGGACTCCCCCGGGCCTGAGCCGGCCTGGAAATCCGCTCCGCCGGGCCTCCACCGACCTGCTTGACCTGGGGCCCGCACCGGCCTTACGTTCTCAATGCGCGCCTTTACCGGCTGCCGCGGACACGAAGCCCCCGATTGTTCCCCCGTGATCGGGGGCTTCGTTCTGCCCGCACATCCCTCCGCGCGGGCGTCACGCCCGGCGAATCCGCCCCGGTTCTTCACCCTGAGTCACCGGACCCTCCTGGGGCGCACGCGCGAACCCGGCCTGTCGCGCCCTACGTAAGGTGCGAAACCGCAGGTACGATGCAGCCCTGATTTCATCGGCGCAATGGGCAACTCGCGCGCTCGAAGCGGGGGTTGCCGCGCACCACGGGGGCAGGCTTGTGGGGGACGTGATGGATTTCGGCACGCCGGGCAGCATGCACGCCCCGGCCGAACTCGCCTGGCTGCGCGGAGTCGACGCCTGCACCATGGGCGCGTATCCGCAGGCCGAGGAGGAGTTCCGGGCGGCCGTACGACTCGATCCCTCGATGGCCGACGCCTGGCTGGGGCTGCACGCGCTGCGGGTGGACACCGGCAACGCGTTACTCCGGATGTACGCGCATCGCGACCGCTTCGGCGAACAGCGGGCCCGGCACCGGAGGACGCTGAACTCCTGGTACTGGCTGGGCTGGTGGGTCCAGCCGGTGCTGGAGAGCCGGCGGGACCTGCTGCTCGCCCACGCCTCGCACTGGCTGGACGGCCGCCACGTGCCCGAGCTGGACCAGGCCCTCGCGGCGCTGCCGCCGGTGGACACCGACGCGCAGGTGCGCTTCCTGCACGCCTGCCGGGCCTACCTGGTCAAGGACTGGGAGCAGCTGGTCCGGCACACCGAGCCGCTGGTGAACGATCCGCTGCTGGGGATCGAGGCGGGGCTGTTCGGCGGGATGGCCCGGGTCCGGCTGGAGATGTACGGGCAGGCGGAGCCGATGCTGTCGGCGGCGCTGATGCGGTGTCGCAGCGAGCAGCCGCAGCGCAAGGAGCTGCGGTACTGGCTGGCGCGGGCGCACGAGGGCACCGGGCGCAGTGCGGCGGCGCTGCCGCTGTACCGGGCGGTGCACCGGGTGGATCCCTCGTTCATGGACACCGCGGCCCGGCTGACGGCCATCGAGGACGGCGACGACACCGACGGCATGGCCGATCTGGCGGGCCTGGCGGGCTACGCCGGGTACGGCGGCTACGCCGGGCACGGCCCCTCCCCCGTCGGCGGGGACTTCGCCGCGGTCGCGCTCGGCGGCGGGCCCGTCCAGGACATCGCGGCCGACAACCAGGCCGAGCCCGACCCACTGGCCCCTCCGACGCCCCCGGCGGGCCGGGTGGAGGGCGCGCGGCGCAAGGTGCCCGTCCCGCCGCAGGGCACGCCCGAGGGGCTTCCGGCCGGGCCGTCCGACCCGGTGGCGCTCGCCGAGGCGCTCGCGGAGCTGGAGCGGATGGTGGGCCTGGAACCGGTCAAACGGCAGGTGAAGGCGCTCTCGGCACAGCTGCACATGGCGCGGCTGAGGGCGGGTCAGGGGCTGCCGGTGCAGCCGCCGAAACGCCACTTCGTCTTCTCGGGGCCGTCGGGGACCGGGAAGACGACGGTGGCGCGGATCCTGGGGCGGGTCTTCTACGCGCTGGGACTGCTGGGCGGGGACCATCTGGTGGAGGCCCAGCGGGCGGATCTGGTGGGCGAGTTCCTGGGCCAGACCGCGGTGAAGGCGAACGAGCTGATCGATTCGGCGATCGGCGGGGTGCTGTTCGTGGACGAGGCGTACTCGCTGTCCAACTCGGGCTACAGCAAGGGCGACGCCTACGGCGACGAGGCCCTGCAGGTGCTGCTCAAGCGGGCCGAGGACAACCGGGACCACCTGGTGGTGATCCTGGCGGGCTATCCGGCCGGGATGGACCGGCTGCTGGCCGCCAATCCGGGGCTGTCCTCGCGGTTCACCACCCGGGTGGACTTCCCCAGCTACCGGCCGCTGGAGCTGACCGCGATCGGCGGGGTGCTGGCGGACGCGAACGGGGACCACTGGGACGAGGAGGCACTGGAGGAACTGCGGAGCATCAGCGGGCACGTGGTGGAGCAGGGCTGGATCGACGAGCTCGGCAACGGGCGGTTCCTGCGCACGCTCTACGAGAAGAGCTGCGCGTACCGGGATCTGCGGCTGGCGGGCTTCGCCGGGGAGCCGTCGCGGGACGACCTCGCCACGCTCCGGCTGCCGGACCTGATGCAGGCGTACGGGGAGGTCCTGTCGGGCCGCGGCCCGCAGGAACGGCCGGAGCCCCCGCCGCTGTGACCCCGGCGGAATGCGGGGTGCCGCTGCGCGGAGCCTCTCCCCGCCCCGCCCTTTCTCCGCTTCCTGGGGCTCCGCCCCAGACCCCGGTCCTCAAACGCCGGACGGGCTGAAAGATTCGGCTCGCCGGCGTCTGAGAAGCGGGATCCGACTACGCGCCCCGCACGTACGCGCGGTGCGACGGGTCGCGGACCTCGCCGACCAGCATTTCCAGGACGTCCTCCAGGGCGACCAGGCCCAGGACGCGGCCGCCCGGGTCGGCGACCTGTGCCAGGTGGGTGGCGTCGCGGCGCATGACGCCGAGGGCGTCGTCCAGCGGGACGGTGGCGCACAGCGTGGTCATCCGGCGCCAGACCCGCTGGGGCACGGCCCGTTCCCGGTCTTCCAGGTCCAGTACGTCCTTGACGTGCAGGTAGCCCATGAAGGCGCCGCTGGCGGCGCGGACGGGGAAACGGGAGTAGCCGGTGCGCACGGTCAGCTGCTCGATCTGGCGCGGGGTCACGTCGGGGCCGACCGTGACCAGGCGGTCCCGGTCGAGGAGGACGTCGGTGACGGGGCGGCTGCCCAGTTCCAGCGCGTCCTCCAGCCGCTCCTGCTCGACCGGCTCCAGGAGCCCGGCCTGCCGGGAATCCTTGAGGAGGCGGCCCAGCTGGGCGGAGGTGTAGACGGCCTCGACCTCGTCCTTGGGTTCGACCTTGAAGAGCTTCAGGACGAGCTTGGCGCAGGCGCCGAGCGCGGTCGTGACCGGCCCGCACAGACGGGCGAAGGCGACCAGGCCGGGGCTGAACCACAGGGCGGTCTTCTCGGGGGCGGCCATGGCGAGGTTCTTGGGGACCATCTCGCCGATGACCAGGTGCAGGAAGACCACGGCGGCGAGCGCGAGGGCGTAGCCGAGGGGGTGGATCAGGCCCTGCGGTACGTGGACGGCGTGGAAGACGGGCTCCAGCAGCCGGGCCACGGTGGGTTCGGCGACCGCGCCGAGCGTGAGGGAGCAGATGGTGATGCCGAACTGCGCGGCGGCCATCATGCGGGGCAGGTTCTCCAGGCCGTGGAGCACCTGGCGGGCCCGCTTGGACTCGGCCGCGAGGGGCTCGATCTGGCTGCGCCGTACGGAGACGAGTGCGAACTCGGCGCCGACGAAGAAGCCGTTGGCGAGGACCAGCAGCAGGGCGAAGAGGAGCTGGAGCGCGTTCATCGGGAGGCGCCTTCCAGCTCGGCCCGCTGCGGGACGGCTTCGCCGTGGCGGCCGGAGCCGAGCAGGGCGCTTCCCTCGGCGGCGGAGGCGGGCCGGTAGGAGCCGGCCGCGGGCACCGCCGTCAGCCGGACCAGGCGCACGCGCTCGGCGCGGTTGCGGCCGACCTGGCGGACGGACAGCTTCCAGCCGGGGAGGTCGGCGCGGTCCCCGGGGGCGGGGATCCGGCCGAGCAGGTCGGCGACGAGGCCCGCGACGGTCTCGTACGGGCCTTCGGGCACCTCCAGGCCTATCCGGCGCAGGGTCTGCACCCGGCAGCTGCCGTCGGCCTCCCAGGAGGGGCGGCCGTCCTCGGCCGAGACGGCGGCCAGTTCGGGGCTCTCGTCCTCGGCGAGGTCGTGCTCGTCGCGGACCTCGCCGACGAGTTCCTCGACGATGTCCTCCAGGGTGACCACGCCGGCGGTGCCGCCGTACTCGTCGACGACCACGGCCATCGGCTGTTCGCTGCGCAACCGTTCCAGCAGCGGCTGCACCGGCAGGGAGCCGGGCACCAGCAGCGGGGCGACGCAGATCCGGCTGACGGTGGTGCGGTCGCGCTCGGACTCGGGCACGGCGAGGGCGTCCTTGAGGTGGACCACGCCGGTGACCTCGTCGATGCGGTCGCGGTAGACCGGGAAGCGGGACAGGCCCGTGGCGCGGGTCAGGTTGAGCACGTCGGCCGCGGTGGCCGTGTGCATCAGGGCGCTGACCTTCACCCGGGGGGTCATCACGTGCTGGGCCGTGAGCTCGCCCAGCGAGAGGGTCCGTACGAAAAGGTCGGCGGTGTCCTGTTCGAGGGCGCCGGCCTGGGCCGAATGGCGGACCAGGGAGACCAGTTCGCCGGGGGTACGCGCGGAGGCCATCTCCTCGGTCGGCTCCACGCCGAGCGCCCGGACGAGCCGGTTGGCGACGGCGTTGAGGCCGGCGATGACCGGCCGGAAGGCGCGGGAGAAGGCGTTCTGGGGGCCGGCGACGAAGCGGGCCACCTGGAGCGGCCGGGAGACCGCCCAGTTCTTCGGGACGAGCTCGCCGACGACCATCTGGACGGCGGAGGCGAGCAGCATGCCGATGACGACGGAGACGCCGGGGACGGCGCCCCGGGGCAGGCCGGTCGCACCGATCGGCCCGGCCAGCAGTGCGGCGAGGGCGGGTTCGGCGAGCATGCCGACCACGAGGGAGGTGATGGTGATGCCGAGCTGGGTGCCCGAGAGCTGGAAGGAGAGCTCCCTCAGGGCCTTGACCACCGTGCGGGCACGGCGGTCACCGTCGGCTGCGGCGCGCTCGGCCTCGGGTCTCTCCACGGTGACGAGGCCGAATTCGGCTGCCACGAAGAAACCGTTGGCGAGGATCAGGGCGAATGCCGCCGCGAGCAGGAGTAGCGGAATGGTCATGCCGCCGCCTCCGGGGGGAGGGCGGCGCGGGTACTACCGGACGATCCGTCCATTGCTGGAGGGAGTCACTCCTCAAGTCGCAGGTGCCCACGGGCCTCGGGGTCCCGGGGCCGGTGGGAGGGCGCACAGTTGCGCCCCGCCACCAGGGTAGTCATTGAGATCCCGGCCGCAACGGTACGCAGCGACGAGGATCGGTGGTCTCAGTGGTCGTGCGCACCGGTTCCGCGGCTCTCGGCGAGCGCGCGCAGGGCGCGGGCGTCACCGATCGCCTGCTGCTTGGCGACGCCCGGCTGGATGCCGAGGACGGGCAGGCTGGTGCCGTCGTTGAGGTCCAGGAACACCCACGGGTCGCCGGGGCGGAGGTTGACGCGCAGGATCTGCGCCCACTCCAGCCGGCGGGTGGTGGTGATGTTGACGACGGTGACGCCGGCCTCGTCCGCGACCACCTTGGGGCGGCTGAGCAGGACGAGGACGGAGCTCAGCAGCACGGCGGTGAAGAGGAAGCTGATCCGCTCCCCCGGGCTGAGGTTCTCCAGGAGGAAGGAGATCGATCCGATGGTCACGAACATGGCGGTCCCGACGCCCAGCAGGACGGCCCGGGTCCGGTTCGGCCGGAAGGTGACCGGCAGGGCGGGGGTTCGGGGCTGGGCGGGGGACTCGGCCATGGTGGTTCGGATGCCTTCTGCGGTGGTGGTGCGGGTGGGACGGGTCAGAGCCGGCAGGCGTGGATCGACGTGGTGAGGATCGCGCGCGCGCCGAGCTCGTACAGGTCGTCCATGATCCGCTGGGCCTCCTTGGCCGGGACCATGGCGCGGACCGCGACCCAGCCTTCGTTGTGCAGCGGGGAGACGGTCGGCGACTCCAGGCCCGGGGTGAGGGCGACCGCGCGCTCCAGGTGCTCGGCGCGGCAGTCGTAGTCCATCATCACGTAGCTGCGGGCGACGAGGACGCCCTGGAGGCGGCGCAGGAACTGCTGGACCTGCGGGTCGTCGGCGTCGGCTCCGTTGCCGCGGATGACGACGGCCTCGGAGGTGAGGATCGGCTCGCCGATGACCTCCAGGCCCGCGTTGCGCAGGCTGGTGCCGGTCTCGACGACGTCCGCGATGATCTGGGCGACGCCGAGCTGGATGGCGGTCTCCACCGCGCCGTCGAGGTGGACGACGGAGGCGTCGATCCCCTTCTCGGCGAGGTGCTTGGCGACGATTCCCTCGTACGAGGTCGCGATCGTCATCCCGTTGAAGTCCTCGGGGCCCTTCGCGGTGCCGGGGGTGGTGGCGTAGCGGAAGGTGGACCGGCCGAAGTTCAGCGGCAGGATCTCCTCGGCGCTGGCGCCGGAGTCGAGCAGCAGGTCCCGGCCGGTGATGCCGATGTCGAGCTTGCCCGAGGAGACGTAGATCGCGATGTCCTTGGGGCGGAGGTAGAAGAACTCCACCTCGTTCTCGGGGTCGACGACCACGAGCTCCTTGGACTCCTTGCGCATCCGGTAGCCGGCCTCATGGAGCATCGCCGACGCCGGTCCGGAGAGAGAACCCTTGTTGGGGACGGCGATGCGCAGCATGGGGCTTCCTTTGATGCGTGGGTTGTGCGGATTACGGGTGGGTGTACGGGCCGGAGCTCAGAGGTGCGCGTAGACGTCGTCGAGGGAGATCCCGCGCGCCACCATCATCACCTGGACGTGGTAGAGCAGCTGGGAGATCTCCTCGGCGGCGGCTTCCTTGCCCTCGTACTCGGCGGCCATCCAGACCTCGGCGGCCTCCTCGACGACCTTCTTGCCGATGGCATGGACGCCCTTGTGGACGAGCTCGGCGGTACGGGAGGTGCTGGGGTCGCCGTTGGCGGCCTTGAGCTGGAGCTCGGTGAAGAGGTCTTCGAAGCTCTTGGAGGGTTTGTTCGCCATGATGTCCTTAGGGTACGGGCTCACCCGGGTGTCCCCGTGCCGGGGTTCACTCCTTGGACTAGCGCCAGGGTTCGCTGACGGTCCGCAGGGTCATGGCGGTGGAGACGGCGGCGGTGACCGCTTCGTGCCCCTTGTCCTCGTTCGACCCCTCGAGCCCGGCGCGGTCCAGCGCCTGCTCGTCGTTGTCGCAGGTCAGTACGCCGAAGCCGACGGGGACTCCGGTGTCGATCGACACCTGCACCAGGCCCTGGGTGACGCCCTGGCAGACGTAGTCGAAGTGCGGGGTGCCGCCGCGGATGACCACGCCGAGGGCGACGATGGCATCGTAACCGCGACCGGCCAGTACCTTCGCCACGACCGGCAGCTCGAAGCTGCCGGGGACGCGGAGCAGGGTGGGCTCGTCGATGCCCAGCTCGTGCAGGGCCCGCAGGGCGCCGTCGACCAGTCCGTCCATGACCTTCTCGTGCCACTGGGCCGCGATCACGGCGACTCGGAGGTCTCCGCAGTTCTTCACGCTCAGTTCGGGTGCGCCCTTGCCGCTCACAGCTCTGCTCCTCGGTGGTTCGTGGATGTACGTACGGGTGGTGGTGCGTGCTTACTGGTTGCCGCAGGCGGACGTGGTCACGGCCCCGTCCAGCCAGGGCAGATCGTGGCCCATCCGGTCCCGCTTGGTGCGCAGGTACCGCAGATTGTGCTCGCCGGCCTCGACCGGCATGGCCTCCCGGCTGGTGACCTCGATGCCGTGCCGGACGAGGGCGGCGGACTTGTCGGGGTTGTTGGTGAGCAGCCGGACGGTGTGCGCGCCGAGGTCGGCGAGGATCTGCGCGCCGGCGGCGTAGTCGCGGGCGTCGGCGGGCAGGCCCAGCTCCAGGTTGGCGTCGAGGGTGTCGCGTCCGCGCTCCTGGAGCTCGTACGCGCGCAGCTTGGACAGCAGCCCGATGCCGCGGCCCTCGTGGCCGCGCAGGTAGACGACGACCCCGCGGCCCTCGGCCTTGATCCGCTCCATGGAGGCGTGCAGCTGGGGGCCGCAGTCGCAGCGCTGGGAGGCGAAGATGTCGCCGGTCAGGCATTCGGAGTGCATGCGGACCAGGAGGTCGCTGCCGTCGCCGATGTCGCCGTGGACGAGGGCGACGTGCTCGACGCCGTCGACGGTGGAGCGGTAGCCGTAGGCCGTGAACTCGCCGAAGGCGGTGGGCAGGCTGACCTCGGCCTCGCGGCGCACGGTGGGCTCGGCGGAGCGGCGGTAGGCGATCAGGTCCTCGATGGAGATGATCGTCAGGCCGTGCTTGCGGGCGAAGGGGATCAGCTCGGGCAGGCGCAGCATGACGCCGTCCTCGCCGGCGATCTCCACGATGGCACCGGCCGGGCGCAGGCCCGCGAGGCGGGCCAGGTCGACGGCGGCCTCGGTGTGGCCGTTGCGGACCAGGACGCCGCCGGGCTTGGCGCGCAGCGGGAAGATGTGGCCTGGGCGGACGAAGTCGCCGGGACCGCTGACCCCGTCGGCGAGGAGCCGCAGGGTGGTGGCGCGGTCGGCGGCGGAGATGCCGGTGGACACGCCGTGGGCGGCGCTCGCGTCGACGGAGACGGTGAAGGCGGTCTTCATCGACTCGGTGTTGTTCTGGACCATCTGGGGGAGTTCGAGCCGGTCCAGCTCGGGGCCCTCCATGGGGGCGCAGATCAGGCCGCGGCACTCGCTCATCATGAAGGCGATGATCTCCGGGGTGGCCTTCTCGGCGGCGATGACGAGGTCGCCCTCGTTCTCGCGGTCCTCGTCGTCGACGACGACGACCGGCCGGCCCGCCGCGATGTCGCGGATCGCCTGCTCGACGGGGTCGAGGAGGAAGGTCTCTTCGGGGATCTCGGGCACGGGCTTGAGGGTGGTCATGCCGTTGCTCCTTCCAGGGCCGTGGCGGGGGTGGTGGTGCGCGAGCGCTGGTACCAGTCGTAGGCGCCCCAGACGACGAGGGCGAAGTACACGACGTAGACGAGGCCGGAGAAGGCCAGGCCGCCGTTGAAGGCGAGGGGGACGCCGACCAGGTCGACGAGGAGCCAGGCGATCCAGAACTCGACGAGGCCGCGGGCCTGGGCGACCATCGCGACGATGGTGCCGACGAAGATGTACGCGTCGGCCCACGGGCTCCAGGACAGGTCCGGGTAGAGCGTGAACAGGCCGCCGACGGCGAGGGTGCCGAGCGCCGCTCCGGCGAGGAGCAGTGCGCGCTCCTTCCAGGTGGCGGTGCGCACGGCGATGGAGCCGTCCTGGGCCTGCTGGCGGCCGAGCTGCCAGGCGCGCCAGCCCCAGGCGGCCACGCCGATGACCAGGAGCTGCTTGCCGACGCCGCCGGTGAGGTGGGCGGAGGCGTAGGCGGCGATGAGGATCAGGCCGGAGAGGAGCTGGGCGGGCCAGGTCCATATGGAGCGGCGCCAGCCGAGGGCGAGCGCGGCCAGGCCCATCAGGTTGCCGATCATGTCGGACCAGATGACCTTCTGGCCGAAGACGGTGAAGGCCTCGGCGTTGAGCCAGGTCAGGGCGGTCACTGGCCGTCTCCCGCCGGATTCGCGTGCAGCGGGTCCACGCCGGCGGCCAGGAGGCGTTCGACGTACTTCGCGAGGACGTCGACCTCCAGGTTGACCGGGTCGCCGGCCTGCTTGGTGCCGAGCGTGGTCAGGGCGAGGGTGGTGGGGATGAGGCTGATGGTGAACCAGTCGGCGGCGGCCTCGACCACGGTGAGGCTGACGCCGTCGACGGTGATGGAGCCCTTCTCGACGACGTAGCGGGCGAGGTTGCGAGGGAGGGCGACCTTGACGATCTCCCAGTGCTCGGAGGGGGTCCGGGAGAGGATCTCGCCGGTGCCGTCCACGTGCCCCTGGACCAGGTGGCCGCCGAGCCGTCCGCCGAGGGCCATCGGGCGCTCCAGGTTGACCCGGGAGCCCTTGGTCAGCGCGCCGAGGCTGGAGCGGTTCAGGGTCTCCTGCATGACGTCGGCGGTGAACTCGCCGTCGGCGGTCTCCACGACGGTCAGGCAGACGCCGTTGACGGCGATGGAGTCGCCGTGCTTGGCGCCCTCGGTGACGAGGGGGCCGCGCAGTCGGAAGCGGGAGGCCTCCTCGAGCTGTTCGACGGCGGTGACCTCGCCCAGTTCTTCGACGATTCCGGTGAACACTCAGTGCTCCTTCGGGGCGGTGGTGGGGATGGCGGTGATGCGCAGATCGGGGCCCACGCGGACGGCCTCGGTGATGTCGAGGCGGACGGCCTGGGTGATGTTCGTGATGCCCGCGTCGCCGAAGGCGGCGGGGCCGGCGCCGAGCAGGGCCGGGGCGAGGTAGCCGACGACCCGGTCGACGGCTCCGCCCTCGGCGAAGGCGCCCGCCAGGGTGGGGCCGCCCTCGAGGAGGAGGGAGCGCACGCCTCGGGCGTACAGCTCGGTCAGGAGCCGGTGGATCGGGATCCGGCCGTCGTGCAGGGGCAGCCGCAGCAGGTCGACGCCGGGCAGGTGGCGGGTGTCGGCGTCCTCGGCGACGACCAGGAGCGTGGGTGCGGAGTCGTCGAGGATGCGGGCGGACGGCAGGAGTCCGGCGTGGGTGTCGAGGGCCACGCGCAGGGGCTGGGTGGCTCCGTCGATGCCGCGCACGGCCAGGTGCGGGTCGTCGGCGCGCAGGGTGCCGCCGCCCACCAGGACGGCGTCGGCCTCGGCGCGCAGCCGGTGGACGTCCGCGCGGGACTCGGCGGAGCTGATCCAGCGGCTGGTGCCGTCGGCAGCGGCGCTGCGGCCGTCGAGGGTGGCGGCGTACTTCCAGGTCACGTGGGGGCGGCCGAGCCGTACGGAGGTCAGCCAGGCGGTGTTGCCGGCCTCGGCCTCGGCTTCCAGGAACCCGGCCACGGCGACGACCCCGGCGGCGCGCAGGGTGGCCGCGCCGCCGCTGGCCTGCGGGTTCGGGTCGGAGACGGCGTAGACCACGCGGGCGATGCCGGCCTCGACGAGGGCGCGGGCGCAGGGTCCCGTACGGCCGGTGTGATTGCAGGGTTCGAGGGTGACGTAGGCGGTGCCGCCGCGGGCCGCGTCGCCCGCGGTGCGCAGGGCGTTGACCTCGGCGTGCGGGCCGCCGGCCCGCTCGTGCCAGCCCTCGCCCACGACGGTGCCGGAGGCGTCGGTGATGACGCAGCCGACGACGGGGTTGGGGCTGGTGGAGCCGAGTCCGCGGGCGGCGAGCTCGACGGCTCGGCGCATGGCACGGGTATCCGCGTCGGATGCGGGTGCTGCGTGCGCGGCGTGTGTCGCCACCGGGTCCTCCTGCCTCATCGGGCACGGACTCCGGGGCCTGTCGGGATACGACAGATGAAGCGGTCCAGCTCACAGGGGGACGCCGAGGCCGAAATACGGTCCGCTCGGGCATGTCCGCAGGGATATGCCGATGAACCGCCGACGGCGGCGTACCCGTGACTGGCCCGCCGCGCACTGCCTCCCATCCGGACTTTAACCGTCGGTCCAGGAATCTCACCTGGTCAACCGGCCGCTGGCTGCGGACGGGTCGCGGACTATAACCGCCGGTTCGGAATTACACCGACCCCGGAGTGCGCTGCTACTGGTACTCCAGCCAGTCTGCCACGGGTGATCCGCCGCCATGCAGGCGATGCGGTGTGGTCTGGCTCACAGAGGGTGACCCGGGGGTGACCGCGGCCCGGGCCGCGGCCGGGACCTGGCCAAGTGGACCCAGGGTTGGTCCAGACCTATTGACGGGGTGGTCTAGTCCTCTTAACGTTCCCTTCATCTTCTCGGGAACAGCCCGTCAGATGTGCGCACGTCACGGGCCAACACGCTTCCGCACCAGTCCTGTTGCTTCATGTTGTGTCCACTTGTGTCCCGCATCCTCCCCTCCCCAGGAGGCACCATGCCGTCCCCCACACGTACGAGAGCGATGCTCCTGGCATCCGGCGCCGCGATCGCCGGACTGCTGGTGGGCGGGCTCTCGGCAGGCGTCTCGCACGCCGCCGACAACGAGAGCTGTCGCCCCGACGGGCTGTACAAGACGGCGGGTGTCGACGTCCCGTACTGCTCGGTCTACGACTCCGAGGGCCGCGAGAAGATGGGCGCCGACCACCAGCGCCGCGTCATCGGGTACTTCACCGGCTGGCGCACCGGCAAGGACGGCACCCCCGCCTACCTCGCCCACAACATCCCGTGGTCCAAGGTCACCCACCTGAACTACGCCTTCGCCCACGTGGGCGCCGACAACAAGATCTCGGTCGGCTCGGACAACGTGAACAACGCCGCCACCGGGATGACGTGGCCCGGCGTCGCGGGCGCCGAGATGGACCCGGCCCTCCCCTACAAGGGCCACTTCAACCAGCTGACCAAGTTCAAGAAGCAGTACCCCAACGTCAAGACGCTGATCTCGGTCGGCGGCTGGGCGGAGACCGGCGGCTACTTCGGCGACGACGGCAACCGCGTCGCCTCCGGCGGCTTCTACTCGATGGCCACGAACGCCGACGGCTCGGTGAACCAGGCCGGCATCGACACCTTCGCCGACTCCTCGGTCGAGTTCGTCCGCAAGTACGGGTTCAACGGCGTCGACATCGACTACGAGTACCCGACCACGATGAAGGACGCGGGCAACCCGCTCGACTGGCAGCTGTCCAACGCCCGCCGCGCCGGTCTGGTCCAGGGCTACGCGGCCCTGATGAAGTCCCTGCGCGAGAAGCTCGACCGCGCGGGCGCCGCCGACGGCAAGCACTACCTGCTGTCCGTCGCCGCCCCCTCCTCCGGCTACCTGCTGCGCGGCATGGAGACCTTCCAGGTGCAGAAGTACCTGGACTACGTCAACATCATGTCCTACGACCTGCACGGCGCCTGGAACGAGTACGTCGGCCCCAACGCCTCGCTCTTCGACGACGGCAAGGACGGCGAACTCGCCGCCGCCGGCGTGTACTCCACCTCCCAGTACGGCGGCATCGGCTACCTCAACACCGACTGGGCGTACCACTACTTCCGCGGCTCGATGCCGGGCGGTCGCATCAACATCGGCCTGCCCTACTACACCCGCGGCTTCAAGAACGTGCAGGGCGGCACCGACGGCCTGTGGGGCAAGGCCCCGGCGACCACCTGCCCGGCCGGCGCGGGCCTGACCAAGTGCGGTGACGGCGCGGTCGGCATCGACAACCTGTGGCACGACAAGGACACCAACGGGGCCGAGTCCCCGGCGGGATCCAACCCGATGTGGCACGCCAAGAACCTGGAGAAGGGGGTCGTCGGCGACTACGTCACCAAGTACGGCTTCCCGGCCAACACCACGCTGACCGGCACCTACGTCCGCAAGTACGACTCCGCCCTGGTGGCGCCGTGGCTGTGGAACGCGCAGAAGAAGGTCTTCCTCTCGACGGAGGACGAGCAGTCGGTGGCCGCCAAGGCCGACTACGTGGTGAACAAGGGCATCGGCGGCACGATGGTCTGGGAGCTCGCGGGCGACTACGCGTACAACGCGGCCAAGGGCCAGTACGAGATGGGTGACACGCTCACCGACGCGATGTACCAGAAGTTCAAGTCGGCCCCGCCGTACGGCGCGAAGAAGGCCGGCTCGACCCTCCCGACCCAGGCGGTGGACATCAAGACGGAGTTCACCGAGTTCAAGCTCGGCGACTCCAACTACCCGCTGACCCCGAAGCTGAAGATCACCAACAACACCAATGCCACCCTTCCCGGCGGCACCGAGTTCCAGTTCGACTACGGCACCTCCGCCCCGAACAACGCCTCCGACCAGTCCGGCTTCGGCACGGCCGTGATCAGCAGCGGCCACACCGGCACCAACGTCGGCGGCCTGAAGGGCGACTTCCAGCGGGTCTCCCTGAAGCTCCCGGCCTGGCAGACACTGGCCCCGGGCGCCTCGGTCGACCTGGCGTTCAACTACTACCTGCCGGTGTCCACGCCCTCCAACTGGACGGTGAACATCTCCGGCACCACCTACGCCCTCGCCGGGGACCTGGCCCGCGGTACGACCCTGGTCCAGCCCGGCGGCGCCACCCAGCCCCCGACCACGCCGCCGACCACACCGCCCACGACCCCGCCGACCACGCCCCCGCCCACCGGCGGGACCTGCACCGGCCCGGCGTACGTGGCGGGCACGGTCTACAACAGCGGCAACGTCGTCTCGCACAAGGGCCACCTCTGGAAGGCCCAGTGGTGGACGCAGAACGAGGAGCCCGGCACCACCGGTGAATGGGGTGTCTGGAAGGACCAGGGCGCCTGCTGACCCCGATCCGCGCGTGCGCGCTCCCACCATGAGTGAGTGAGGACCCGGTGGCCCGGCGGCCACCGGGTCCTCGCCGTGCCTACGCTGTCCCGGTGAGCACCCATGTCACCGCGACCGACGCGGTCTTCGAGGAACACCGGCCCCGGATGTTCGGCATCGCCTACCGCATGCTCGGCTCCGCCGCGGAAGCCGAGGACACCGTGCAGGACGCGTACCTGCGCTGGGCGTCGGCGGACCGCGGGGACGTCGGGCACCCGGGGGCCTGGCTCGCCAAGGTCGTCACGAACCTGTGCCTCAACCACCTCACCTCGGCGCGGGTCCGGCGCGAGGAGTACGTCGGCCCCTGGCTGCCGGAGCCGGTCCTCACCGGGGACGGGACGCTCGGTCCGCTGGAGTCGGCGGAGCAGCGGGACAGCGTGTCCATGGCCCTGCTGGTGCTGTTGGAGCAGCTCACGCCGGTGGAGCGGGCGGTGTACGTGCTGCGCGAGGCCTTCGCGTACGGCCACCGGGAGATCGCCGGGCTCCTCGACCTCTCCGAGGCCAACTGCCGCCAGCTGTACCGGCGGGCGGCCCAGCGCGTGGAGGCCCCGCGGCCGCGCTTCCGGCCCGACCCCGCGCAGTGGCAGGGCCTGGTGGACACCTTCATGTCGGCGGCGCGCAGCGGGGACGTGTCCCGGCTGGAGAGCATGCTGACCGCGGACGTGCGGTACGTGTCGGACGGCGGCGGCGTGGTCAACGCGGCGCGGCGGCCGATCCTGGGCCGCGACAAGGTGGCCCGCTTCGCGATCGGCGCGCTGGGCAAGTACGTGACGGGCCTGCCGGTCACCTTCACGGAGGTCAACGGGGCGCCCGCGCTGCTGTTCGGGGAGGCGGCGGTCCTGCTGATCGAGTTCGAGGACGGCCTGGTCAGCGGGATGCAGGCGGTCGTGAACCCGGAGAAGCTGGAATTCCTGCGGCGCCAGCTGTCACATTCCTGAGGGCTGTCCGGTCCTCGCTGGCGAAGGCTTTTCTCCAGGGAAGGACGGACGGACCATGAGCACCATCCTCGTCACCGGCGGCACGGGAACCCTCGGATCGCAGGTCGTCACCCGGCTGCGGGACGCGGGCCACGAGGTCCGCGTCCTGAGCCGGCACTCCGCGGACCACCCCGTCGACCTGCGCAACGGCGCCGGGCTGGACGCGGCGATGGCGGGGGCGGAGGTGGTCGTGCACTGCGCGAGCAGCCCGCGCGGCGGGGACGACACGGCGGCGGGCCACCTCATCGAGGCGGCCCGGCGGGCGGGGGTCGGGCACCTCGTCTACATCTCGATCGTGGGCGTGGACCAGGTCCCGTACTCGTACTACCAGGTCAAGCACAAGGTCGAGCGGATGGTGGAGGAGTCGGGACTGGGCTGGACGGTGCTGCGCACCACCCAGTTCCACGACCTCGTCCACGGCTATTTCCGGGCGATGACCAAGCTGCCGGTCCTGCTGGTGCCCGCGGGGACGCGGGACCAGCCGATCTCGGTAGACGAGGTCGCGGAGCGGCTGGCAGCCCTCGCGGCCGCCCCGCCGGCGGGGCGGGTGCCGGACATGGGCGGCCCGCAGTCCCGCGACATGACGGACCTGGCCCGGGCCTACCTCCGGGGCACGGGCCGCCGCCGCCCGGTCCTCCCGGTCCGCCTCCCGGGCAAGGCCGCCGCGGCCTTCCGCCGCGGCGCGCACCTGACCCCGGCGCACGCCGTCGGCACGGCCACGTTCGAGGAGTTCCTGTCGGCTCGTGGGGCCTTCCCGACGCCCTGACCAGGTTCCCTACGGGCCGAACAGGGCGTCCTGCGCAGCCTCGCGGGCGGCCAGGCGGGCGCCGATGAGGACCGCCCGGTCGCCGAGCACGGTGGCGCGGACGGCGGTCGGGACCGGGGACAGGGTGGCGAGTCGGGCGGCGACGCGGGCGGCCAGTGCGTCGCCCCCGGCACGGCCGAGTTCACCGCCGAGTACCACGCAGCCAGGGTCGAGCACCGCCGCCACCGCCGCGGCGCCCAGCGCGAGCCGCTCGGCCAGGGCCTCCATGAACGCGTCTCCGGCGGCGCCGGCGACCGCCTCCTCCGCCGGGCCGCGGAAGCCGTGTTCCGCCGCGAGCGCCGCGACCGCCTCCCGGCCCGCCAGGGCGTGGAAGCCGCCCCCGCACTCGGCGGCCGAGGGCAGGCTGTCGGTGCCCGGGACCGGGAGGAAGCCGATCTCGCCCGCCCCGCCGGAGGCGCCCCGGCGCAGCCGGCCGTCCAGGACCACCGCCGCGCCCACGCCCGCGCCGAGCCACAGGAGTACGAAGGAGTCCAGGTCGCGGGCGACGCCCAGGCGCTGTTCGGCGAGGGCGGCCAGGTTGGTCTCGTTCTCGACCACGACCACGGCGGGCAGGGTCCGTTGCAGGGCGCTCACCAGGTCGCGGTGCCAGGCCGGCAGGCCGATGGTGTCGCGGAGTTCGCCGGTGGCCGGGGCGACCAGGCCGGGGGCTCCGATGACGACGGTGTGCAGGGCGGACGCGCCGGCCTCGTGCGCGGTGCGCAACAGGGCCGCCACCGCGTCCTCGGGTGCGCCGACGGGCAGGGCGGCCTCGGCCAGGGGCCGGCCGAGGAGGTCGGTGACGACGGCGGTGACCCGGTCGGTGCGGACGTCCAGGGCGGCCAGGTGGGCGCGGTGGGCGACGATCCCGTAGAGCTTGGCGTTGGGGCCGCGCCGCTGTTCGCCGGACTCCCCGACGACCTCGATCAGCCCCGCTCCGGCGAGCCGTTCGACGAGGTCGGCGACCGAGGGACGGGAGAGACCTGTTCGGGACTTGAGCTGGGTGGCCGTCAGCGGCCCGGACTCCTGGAGGAGCCGCAGGGCGAGGCGGTCGTTGAGGGCCCGGGCCGTGCTGGGCGAGGCGGGGGACGGTACCGGGGCGGGGGCGGAAGTCACGG
This sequence comes from Streptomyces sp. NPDC048424, assembly GCF_040651555.1. NCBI lineage: Bacteria > Bacillati > Actinomycetota > Actinomycetes > Kitasatosporales > Streptomycetaceae > Streptomyces > Streptomyces sp. NPDC048424. Next base: position 57,340 of record NZ_JBEZKE010000021.1, on the reverse strand, counting down.
CGCCCATCCTAGGGAGTCGGAGCCGTTATCTATCAGGCAGGGTCCCTGATAGTTTATTTGTCATGACCGGGGACAACGACCTCAGCCCGGCGCGCCTGCGCCATGCCCGTTTCGCCATCGCGGCCGTCTTCTGCGCCCACGGCGCCGTCACCGGCTCCTTCGCCACCCGAATCCCCTGGATCCAGGACCACGCCCAGCTCAGCGCGGGCACCCTGGGCCTCGCCCTCGCCTTCCCCGCCCTCGGTGCGGCGCTCGCGATGCCGCTGGCCGGGCGGATCAACCACCGGTTCGGCGCGCGCACCGCGCTGCGGGGGCTGCTGGCGATGTGGACCCTCTCCCTGATCCTGCCGAGCCTCGCCCCGAACCTGCCCGCCCTCTGCCTGGCGCTGCTCGTCTACGGAGCCACCGCGGGCATGTCGGACGTGGCGATGAACGCGCTGGGCGTGGAGACCGAGAACCGGCTGGGCCACTCGATCATGTCCTCGCTGCACGGCATGTGGAGCGTGGGCGCACTGCTCGGCTCGGCCGCCGGCACGGTCGCCGCGCACACCGGGGCCGACGCCCGGCTGCACCACCTGGTCGCCGCGCTCGTCCTCACCGCGGCCGGGCTGCTCGCCGTACGGGGCGTACTGGACCTGCGGAGCGACGCGGAGGCGCAGGCACCGCCGCACTTCACGCTGCCCCCGAAGTCCGCGCTGTTCATCGGGGCCATCGGGTTCTGCGCGGTCTTCGCCGAGGGCGCGAGCCTGGACTGGTCGGCGGTGTACCTGCGGGACGTGCTGCACACGGACGCCGGGCTGGCGGCCGCCTCCACCACCGCCTTCGCGCTCACGATGGCCGTGGCCCGGCTGGCCGGGGACCGGGTGGTGGACCGGTTCGGGCCGGTGCGCACCGTCCGGGCGGGCGGCGTACTGGCCACCGCGGGCGGGCTGCTCGTGGTGCTGGCGCGGGACCCGGTGGCGGCCCTGGCCGGCTTCGGGATGATCGGGCTCGGCATCGCGGTGGTGGTCCCGCTGGCCTTCGCGGCGGCGGGGCGCAGCGGGCCGGCCCCGGCGCAGGCCATCGCGGGTGTCGCGACGATCACGTACACCTCGGGCCTGATCGCGCCGTCGGCGATCGGCGCGGTGGCCGACGCGAGTTCGCTGGTGGTGTCCTTCGGACTGGTCACGCTGCTGGCCTTCGCGCTGGTCGTGGGCGCCGCGGTACTGCGCCAGCGGCCGCCGGTGGGGCAGTCTGGGGACGGGACCGGCGAGAAGGCCGGTCCGGCCGATCGGGACGAACCCATCGATATCCGGCCGTAATATGTCGACTGGCCGCAGCGGCACTTCCCGTGCGCTGCGGCCTCGACGTGTCAGCGGCGGGCGCCGGGAGCGTCCGGAGATGAGGAGTGGAACATGGGCCTCGGCGTGGGCTGGACCCTGCACGGAGACGGGCGGACACCCGCCCCCGGCGCGGTGGTACGGCCGGAGGAGCGGCTGTCGTGGCCGCGGACCGCCGGGCTGGGCGCCCAGCACGTCGTGGCGATGTTCGGCGCGAGTTTCGTCGCGCCGGTCCTGATGGGCCTGGACCCGAACCTGGCCATCATGATGTCCGGCGTCGCGACGGTGATCTTCCTCCTCGCGACGCGCGGCCGCGTCCCCTCCTACCTGGGCTGCTCGCTGTCCTTCGTCGGCGTCGCGGCCGCGATCCGGGCCTCGGGCGGGGACAGCGCGGTCGTCACCGGGTCGGTCTTCGTCGTCGGTGTGGCGCTCTTCCTGGCCGGGCTGGCCGTCCAGCGCTTCGGGGCCCGCGTCATCCACGCGGCGATGCCGCCCATCGTGACGGGTGCGGTGGTGATGCTGATCGGCTTCAACCTGGCGCCGGTGACGGCGTCCACGTACTGGCCGCAGGACCAGTGGACGGCGTTGCTGACCATGCTGTTCACCGGGTTCGCCGTGGTCTGTCTGCGCGGTTTCTGGTCGCGCATCGCGATCTTCCTGGGGCTGGTCTTCGGGTACACGATCTCCTGGCTCTTCGACCTGCTCTTCGGGAAGATCCACTCGACGGTGGGCGGGGAGGCGGCCGTGGACCACTGGCGCCTGGACCTGTCCGCGGTCGCGAAGGCCGACTGGATCGGCCTGCCGTCCTTCCACGGGCCGTCCTTCGAGTGGTCGGCGATCCTGATCGCCCTGCCCGTGGTGATCGCGCTGATCGCCGAGAACGCGGGGCACATCAAGGCCGTCGGCGAGATGACCGGCGACCCCCTCGACGACAAGCTGGGCACGGCCATCGCGGCGGACGGCGCCGCGTCGATGCTGTCCACCGCGGTCGGCGGGCCGCCCAACACCACGTACTCCGAGAACATCGGCGTCATGGCGGCGACCCGGGTGTACTCCACGGCGGCGTACTGGGCGGCGGCCGGATTCGCGCTGCTCTTCGGCCTGTGCCCCAAGTTCGGCGCCATCGTCGCCGCGATCCCGGGCGGGGTGCTCGGCGGCATCACCGTGATCCTGTACGGGATGATCGGCCTGCTGGGCGCCCAGATCTGGATCAACGGCGGGGTGGACCTGCGCAATCCGCTGAACCTGGTGCCGGCCGCGGCGGGCATCATCATCGGCATCGGCGGCGTGAAGCTCCAGATCACCGACACCTTCGAGCTGGGCGGCATCGCGCTGGGCACGATCGTGGTGATGGCGGGCTATCACGCGCTGCGCTGCTTCGCCCCCGCGCACCTCAAGCCTCAGGAACCCCTGCTCGACGAGGGCACTTCCGCCTACGACACCGGCGGGGAGCCGGAGGACAAGCCCCGTTGACGGGGTTTCGCCCGAATCGGGGATGCGTACGGCCAAGTTCCCCGGTTCCGCGGCGGCGCCTGCGACTCTGCCTCCCATGGAAGCGGTGCTGGCGCGGATGCGCGCCCTGGACGAGCGGCTGCCGCCGCAGGACGGTGTCGCCGTCTTCAACCGGGTCTACCTGACCGTGACGGAGACCCTGCACCGGCGGATCGAGCACGGCGGGTTCCCGGCGCCGCGCCGGGCGCAGACCCTCAGCGTGCGGTTCGCGGAGCGGTACCTGACGGCGGTGGAGGCGGACCGGGCCCCGGCCTGCTGGCGCCCCCTCCTCCAGTACCGGCGCCACCCCGGGATCCGCCCGCTCCAGCACGCGCTGGCCGGGATCAACGCGCACATCGGCCACGACCTGGCGGTGGCGGTGGTGTCCGCCTGCCGCTCCCTGGACTGCGAACCGGCCGCCCTCGAAGCCGACTTCGACCGGGTCGGCGACACCCTGGTCACCCTGGAGGAACGCATCCGGGAGGACCTGATGCCGGGCCCGGACCTCTTGGAGATCGCCGACCCGCTGACCCACCTGGTCGGCTCGTGGAGCCTGGAGCGCGCCCGCGCGGGCGCCTGGGCGGCGGCCCGCCTCCTGTGGACCCTGCGCCGCTCCCCCGAACTGGCCGAGGAGTTCACGAAGTCCCTGGACGCAGGCGTCGGCCTGGTCGGCCGCTGCCTGCTGACCCCGACGGCCCCGAAGCCGGCCGCGGTCCACCGCAGCTGACGACCCCGGCGCGGCTCACCGCGTGTCCTCGAACCGGCGCACCTCGGCCTCGGCCTCGTCCACGGCGGTGTCCACGATGGCCCGGATCCGGCGCAAGGACTCGTGGAGGCTCGGCCGCCGACCCCCTGCCACGGCGCGTTCGGGCGACTCGTTCGACCGGGCTGCGAGGCCGAGGACCTTGAGCCGGACCAGTTGGGCACTGATCCTGTCCACCTCCGCCGTGGAGCTGCCGGCGTCCAGCAGTGCGAGCTGTTCCCGCAGGGCCTCTTCCCCCGTCCGGGCCGGGGCCTGAGCGGGCGCCCCGTGAACCGAGGACAGCAGATCGGCGACGCGCGCTCCGAGGGAAGCCGGCGGATGCTCCGCATCGCTCGCGTCCTCGACGGGCGGGACGCCCGGTGCGGTGAATCCGATGTGGAGCTCCCACTCCAGCGCCTTCGCCAGACGGCGCAGCAGGGGAAGCGTCGGCACCGTGCCGCCGCCTTCGAGACGGGATACCTGCGGCTGCTTCATCCCGGCGCGCTCGGCCAGCTGGGTCTGGCTCAGGCCCAGTTCGACGCGCCGGTCGTAGACCTTCTGCGCCAGCTCGTCGGCGAGGCGGGCATCCTCGTACATGCCGTCGAACTCGCCGCTCACCCCCTGAGGGGCGCTGCGGGCGGCCTTCCAACGGGCGTGCGTCATGACCGGTCTCCTCCCTTGATCGTGCGGCTGTGGACCTCGTGCTCCCGGGCCGGCGCATGCTGCTCCTCGCAGGTCCACTGTGCCTTCCTGGCCCGTGCGACCTCCGCCTCTTCGTTCATCCGGGTCTTCCGGAAGACGGTCAGCAGCACCGCACGGCCGTCAGGAGCGAACCAGTACGGGATGCGGATGTCGTCGTCGCCGAGGTGGAAGCGCAGCTCGTGGAGGCCGCCCCCGAGGGGCTTGCTCCGCGGCATCGGCATGCGCGGTCCCTCTTCGGCCAGGCGGTCCGCGTACCGCTCGACCTGGGTGTGCTCACGGTCGGTGAGACCCTCCAGCCACTGCCGTACCTCCGGTTCCACCTCGATGACCCATAATCCGCCTTCGACCATAACGTTCAGTGTATATATCTTCGATGTTATGGGCCATGTCCGGCGTGGCCACGGTGGTCACCAGAGGTCTTCGGGCCCGGAGCCGGCGCCCTGGTCAGGGTGCGCCTCCATGTACCTGTCCGACCAGCTCGCCAGACGTCGGCTGATCCAGTCCAGTTGCGCGCGGGCCTTGTCGATCTCCGCGGGCTCCCAGCCCTCGGACCCGATGACGGTGCCGCCGGCCCCTTCGGCAGCGGGTACGGCCTCGATGCCCTCGACGGCCGGGCGGAGGCTGTGCACGATCGCCGCCAGCGCCGCCCAGCGGGCCCGCGCCGCGGGGATGCCCGAGGCCGCCGCGACCAACACCTCGCCGTTGTAGGTGTGGCGGACCAGCGCGTCGGTCAGCTCGCGCCGCGTACCGGCGGCGGTGCGTACCGGTGCGCCACCCTCGTCGACCTCCAGCAGCGGTTTCCCCGCCCGGCCCGCCCGTACGACCTCGTAGGCCTGGTTCACTCCTTGCTGCCGGGAGAGCATCGCCCTCAGCACTCCGACCGTGCTGCGGCTGTCCTCGGAGCGAGCCGCGCCGGAGCCTTCCGTCTGCAGGGCCATGGGCTCGGCCGTCACCATGTAGTACGCGGCCTTCACGGCGAGTTCGGTCTGGGCGGGCCCCATCTTCAAGTCGCCCGCGCCGAGTCCTTCCGCCGCCTCCTTCAATGCCGCGTCCCGCAGGTCCTCCAACGAACGGCCGCCGAGCGAACCCTCCAGCGGCGCCTCGGCGGGGAGGTCGACGGTTTCGGGGAGCCGGTAGGCCCGCTGGAGTACGGCGCGACGGGGCCGGACGTACGGCTGGTGGTCGTTCTTCTCCGTGCGGACCGGCCGGAGGACCAGTTCCACGGCGATGTCGACGCGGTCCTCGCGCTTGGGTCGTTGCTGCGCCGTCAACGAGCGGATTCCCTCGTTGACCCGGCGCGCGGTGCCGCTCCCGCCGCCGAGCAGACCCCGGACGATCTCCATGGCGCGCACGTCGCGGTGCGGACTGAAACCCTCCTCGGCCGCTTCCGCCTCCGTGGCCACGCCGGCGAACCAGCGCTTCTCCTGCAGGGTGATCCGGGCCCGCCGGCTCCCCACGGACTCGGCCAGCGAGTCGAGGACGGCGTCTCCCTTGGCCTCGTCCTCCGTGGCCGACCCGTAGGGTTTCGGCGGCCGGATGTGCGTCAGGCCGATGAAGTTGCGTACGGCGGTGTGGAAGCGCACTCCGGCCCGGGCGTCGGGGACGAAGCCCACCACCACCCGGGCGGGGACGGTGAGCACGCGCAACTTGCCCTGTTCCGAGGGGCTGAGCGAGTCCCAGCCCTGCTTCGGGGCCAGCCGCAGCCACCGGTTGACCTCCCGCCGGAAGATCGTGGCATCGCGTCCCCACGCGTAGGCGACCTCGGCGGGGGCGAGGCCCAGCAGCTCGTGGACGGCGCTGATCCGGCTCGATCCGTCGGCGGCGATGAGCAGAGAGGTGGGTCGCAGCACCGCTCCGGTGTCGTGACGGACCGTCATGGGGACGACGGTCAGGGGCTGGAGGACACCCTCGACCGAGATGTCGTCCGCCAGCGGGTTCTCCCTCACGAGCCGCTCTTTGGCTTCGTTCAGGCGCTGGGCCAGGTCACTCGCGTCTGCCACCCGCAGCCACAGTTCCGGGCCGCCCCCGGGGGCCGACTCCGGCTCCGGCAGCATGCGCGGCGCGCCCGCCGCGCCACTGCCCAGGGCGTAGCTCCGGCGACCGTACTCACGGGGATTGGCGGGATGCGGCACCACCGAGGCGGACCACAGACGGGTTTCCACGATGTGGAGCGTGCCGCCCTGCACCCGTAGCTTGTTCACGTCCGCCAGCTTGCGGCGCATGTCCTCGGGCTGGACGGCGGCCCGGGCGAGGGCCTCGACCGCCTCCTCGCTCAACCGCCGTCCGCCCAGAGCCGCGGCGAGGTTGTGGACGGCGGCGAGCCGGGGCAGGGCGTAGGCCTCGGGCTGCCATCCCGTGCTGTCGTCACCGCGGTCCAAGACGGCCTCATCGGTCATTGGTCGCCCCGGCGATCTTGTCCGCCAGGACCAGCGCACGGGCCATGCGGTCCTGGTCGGCGGCGTTGTCCTCGCGCTCAACGGCCAGTTGCGCCACGCATGCCCCGAGGGCCGCACGGACCTGGTACCAGCTCTCCGCGGTGAGCGACACGACGAAGAGGCGATCCCCGTGGAGGTTCACCACGTCACAGTGCCGCTCGTGCTCCGCGATCTCCGTCCAACGGGCGGTCAGCCGCCCCAGGGTGACCCCGGTGTGCTGGTCCGAGCCGGTGTCCGGCGGTGCGGCGGCTCGGCAGTCGGCGGCGGCTCGGTCGAGAACTCCGACGATGAGGGTGACCTCGTGCTGGTCGAGAGCGATCGAGGTGGTGAGGGTGTCGTCCTTGGGCACGTGAAGGCGCTCCGGCGTCTGCGTTCCGGCTGCGGGGCGCGGGGTGCGCCGGGCAGAGCGAGAGCGCGGACATGCTGCCGCAGACCTCCACCCGTGTCGGTGCGCGGACGGGTGTCCGTGACCTCTGGTGCAGTCCGGACCGCGCGTCGTCCGGCCCGGCGGCGCCGGGAACGTCCCGAGCCGGGGGAGCACGGCCAGGGGGACTGCTGCTGGATTCCGCCGGGGTGTGCCTGGCCGAAGAGAAGCGGTCCCCCACGATGCGGAGATCTCGAACAAGTCGCTGGAACGGAGCGTAGTGCGGCCGTCGCGCGGCGTGCAACCGGTTCCGCCGATCATGACGGGCGGCGGCGCCCGGGCATGAGAACGGGCCGCCGCCCGCGTGCTGACGTTCGCGGGGCGGCGGCCCGTGATCGGGGGCCGGGAGGGTCAGTCCTCCGGGAGTTCGACCGGGGCGATCTCGTCGTAGACGTCGCCCGGGCCCGGGTTGGTGGCGTCCGTGGAGCCGCCGAGGTGGTGCATGACGCCCCAGACGGCGTTGAGGGCGGTCTGGACCGCGCCCTCGGCCCAGCCGGCCGTCCAGGAGATGTCGTCGCCCGCGAGGAAGATGCCGCGCTTGTCCTCGGGGAGGTGCTCCTGCATGAAGTGCGTGAACAGGCGGCGCTGGTAGCGGTAGTGGCCCGGGAGGTTGGCCTTGAACGCGCCCATGAAGTAGGGCTCGTCCTCCCAGGACACGGTGACCGGGTTGCCGATGATGTGCCGGCGGATGTCGACCTTGGGGTAGATCTCGCCGAGGGACTTCAGCATGACCTCCATCCGCTCGTTCGCGGACAGCGGCAGCCACTTGAGGCTGTCGTCGCACCAGGTGTACGAGAGGCAGATGACGGCGGGCTTGTCCGGGCCGTTGTCCAGCAGGTAGGTGCCGCGGGTCATGCGGTCGGTGAGGGTCATCGACATGACGTCGCGACCCGTCTCCTCGTCCTTGTCGAGCCAGAAGGGGCGGTCGACGGGGACGAACAGCTTGGACGACTCCATGTAGTGGGTGCGCTCGATCGCCGTCCAGTGGTCGATCGGGAAGAGCGTGTCGTCGCACTCGATCTTCGACAGCAGCATCCAGGACTGGGCCGTGAAGATCGCGGCGCGGTACGTGCGGATGTCGCCGGAGGAGTCGGTGACCGTGATGCGGTTGCCGGCCGTGCGGTGCAGGCGGGTGACCGCCGGGCGCGGGGTGCCGTCGTGCAGGGTGGACAGCGAGGTGCCCTGGGCCCAGTGGACGATCTTCTCCGGCTCGCGCTCCCACAGGCGCAGCGGCAGCTGCTGCGAGCCGCCCACGATGCCGCGGTGGTGGTCGTCGGCCTCGGTGTAGACGACGCGCAGGATCTCCAGGATGGAGTTCGGGAAGTCGGTGTCCCAGCCGCCCGTGCCGAAGCCGACCTGGCCGAAGATCTCGCGCTTGCGGAAGGACTTGAAGGCCTCCGACTTGCAGAGGAAGCCGTAGAAGGTCTCGTCGTCGAGCTTCTCGACGAGCTTGGCCCAGATCTCGCGGATGCGCGGGACGTCCCGCTCGCGCATCGCGGTGTTCATGTCGGAGAAGTCGGCGCCCTCGTCGAGGCAGGCGTTCCACGCGGCGGCGACGTCGCGGTAGATCTGCGGGAGGTCCGCGATCGTCTCGGCGTAGTGCGTTTCGCCCTTGAGGTCGACGACCGTCGAGGGGGTGGCCTCGGCGAGCGGGTTCGGGAAGGGCTCCGTGACCAGGCCGACGAGGTCGATGTAGTGCTGCAGGGCCGTGGAGGAGGGCGGGAAGCGCATGGCGCCCATCTCGGCGGTGAGGCCCTCGGTCTCGGCGCCCTCGAAGCCGACGGTGCGCAGCCGGCCGCCGATCTGGTCGGCCTCGTAGACGACGGGCTTGAGGCCCATCTTCATCAGCTCGTACGCGGAGATGATGCCGGACAGCCCGCCGCCGATGACGGCGACCTCGGTGCCGAGCTCGGTCGCCGGTATCTGACCGAGACCCGCCGGGTGGGCGAGGAAGTCGTCGTACGCGTACGGGAAGTCCGGGCCGAACATGGTGATCGGCGGCTGTCCGTCGCTGTGCGGGACGGCGGTGGTGGGCACCGTGGACGTCATGGGGGTACGTCTCCTTGCGGCAGGGCTGGGGGAAGAGGTCTTAGACGAGGGAGGCGTAGAGCCCGGGGCGGCGGTCCCGCAGGTAGGGGTTGGTCTCGCGGGATGCCGCCAGCAGCTCGGGGTCGGCCTCGCCGAACACCAGCTCCTCGCCGCGTCCGGCCCGGGTCCGGGTGACCCCGTCGGGGCTCGCCAGGCAGCTGAGTCCGACGAACTCGAACTCGCCTTCCGGGCCGGTGCGGTTGACGTACGCGATGTACATCTGGTTCTCGAAGGCCCGTACGGGGACGAGCTGTTCGGCGACGAACTGGAACGGGTGCATCTGCGCGGTCGGCACCAGGAGGAGGTCGGTGCCGGCGAGCGCGTGCGCCCGGACGTTCTCGGGGAACTCCACGTCGTAGCAGATCATGATGCCGATGCGGAGGCCGCCGAGGTCCGCCTGGACGACGGGGGTGTCGCCGGGGGTGAAGGCGTCCTGTTCGAAGCAGCCGAAGAGGTGGGTCTTGCGGTAGTTCGCGAGCCGCACCCCGTCGGGGCCGATGAGCTGTGCCGCGTTGAAGACGGCGTCGTCCCCCCGCTCCGGGTAGCCGTACAGGACGGCGATGCCGTGGCGGCGGGCGATCTCGCCGATGGCGACGGCGGACGGGCCGTCGGCCGGTTCGGCGAGCCCGGGGATGTCCTGGAGGTCCAGCGCGTAGCCGGTCAGGAACATCTCCGAGGTGACGAGGAGCCCGGCCCCGCCCTGCGCGGCGTTCGCCGCCGCCTCGTCGAGCGCCTTGAGGTTCTGGGCGGTGTCGCCGAGAACTCCGGAGCTCTGGAGGAGGGCGGTGCGCAGCGCAGGCATGGGCTACCTCTGTGACAGGAGGGGTGGGGTCATACGAAGGTACGTTCGCGCGCTCCACCCGGACAAGCCGTGACCGTTGCGCTGCGCGCATCGATTCGTTGCGTGTTCCACGGCGGGTGCGGCGATTCGTTGCGCGGGACCCCCAGAGGCTCCCGGGGAACCCCTGCGGACCCGCGCGGACCCCCTCCGCGGGCCCCTTCTACGCGGCCTTGCGGAAGGCCGGGTGGCCGGCCAGGAAGTGCAGGTCGTCCAGGATGTCGGGGGTGTGGTCGGAGACGACGCGGCCGCTCCAGGTGTCGACGAGGGCCGGGACGGTCACGGTGCCGTCGAAGTGGTGGCCGGCGGCCTCGTAGGCGAGCCGCAGCGCCGTGTACCCGGCCGATTCGATGTCGGAGCCGGTGCCGGAGCGGATGTCGGAGCCGATGTCGATGGCCGTGCCCGCGCCCGTGCCCGTGCCCGTGCCCGTGCCGAGGACCGTGGTGGCGACGGAGTCCTCGAGGCCCAGTACGGCGAGGGCGGCCGCCACCTGACGGGAGCGCGGACAGTCGGGGCGGAGGTAGAGGCGGTAGCGGTGCGGGACGGGAGAGAACCCGGCCCCGATGCGGCCGCGCGGGGCGGGGGCCGGACCGGTGCGGGGCAGGACGGTGTGGGACATGGCTCTCCTGGGGCTGCGCGGGCGATGACCCGGGCGCGCGGCGGCCGGGTCTCAGAGGTGGCCCGGGCAGGGCCGTGCCTCGGGTGAGGGCGGCGCTGCGCAGGCCGGCGCTCCGGGCGTCGTGGCGCACGCCCGGTCCGGGTCACTCGTCTGCGAGAGGGGTCAGCCGCGCGGGCCGAATGCGCTGCACACGCGCAGCAGGTCGATGTGCAGGCGCCGGGTCAGCCACCAGCGCCGCAGGGTCGTGGCTCCCGGTTCCGCCGTCCAGGCCGTGTCCACCGTTGCTCCACCCCCGTCCTGTCCTCGGCCCGTCCAGGCCTGCCCTCGGGCCGTCCCGGCCCCGGCGGCCCGCATCCAGGCGGCCCGCGTCGCGGTGGCTAGGCTTCCCGCGGCGGGCCCGGTCCGTCGTGGCCGTCCCCCGCAGTCTCGTGGCGGCGCCCGGGGCCGTCAAGAAGGCGGCCGCGGGACGATCGCCGCCGCCCCACGGAAGGAGTCCCGCACCCATGTCCCCCGAGACCGGCACCCTGTCCGACAGCGCTGTACTCGACAACCCGGTCTGGGCCGCGCTGACCGGAACCCACCGCGCGTTCGCCGAGGTGGGGCCCGCGGGTCTGGCCGCCCGGTACAACCTGGACACGTCCCCTTTCGCGGCGCTGGCCGACCCGGCGGATCCCGGGGCGTGGGCGGACCTGGCCGCGCTGATGGGGCCGGGTCAGGTGGTCTGGGTGACCGGGTTGCCGACCCCGCCGGCGGACTGGGAGACGCTGGTGTCGGTGCCGGGCGTGCAGCTGGACGGCCGGGCGGTACGGGCCGGGGCCGCGCCGGAGGCGGTCCCGCTGGGGCGCGCCGACGTACCGGAGATGCTGGAGCTGGTCGGGCTGACGCAGCCGGGCCCGTTCCTGGACCGGACGGTCGAGCTGGGCACGTACCTCGGGATCCGCCACGAGGGCCGGCTCGTCGCGATGGCCGGGGAGCGGATGAGGCCGGCGGGCTGGTCGGAGATCAGCGCGGTGTGCACCCACCCGGACCACCGGGGCCGGGGCCTGGCCGGCCGGCTGACCCGGGCGGTCGCGGCGGCGGTCCGCGAGCGCGGGGACAGCCCGTTCCTGCACGCGGCGGCGGCGAACACCGGCGCCGTACGGCTCTACGAGTCGATGGGCTTCACGGTGCGCCGCCGCCCGCTCTTCCTGGGGCTGCGCACACCGGCCGACGGGGCCTGATCCGGCGGCCGTCGGCGCCGGCGGGGTTTCAGCGGGCGGCAGGCGGTCACACGCGGGACAACCCACGGAAAGGAACTGCCATGACCGACGTCTCACGCCTGCCCGGCTCCGCGCACCACTTCTGGCAGTGGCAATCCCGGGCGGCCTGCCGGGACCTGGGGTCCGGCCGGTTCTTCCACCCGGCCGGTGAGCGGGGCGAGGACCGCGAGGAGCGGGACGCCGCCGCGAAGCGGGTCTGCGCGGCCTGCCCGGTCCGGACGGCCTGCCTCGACCACGCCCTGCGCACCCGCGAGCCGTTCGGCGTCTGGGGCGGCCTGACGGAGGAGGAGCGCCACGCGCTCCTGGGCCCGGCGGGGATGACCTTGGCGGCGCAGGCCTAGGCCGTCTCTCTCGGATCTTGCTCCCCCAGCTACCGCTGGGAGGTACCCGCAGTTAAGCCCGCGTCGCGCGGGCCCGCCCGCCCCTTACGCCGGTGCTCCGGAGGTGAAGCGGCGGAGCAGCGGGGAGAGGACGAGCACCGACTTGGTGCGCTCCACGAAGGGCTCGCCCGCGATGCGTTCCAGGACCCGTTCGAAGTGCCGCATGTCGGAGGCGAAGACCTGGACGAGGGCGTCCGCGTCGCCGGTGACGGTCGACGCGGACACCACCTCGGGGTATCTCTCCAGTCCTCGCCGGATGTCGTCTGGCGAGGTGTTGTGGCGACAGTAGATCTCGATGAAGCCCTCGGTCTCCCAGCCCATGGCGGCGGGGTCCACGCGGACGGTGAAGCCGGTGATGGCGCCTTCGGCGCGCAGCCGGTCCACGCGCCGCTTCACGGCGGGGGCGGAGAGCCCCACCTCGGAGCCGATGTCCGCGTAGGAGCGGCGGGCGTCCTCGGCGAGGGCGTGCACGATGCGTTCGTCGAGATCGTTCAGTCGCACGGGGGGTGAATCACTTCTATTCAGCGGCCTCCTCGGCCGTGGCGGCCAGGGCGGCCACAGTGGCCAGGCTGGAGCGGCGCATGCCGTAGAAGAAGTAGATCACGAGCCCGACGGCCATCCAGCCACCGAAGTACATCCAGGTGATTCCGGGCAGCTCCGTCATCAGGTAGGCGCACAGAAGGAAGCCCACGATCGGGGTGACCGGGAAGAGCGCGACCTTGAAGGTGCGGTTCATCTCCGGGCGGGTCTTGCGCAGGATGATGACGGCCACGTTGACCAGGCCGAACGCGAAGAGCGTGCCGATGCTGGTGGCGTTCGCCAGCTCACCCAGCGGGATGAAGGCGGCGAGCAGTCCGCAGAAGAGGCAGACGATGATCGTGTTGACGCGGGGGGTGCCGGTCTTCGGGTCGACCTTGGCGAAGGCCTTGGGCATCAGGCCGTCGCGGGACATGGCGAAGAGGATGCGGGTCTGACCGTAGAGGACGGCGAAGACGACGCTGGCGATGGCGACGACGGCGCCCGAGGCGAGGATGACGCTCCAGAAGGAGTGTCCGGTGACGTTCTCCATGATCTGGGCCAGGGCGGCCTCGCTGCCCTCGAACTCCTGCCACGGCATGGCGCCGACGGCGACCAGGGCGACGAGGCAGTAGATCGCGGTGACGATGGCCAGCGAGAGCATGATCGCGCGCGGCAGGTCCTTCTTCGGGTTCTTGGCTTCCTCACCGGCGGTGGAGGCGGCGTCGAAGCCGATGTACGAGAAGAAGAGCATGGAGGCGGCGGTGCTGATGGCGGTCACGCCGAGCGGGGCCAGCGGGGTGTAGTTGCCGGCCTTGATGCCCATGAAGCCGATGACGCAGAAGAGCACCAGCGTGACGATCTTGACGGCGACCATGATCGAGTTGATCCGGGCGCTCTCCTTGGCCCCGCGCAGCAGGAAGACCATGCAGAGCAGGACGACGACCAGGGCGGGCAGGTTGATGTAGCCGCCCTCGCCCAGCGGGGCGGAGAAGCCCTCGGGGATGGTGAAGCCGAGCGTGCCGTCGAGCAGCTCGTTGAGGTACTGGCCCCAGCCGACGGCGACGGCCGCGACCGAGACGCCGTACTCCAGGACCAGGCACCAGCCGCAGATCCAGGCTATGAGCTCGCCCATGGTGGCGTAGGCGTAGGAGTACGAGGAGCCCGAGACGGGGATGGAGCCCGCGAGCTCGGCGTAGGAGAGCGCCGAGAAGAGCGCGGTCAGGCCCGCGAGGATGAACGCGATGAAGACGGCCGGGCCGGCGATCGGGGTGGCCTCGCCCAGGACGACGAAGATGCCGGTGCCCAGCGTGGCGCCGATGCTGATCATGGTCAGCTGCCACATGGTGAGCGAGCGCTTGAGCGCTCCGCCCTCACCCTGGCCGCCCTCGGAGACCAGCTGCTCCACCGGCTTGCGGCGGAGCAGCGGGTTGACGGGCTTCGAGGCGAGCGGTGGCGCCTGGCCGTGGTCGAGCACGAGGGGACTCCTTGTCACTGCGGATCGGGGAGGTCGGGGATGAGGCGTCGACCGCGACGATCCGGAGCAGGACAGGGCCCGACGGGGGAAGGGCCTGAGCATGGGAGGACCGCCGAGCTGGCGATCCGCCACTCCACGTACAGCGAGTGAGCCTACGAGCTGAGTGATACCGCCCGTAATGCACCATCCTTGCACATTGGCGCACGATCGTTGCGCGGATCTGTCCGGGATGGCCCTTTGTTGCGTGCGGATGATCGATCGCTGCGCAGCCCCCTCCGGACCCCTTTTCTTGACACCTCGTCAGATGTGCCGGAGCGTGCCGCCTGACGGCATTGGTGCGACCGGAGGTGGTGGATCCGCGCCCGGGCGGGGTACTGGTCGCCGAGACCGCGGACACACGATCGGAGGCGGAGCGTGAGCAGACCGGGCGCTGACGAGCGGTGGCCGTGGCAGGACCCGCAGCCCTTCCTGCGCGGGGTGGCCTGGCTGGACCAGGGGCGCCCGGTGCGGGCCGACCCGGCCGACACCATGCGGCTGCCCTGGGACACCGGCGAGCGGTCCACCCTGCCCATAGGGGTCCGGCTGGAGTTCACCACCGAGACCGCGCAGGCGGTGGAGGTCCGCTACCGGGCGACCGTGCCCGGCCCCACCGACGCGCTGCGCGACCTCGCGCACGGCTTCGCGCTCTGGGACCGGCACGGGGTGGTCGCCGAGGTGTTCACCGAACCGGCCGCCGAGGCCGTCGTACGGATCGACCTGGGGGGCGGCACCGGCCCGTTCACCATCCACCCGCCCGAGACCCAGTCCCCGCTGGTCCTCGGCCTGCGCGGGATCGGCGGCCCGCTCGCCCCGGCACCGCCCGCCCCGCGCTGGGTGGTGCACGGCGACTCCATCACCGAGGGCTGGTGGTCCACCCGTCCCGCGCACGGCTGGCCCGCCGTCACCGGCCGGGCGCTCGGCTGGGACACCGTCAACCTCGGCTACGCGGGCGCCGCCCGCGGCGAACTCAGCACCGCCGAACAGCTCGCGGGCCTGCCTGCCGACGTCCTCACGCTCGCCTTCGGCACCAACTGCTGGTCCCGGGTGCCCTTCTCCGCGCCCCTGCTGTACGAGACCACGCGCGCCTTCCTCGACCTGGTCCGCCAAGGTCACCCGCGCACCCCGCTGCTGCTGGTCTCGCCGGTGCTGCGGCCCGACGCCGAGCGCACCCCGAACAAGCTCGGCGCCACCCTGGGCGCGCTGCGCGACGCGATGGAGCGCGCCACCCGGGACCGGATCGCCGCCGGGGACGACCGGCTCGCCGTCCTCCCGGGCCGGGACCTGCTCGGTCCCGAGCACCTGGCGGACGGTCTGCACCCCAACGACAGCGGACATCAGGTACTCGGCCTCGCTGTGGCCACGGCCCTGAGGCGCACCGGGTTCGGCGCGGGGTGAGTGAAACAGCCCACACGAGCTCCCTTGAACAGATCCCTGCCATCAGGGCGTGTCCTGAGCAAGTTGCCGCCGCCGGGGGCGACGGCACGACAGACACCACATGTGGGAGAGATCAAGATGGGCATCAAGCGCGGAACCACCCTTGCAGCCGTCGCGATGACGGTCGTCCTCGCGGCGACCGCCTGCGGTCCGTCGGACGACAAGGCGGCCGACACCGCCCAGCCCGCCGGTGCCGCCGCCCAGGCCCCCGCCGCGGACGGGGGGTACGGAGCCCCCGCCGCCGACGCGGGATCGGACGCCAAGACCGCCGGACAGCTGGCGATCGCCAACAACGACCAGCTGGGCGCGGTCCTCACCGACAGCGCCGGGCTGACCCTCTACCGCTTCGACAAGGACACGGCCAAGCCGCCGAAGTCGAACTGCGACGGGGACTGCGCGAAGACCTGGCCGGTGGTCGCCGCGGGCGATGCCACCGCCGCGGCGGGCATGGACCCCGCGCTGCTCGGCGAGGTCGTGCGCAGTGACGGCAGCAAGCAGCTGACGGTGGCCGGCTGGCCCGCGTACCGCTTCAACAAGGACACCAAGGCGGCCGACTTCAACGGCCAGGGCGTCGGCGGGGTGTGGTTCGCGTTCGCCTCCGACGGCAAGAAGGCCGCCAAGGGGGCGGCGACCGAGGGGGCACCGCCGGCCGCGGGCGGCGCCGCCGAGGCCGACGGGAAGCTGTCGGTGGCCAAGGACCCCAAGCTGGGCGACCACATCGTCGACGGCAAGGGCATGACCGTCTACCGGTTCAAGCCGGACACCCAGTGGCCGATGACCTCCAAGTGCGTGGGCGACTGCCTGACCAAGTGGCCGGTCGTCCCCCCGGTGGAGAAGTCCAAGGACAAGGGGATCGCCGAGAAGAACTACACGGTGCTCAACCGCCCGGACGGCCTGAAGCAGCAGAGCGTCGACTGCTGGCCCGTCTACACCTTCACCGGCGACAAGAAGCCCGGTGACATCAACGGCCAGGGCGTGGGCGGCACCTGGTACGCCGTCGCCCCCGACGGCAAGCTGATCACCGTCCAGTAGTCCCGGGACACCTCACAGTCCCCTCCAGGCCCCCCACCACGGTCGCGCGGCCCCTGCCCCCATCCCCCGGGGCGGGGGCCGCGCCCCGTTCCGCCGCGACGCGCCGGTACCTAGACTCGGCGGCATGCTGCGCGTACTGGCCGTCGACGACGAGAAGCCGCTCCTGGAGGAACTCCTCTACCTGCTGCGCTCGGACCCCCGGGTGCTCAGCGCGGAGGGCGCCTCTGACGCCACCGAGGCCCTGCGCCGGGTCACCCGGGCGCTGGAGTCCGGACCGGACGGGGCCGACGCCATCGACGTGGTCTTCCTCGACATCCACATGGCCGGGCTGACCGGTCTGGACATCGCCCGGCTGCTGGCCGGGTTCGCGCAGCCGCCGCTGATCGTGTTCGTCACCGCCCACGAGGGTTTCGCCGTACAGGCCTTCGACCTGAAGGCCGTGGACTACGTGCTCAAGCCGGTGCGCCCCCAGCGGCTGGCCGAGGCGGTCCGGCGGGCCTGTGCGCAGCTGGGCCGCGCCGAGGAGGCGCCTCCGGCCGCCGCCGAGCCGGCGGCGGCGGTCCCGTCGGCAGCGGTGCCACCGCGCCGCCCGGCCCCCGAGGTCACGGTCGCCGACCGCGCGCCGGAGCAGATCGCGGTCGAACTGGGCGGGGTCACCCGCTTCGTGGCGATCGCCGACATCGCCTACGTCGAGGCGCAGGGCGACTACGCCCGCCTGCACACCGACGAGGGCAGCCACCTGGTCCGGATCCCGGTGTCCACGCTGGAGGAGCGCTGGGCGGCGCGCGGGTTCGTACGGATCCACCGCCGCCATCTGGTGGCGCTGTCCCGGATCGACGAGATCCGGCTGGACGCGGGCACCACCAGCGTCCGGGTCGGTTCGGCGGAGCTCCAGGTCAGCCGCCGGCACGCACGGGAGCTGCGGGACCTCCTGATGCGGCACGCCACTGGCTGAAAGCGGCCGCCGCCGGGGGCCGTCCGGCGCGCCCGTCCGCCGGCCGGCGACCGTCCGGCGCGCGCGGGTGCCGTTCGTCGCGCGGGGAGGGACGTACGGCGATCCGCCGGAGCCGTCGGCCGCACCGCCGGCGTGAACGGCCCGCCACTGCCATCGCCCCTGCGTATCGTGGATCTTCCGGCGCGGGAGGAGCGAGATGTCCGAGATCCAGGCGCTGGTCGACGCCCTGAGCGGACTGCCCCGCACCCGGCCCGCCGGGCCCGCCGAGGCGGAGGCGCTCCTGGCCCGGCTGCGCAGTGCGGCCGCCCGCTGGGCCGACATCCTGTACGAGGCCCGCGAGGGCGTCCGCGAGCAGGTGCCGCCGCGTGCGGAGGCCGCCCTGACGCTGGCCTTCCGGCGCGCGGAGGAGTCGTACGTGGAGCTCGAGATCGCCCTGCGGGACTGCGCCGAGCACCGCGACCCGGCGCTCTGACCGAGCGGCGGCGCAAGATCCCCGGCGGGGCCCGCGGCCGCGGCGCCGCAGGGCCGGATCGGGCCTGTTGCCGGGTCCGGGCCCGTGCATAGACTCCGGTCCCCACCCCCTCCGCCGAAGGACCCGACCGGTGAACCAGACGTACGCGCTGACCGCGGTCGCCGTCGTCGTGGTGGTCACCGTCCTGGTCGGCGCGCTGGGCCTGCGCATATCCCGGACCACCTCCGACTTCTACGTGGCCTCGCGCACGGTGGGGCCCCGGCTCAACGCGGCGGCCATCAGCGGGGAGTACCTCTCGGCCGCGTCCTTCCTCGGGGTGGCCGGGCTGGTGCTGCTCCAGGGGCCCGCGATGCTCTGGTACCCGGTGGGCTACACGGCCGGGTACGTGGTGCTGCTCGCGCTGGTCGCGGCCCCGCTGCGGCGCTCCGGCGCGTACACGCTGCCCGACTTCGCCGAGGCCCGGATGCAGTCGCAGGCGGTGCGCCGGATCGCGGTGCTGTTCGTGGTCGGGGTGGGCTGGCTTTACCTGCTGCCGCAGCTGCAGGGCGCCGGGCTGACGCTGGAGATCCTGACCGGCGCCCCGCACTGGGTGGGCGGGCTGGTCGTGGCCTTCGTGGTGAGCGCGGCGGTGGCCGCCGGCGGGATGCGCAGCATCACCTTCGTCCAGGCCTTCCAGTACTGGCTCAAACTCACCGCCCTGCTGGTCCCGGCCTTCTTCCTGCTGGCCGCCTGGGCCGGGGACGGGGCGCCGCGGGCCTCCTTCGACGCGTCGGCGGTCTTCCGGGAGCACACCTCGGTGACCCTCGCGGAGGACGTGCGGCTGTCCCTGGACGAGCCGCTGACGGTGACGGTGACCGGGCAGGTGGACGGGCGCGGCTACGTGGCGGCCCCGCTCACCCTGGCCCCCGGCGCGCATTCCGTACGGGCGCACGCGCGGCTGGAGTTCGCCCCGGACACGCCCGTCCCGGACACCCGCGCGGAAGCCGGTCCCGGCGTGTCCAGCTGGTCGGAGCCGCTGTCCGGGGACCGCCCGGAGCACCGGCTGTACGCCACGTACGGGCTGATCCTGGCCACCTTCCTCGGCACGATGGGCCTGCCGCACGTGGCGGTGCGCTTCTACACCAGCCCCAACGGGCGGGCCGCCCGGCGCACCACGCTGGTCGTGCTCGGGCTGGTCGGCGTCTTCTACCTGCTGCCGCCGGTGTACGGGGCGCTGGGCCGGATCTACGCCCCCGAACTCGCCCTGACCGGTGACGCGGACGCGGCGGTGCTGGTGCTGCCCGAGCGGATGCTGGGCGGGCTGCTCGGCGAGCTGCTGGGGGCGCTGCTGGCCGGGGGCGCCTTCGCGGCGTTCCTGTCGACGGCTTCGGGACTGACGATGGCGGTGGCCGGGGTGCTGCACCAGGACGTGCTGCCGGCTCGCGGGGTGCGCAGCTTCCGTTCGGCGGTGCTCGTGGCGATCCTGGTGCCGCTGGGCGGGAGCGTCGCGGCCACCGACGTTCCGGTGGCGGACGCGGTGGGCCTGGCCTTCGCCGTGTCGGCCTCGTCGTTCTGTCCGCTGCTGGTGCTGGGCATCTGGTGGCGCGGGCTGACCCCGCCCGGGGCGGTGGCCGGGCTGGTCACCGGTGGCGGGGCGGCCCTGAGCGCGGTGCTGGCGACCAGGACCGGGCTGGCCCCTGCGGGCTGGGTCCACACACTGCTGGCGTGGCCGGCGGTGTGGTCGGTGCCGCTCGGGTTCCTGACGATGGTCGCGGTGTCGCTGGCCACCCGCTCGCGGATCCCGGCCGGGACGGCGGCCACGCTGGCCCGGCTGCACCTGCCGGAGACCGTGGCCGTGGACCGGGCGTGGGCGTCCCCCCGGTGGAGCGAGGAGGGACCGCGGTGACCGCGCTGTGTCCGGCCCTGCTGGCCGTGCTGGCTGTGGCGGGTGCGGCCCTGCTGCTGGGCGCGGGCTGGGCGGCGGGCCGCTGGCAGGCCCGGCGCGGCGAACGGGCGGCCGGGCTGGACCTCGGGACGCCGGTGGAGCGGGCCACCTTCCACACCCTGCACACGGCTTCGCTGGCCGCTCCCCCGCTGCGCGCCGGGCTGACCGAGGACGCCGCCCGCAAGGCCGCCCGGCGGCTGCGGTCACTGCTCGGCACGGAGGCGCTGTGCCTCACGGACCGGGAGTCGGTGCTGGCCTGGGACGGGCCGGGCGCCGACCACCACGAGCGGCGGGCGATGGCCCGGGTGGCGGTGATGCTGGAGTCGGGGCGCAGCCAGAGCGTGCGGACCGAGTGCCAGCGGCCCGACTGTCCGCTGAAGTGGGCGGTGGTGGCCCCGCTCACCGGCGAGGACGGGATGCTGGGCGCACTGGTGGCGTACGGGTCGCGGGAGTCGGCGGTGCTGGTGCGGGCCGCCACGGAGGTCGCGCGGTGGGTGTCCGTCCAGCTGGAGCTGTCCGAGCTGGACCGCTCGCGGACCCGGCTGATGGAGGCGGAGATCAAGGCGCTGCGGGCGCAGATCTCCCCGCACTTCATCTTCAACTCGCTCGCCGCGATCGCCTCGTTCGTCCGCACCGATCCGGAGCACGCCCGGGAACTGCTGCTGGAGTTCGCGGACTTCACCCGGTACTCCTTCCGACGGCACGGCGACTTCACCACGCTGGCCGAGGAGTTGCGCTCCATCCAGCAGTACCTGGCGCTGGCGGGCGCCCGGTTCGGTGACCGGCTGAAGGTGACCCTGCAGGTGGCGCCGGAGGTGCTGCCGGTGGCGCTGCCGTTCCTGTGCCTGCAGCCGCTGGTGGAGAACGCCGTCAAGCACGGGCTGGAGGACTCCACCGAGGAGTGTCGGATCACCATCACCGCGCAGGACGCGGGCGCGGAGGCGGTGATCACCGTCGAGGACAACGGGGTGGGGATGGATCCGGCCGTGCTGCGCCGGATCCTGGCCGGGGAGCTCGGTGGTTCCTCCTCCGGCATCGGGCTGCCCAATGTCGACGAGCGGATCCGGCAGGTGTACGGGGACGCGTACGGGCCGGTGATCGAGACGGGCGTCGGCGCCGGCATGAAGGTGACCATCCGCATTCCCAAGTACCGTGCGGGCGTGCACAGTTCACCGTCGGGACACCATCCTCCACCGCCCTGAGCGGCCGATCCCGTGTCATCCTGGGAGGGGCGCGGCGCGACCGGTGGGGGAACCCCCGGCGGTGACTGCGGAAGGGATCGCCGACGTGCGGGTCGGGCGAGAGCAGCTTCGTGACGAGTTGCGGCAATGGGTGCGCGGGGGCGCCGAGGGCACCGGGGCCTTCCTGGTCGTGGAGGGTGAGCCGGGCGCGGGCCGGACCGACTTCGTACGGGACGCCGTGGCGCGGGCGGCGGCCCTGGGCTGCCGCGTGCGGTACGCGGCGGCCGCCGCCCCGGGGATGGAACTGCCGCTGCAGGCCGCACTGGACTGTCTGCACCCCCGCGGCCCGGACCGGGCGGCGGTCGTCGCCCTGCTGCGGGAGTCCGAGGAGGCGGCGCGGCCGGGCGGCGCCCTGCTGGCCGCCACGGACCTGCTGACGGCCGCGGTCGAGGAGTGGTGCGCACAGCGGCCGCTGCTGCTGGTGCTGGACGATGCGCAGTGGGCGGACGCGGCCAGTCTGCTGCTGTGGCGGCGCCTGGCCGACCGCGCGGTGACGGGCCGGCTGCCGCTGCTGCTGGCGGCGGCCCGGCGCCCGCTGCCCAGGCGGCCCGAGCTGGCGGAGCTGTGCGCGACCCCGGGCGGGCGCACGCTCCGGCTGGAGCCGCTGTCCGGGGCGGAGACCGCCGGGCTGGTCCGGGACCTGCTGGGCGCGGAGCCCGGGCCCCGGCTGCGGGGGGCGGCCGAGCAGGCGGGCGGCAATCCGCGGCTGCTGCGGGAGCTGCTCGCGCACTGGTCCGGGCTGGTCCGCGTCGACGGGGAGCGCGCGGAACTCCTCGTACCCGAGGAGGAGTTGCCGCCACCGCCCGCCTCGCTGACCCGCGAGCCGGGCCGGCTCTCCGCACCGGCGCGCACCGCCCTGCGGCACGCGGCGCTGCTGGGTCCGGACTTCACCGCGCGCGAGCTGGCCCTCGTACGGGGCGGGCCGGCCCGCGAGCTGCTCGCGGACCTGGAGGAGCCGGTGACGGCCGGGCTGCTGACGGACACCGGCGGTTCCCTGCGCTTTCGCCACCCGGCGCTGCGGCTGGCGCTGTACGCCGAGACCCCCGAGGCCCTGCGCGCCGCCCTGCACCAGGACGCCGCGCAGGCCTTCGCCGACGCGGGCCTG
Source organism: Streptomyces sp. NPDC048424 (assembly GCF_040651555.1). Taxonomy (NCBI): domain Bacteria; kingdom Bacillati; phylum Actinomycetota; class Actinomycetes; order Kitasatosporales; family Streptomycetaceae; genus Streptomyces; species Streptomyces sp. NPDC048424. Next base: position 34,848 of record NZ_JBEZKE010000021.1, on the reverse strand, counting down.
GATCCGGCCCGGACCGCCGGACAGCTGGTGCGCGGCGGCCGGCTGGCGCCGTGGGCGGTGCGCTGGCTGGCGGAGTCGGCTCCGGCGCTGATCGCCGGGGCGCCGGGCGCGGCGGCCGAGCTGCTGGAGCGGGCCATCGCCCAGGGCGACCCGCGGGAGCGGGAGACCCGCGACGCGCTGGAGGAACGGCTGGCGGACGCGGCGCTGATGCTGCGCCGCCCCGAGTCGGTGGACCTCCTCGGCACGCTGCGCGCCCGGACCACGGACCCCGACCGGCGGGCCGCGGTGGACTTCAAGCTGGTGTCCGCGCTGATGATCCAGGGCGACATGGCCCGCTCCCTGGCGGTCACCGAGCGGGCGCTGGCGGAGGAATTCCCCTCCGTCGCCCTGCGGTTGCGCCTGGAGGCCTGCCGGGTGCTGGCCCTGGCCGATCTGCACCGGGCCGCCGAGGCGCACGCGCTGGCCGAGGCGGTGGTGGCGCGGGCGCGCCGGCTGCGCGATCCGCTGTGCGGGGCGGAGGCCCACCACGCCGCCTCCTACGCGCTGTTCCACCTGGGCCGCGGCCGGGACTCGCTGCGCCACGTCGCGGAGGGGATCGCCTGCGCCCGGCGCAGCCCCGACGCCAACGACATGCGGTTGCTGCTGCTGGCCAACCAGGCGGAGGGCCACATGCGGTTCGACGAGCCGGGGACCGTGGCGGCCGCGCTGCGGGAGGCGCGCGAGCTGGCGGCGGCGACCCGTTCGACGGGACGGCTGGTGGTGACCGAGGCGCGGCTCGCCGAGTTCCACTACCGGCTCGGCGACTGGGACGAGGCCCTCGCCGGGGTGGCCCGGGCGTGCGCGCTGCCGGTGTCGGACGGCTGGCTGCCGGTGGTGGTGCACGGGCTGCGGGCGCTGGTCCTGGGTCACCGCGACGAGCGGGAGGCGGCGGGGGCCGAGCTCGCGGGCCTGCCGGCCGACGCCTTCGCCACGCCCACGGCCCGCCGGTACGCCTCCCACGTGCTGCTGGCCCGGGCGCTGCTGGCGGAGCGGGACGGCCGCCCGGCCGACGCGCTGGAGGCGCTGGCGCCCGCGCTGGAGGAGGGGGTCGAGGAGTCGGTGGCGTACGACCGCCCGTGGGTGCTGTCGGAGATCGTCCGGCTGGCCCTGGAGTGCGGGGAGACGGCCACGGCCCGGGTGGCGGTGGAGCGCTGCGGGCGGGCGGCGCGGACGCTCGCCGAGTACCCGGGGCCGGCGCTGGCCCTGCTGCGCTGCCAGGGACTGTTCGCGCAGGATCCGGAGCTGCTGGCCCGGGCGGTGGCACGGGGCGAGCGCGGCGGGTGGCCGCTGGTGCTGGGCCACACCCTGGAGGACCTGGCGGTGGCGCGGGCCTGGCACGGCGATCTCGCCGGGGCGCGGGCGGCGCTGACGCGCGCGGCGGCGGCGTACGAGGACCTGGGCGCCCGGTGGGACATCGCCCGGGCCGACGCCCGGCTGCGCAGCCTGGGCGTGCGCCGGGGCAGCCGGTCGGCGCGGCGCAGACCGGCGAACGGCTGGGAGGCGCTGACCCCGGCCGAGCTGAAGGTGGCGCTGCTGGTGGCGCAGGGCCGCTCGAACCCGGAGATCGCGAGCGCGCTGTTCCTCTCGCCGAGGACGGTGCAGACGCACGTGTCGCACATCCTGGCCAAACTGCAGGTCCGCTCGCGGGCGGCGGTGGCGGCTCAGGCGGCCGGGGCGACGGGGGCGCCGGGTGCGGGCGGGGCGTCGGGTCCGTAGCCGGGCATGGCGGCGCGCAGGGCCCGCAGGGCGTAGTGGGTACGGGACTTCACGGTCCCCGCGGGTACCCCGAGCGCCTCGGCGGCCTCGCAGACGGACGCCCCGCGGTAGTAGATCTGCACGAGCACGGCGCGGTGCTCGGGGCTGAGTAATCGCAGGGCCCGGCGGACGTCGAGGACGGCGACGGCCTGCTCGGTGCGGTCGTAGGCGGCGGCCGGAACGTGCGCGAGGGCCTCCGGGCCGACCTCGGCGGGCCGCACCAGGCGGGCCCGGCGGGCGTCGATGGCGAGGCGCCGGGCGACGGTGTAGAGCCAGGGCCGCATGGAGGCGTGGCCGCTCTCCAGGGCCTCGGGGTGCGTCCAGGCCCGGAAGAGGGTCTCCTGCAGGAGGTCCTCGGCGCGCTGCCGGTCTCCGAGGGTCAGGCCGAGGAGGAAACCGTGGAGGGCCTTGCCGTGCTCGCTGTGCAGCCGGGCGAGGGCGTGCGCTTCGGTTCTGGCCACGGGGTGCCCCTTCCTGGTCGGGTCACCTCAGCGTGACCGACCGGCGCCCCGGAGTTATCCGCCGCATGACGTATCCGGTCCCCGCCTGCGCCGAACGGTCACCCGCCACGCCGAACGGTCCCCCGCGCCCGGGAACGGCCGTGGCCCCGGCCGTCCGCGGAGGGACGGCCGGGGCCACGGGAGAAAGAGACGGACTAGCTCCAGCTGGCGTGCAGCGGCTTGCCCTCGGCGTAGCCGGCGGCGGACTGGATGCCGACGACCGCCTTCTCCTCGAACTCCGCGAGGGAGCCGGCACCGGCGTAGGTGCAGGAGGAGCGGACGCCCGCGATGATCGAGTCGATCAGGTCCTCGACGCCCGGGCGCGCCGGGTCGAGGAACATCCGCGAGGTGGAGATGCCCTCCTCGAACAGGCCCTTGCGGGCACGGTCGTAGGCCGACTCCTCGCTCGTGCGGTTCTGCACCGCACGCGCCGAGGCCATGCCGAACGACTCCTTGTAGAGGCGGCCGTCGGCGGACTGCTGGAGGTCGCCCGGGGACTCGTACGTACCGGCGAACCAGGAGCCGATCATCACGTTGGACGCACCGGCGGCCAGCGCCATCGCCACGTCGCGCGGGTGACGGACGCCGCCGTCGGCCCACACGTGCTTGCCGTGCTTCTTCGCCTCGGCCGCGCATTCCAGCACCGCGGAGAACTGCGGGCGGCCCACACCGGTCATCATGCGGGTGGTGCACATGGCGCCGGGGCCCACACCGACCTTGATGATGTCGGCGCCGGCGTCGATGAGGTCCTTGACGCCCTCGGCGGCGACGATGTTGCCGGCCACGATCGGGACCTGCGGGTCCAGCGCGCGGACGGCCTTGATCGCGTTGATCATCGATTCCTGGTGGCCGTGCGCCGTGTCGATGACGAGCGTGTCCACGCCCGCGTCGAGCAGCTGCTTGGCCTTGGCCACGAAGTCGCCGTTGATCCCGACGGCGGCCGCGATGCGCAGCTTGCCGTTGGCGTCGGTCGCCGGGGTGTACAGGGTCGCGCGCAGGGCGCCCTTGCGGGTGAGGAGGCCGACGAGCTTGCCGTCCTCGTCGACGGCCGGGGCCAGCTTGCGGTGGCCGGCGTCGAGCTTGTTGAAGGCCTCGCGGGGGTCGATGTCGGCGTCGATGAGCAGCAGCTCCTTCGACATGACCTCGGAGAGCTGGGTGAAGCGGTCGACACCGGTCAGGTCGTGCTCGGTGACGACGCCCACCGGGCGGCCCTCGGCGTCGACGACGACTCCGGCGCCGTGGGCGCGCTTGGGCAGCAGGGACAGCGCGTCGGCGACCGTCTGGGTGGGTGCCAGCGTGATCGGGGTGTCGAGCACGTGGTGGCGGGTCTTCACCCAGGAGATGACGTCGGTGACGATCTCGATCGGGATGTCCTGCGGGATGACGACGATGCCGCCGCGGCGGGCGACGGTCTCGGCCATCCGGCGGCCCGCGATGGCGGTCATGTTCGCCACGACCAGCGGAATGGTGGTGCCGGTGCCGTCGGGCGAGGAGAGGTCGACGCCCTGGCGGGAACCGACCGCGGAGCGGCTCGGAACCATGAACACATCGTCGTACGTGAGGTCGTACGGCGGCTTCGAGTCATTGAGGAAACGCACGTGCTGAACATCCCAGTCGATCGGAGGTACCCCGACGGGTCAGCCGAGGAAACGCACGTACTTCATTCTCCCACGACCTGGCGTTCACACGGTCCGGGCCGATCGTCCAGGACATACCGGGCCCCATGGTTCTTTCCTACGGGACCTTGGTCCCGGCCGGCCGGGCCGATCCCTCCCGCCGGTGCACCGGGCCCCGGCGCCGGGCCAGCGGGAGCACCGATCCTCCGTGCCGCACCGCCGTGAACTCGGCGGCGATGGCCAGGGCCGTCTCCTCGGGAGTGGCGCCGCCGAGGTCCAGCCCTATGGGTGAGCGCAACCGGGCGAGCCCGGAGTCGCTCACCCCTTGCTCCCGCAGCCGTCTCTCGCGTACGGCGTGGGTGCGCCGCGATCCCATGGCTCCCACGTAGCCCACGGGCAGCCGCAGGGCGAGCTCCAGCAGCGGTACGTCGAACTTGGCGTCGTGGGTGAGGACGCACACGGCGGTACGGGAGTCCAGGCGGCCGGCCTCCCATTCCGCGGCGAGGTGCCGGTGCGGCCAGTCGACGAGGACCTCGTCGGCGGCGGGGAATCGCTCCGGGGTCGCGAAGACGGGCCGGGCGTCGCACACGGTGACCCGGTGGCCGAGGAAGGCGCCGATCCGGGCGAGGGCCGCGGCGAAGTCGATGGCCCCGTAGACGATGAGCCGGGGCGGTTCGGCGGCCGATTCGACGAGCAGGGTCAGCGGCTCCCCGCAGAGTCCGCCGGCCGTGCCGAGTTCGGCGGTGCCGGTGCGCCCGGCCAGCAGCAGGGCCCGTACCCGGTCGGCGGCGGCCCGGTCCAGGGCGGGGCCGCCGGCGAGCCCGCCCTCGTAGGAGCCGTCGGCGTGGACGGCGAGCGCCCGGCCGAGCTGGCGGGGCGGGCCGGAGACCACCCGGGCGAGCGCGGCGCGGCTCCCGCCCGCGGCGGCGTCGAGCACCGAGCCGAGCACGGGCCGCACGGGGTCGGGCACGCGCACCGGGGTGACCAGTACGTCCAGGACTCCCCCGCAGGTCAGACCCACCGCGAAGGCGTCGTCGTCGCTGTAGCCGAAGCGGTGCAGGCCGCCTTCGCCGGAGGCGATCGCGTCGAGGCACAGCTCGTGCACGGCCGATTCCACGCAGCCGCCGGAGATGGAGCCGAGGGCGGTGCCCCGGTCGTCGACGGCGAGGGAGGCACCGGGGCCGCGCGGGGCGCTGCCGCTGACCGCCACCACGGTGGCCAGCGCGAACTCCCGCTGGGCGGCGCACCACGCGCGTAGCTCGTCGGCTATGTCGAGCATCAGCGGATGTACTCGCGGCGCGGGGTCTGGCCGGGGAGGTACGGGCGCGGCGGCAGGACGGCCGGGGTCGCCGGCCGGGGCGGGCCGGGCCGGGCCGCGGGGGCGGGGGCGGCCGGCCGGGTGACGGCGGGACGGGCGGGTCCGGGGTATCCGTCGGGGAGCTGGTGCCGGGTGCCGAGCAGTCTGGCGGCGTGGGCCACGCTCGCGAGGGTGGCGTGGTGGTGCCAGCCGCGGAAGGAGCGGCCCTCGAAGTCGCGGATGCCCACCGGTTCGCAGGTCTCGGTGAAGTCCAGGGAGACCCGGTCGGTGAGTTTGGCGAGCAGGAAGAGCTGGGCGAGCGGGCGGTCGCCGATGTTGGTGATCCAGAACTCGGAGGGCAGCAGGGCCGCTTCGGTCCAGGCTCCGACCAGCAGCAGCGGGGTGGGCGGCGCGGGCAGGGGCCGGTCCTCGCAGGGGGTGGCGAGGATCGAGGCCGAGGTCAGCAGGGTCACCGCGCCTTCGGCCCGGCCGTGCCGGGTCCATTCGACGACGCGGCGCTGGGAGCGCAGGGAGTCGATGAGTTCACGGGCGGGGGCGGTGTGCGGGCCGGGTTTGTGCCGGCCGGCGCCGCCGAAGGAGACGGGCAGGGAGCCGTCGACCTTGAAGACGAAGGGGATGTCCTGCTGCGCGAAGGACTCGATGCACTGCGGCAGGTCGCCGTTGGCGACCTCCATCACCACGGGCCGGCGCTGGAGTTGCCAGGTCGCGGCCATCCGCTGGACGGCGTGTACGGCGTCCTGGGCGGGGGTGAGGGAGCGGGCGGTGTCGGGGATGCCGGCCCGTCGGCGGCGCAGGAGTTCGCTGGTCCAGGGCCCGGGGAGGGTGAGGGTCCATTCGACCGGGAAGCTGGCCTCGCTGGAGGCGAGCCAGATCCCGCTGGCCTGCTGACAGTTGGCGGTGCGGCCGAGCTGGGGGACGAACTGCCGGCCGACGCCGACCGAGCGGTCGCCGGCCTTCTCTATGACCATGGGCTGGAGCACCCAGGCCAGGGGGCGCTGCGCGGTGCGTTCGAGGTGCTGGGCGAGGGAGCGGCGGACCGGGGTCCAGTCCCAGGGGGACTTGCTGATGAACTGCTGGAGGCTCTGCTCGACGGAACTGGCCCCTGTTCCGGCGATGTTACGGATTGTTTTCTTCCCGGTGGTCCGCACCAATCCGTTCAGATAAACGCGGGCCCAGTTTCGCTGGTCCCGCCGGGGTAAGGACTCGAAGAGCAGAGAGATCAGGACGTCGATCAATTCGGAGATTTCCTTCGTGGAATCCTCCGGCAGGACTACGCGAGCCATCTGGGCCTCCCCCGCGACCAGCTAGATCCAATACCCTACTTGACCGCGGAGAACGGCCGTAGGCCCCGGCGGCTACTTCCTGAGGTCGCTGGCAGTTTCGAGCCGCTCTTCCTCTACCACGAGGGGGATGGGGATCTGGTTCGCCGCATAGTAGATCGCGATCAGGAAGTGTGCGACAAGCGTGAGCGTCGCCGAGTAGAAGGCAAGGACGACGGTGAGGGGGTAGGCGATGGCGCCGAGGCCGAAACGCACCCGTGTGGCGCGTGCGCCCTCCCGGTCCACCTTCTCGTGGAAGAGGTGGCCGACCCGGGTGACGTACCACCAGAAGGCCAGGAACGCCGTGGCGTAGGCCACGGTGACGGCGCTGTAGAGGACCGCGGCGGCGGTGGCGCCGCTGCCTTCCTCCATGAGGTGCTCGGCGAGGACATTGGTGGTGTACGGGACCACCGATACCACCATCAGCACCAGGAGATTCAGGAACAACAATGGGCGGTCGACCCTCTTCAGGTGACTGAAGATGGTGTGGTGATTCACCCACATCACGCCGATGATGAGGAAACTCACGACGTAGGCGGCGTAATGGGGCCATTGTTCCCGGACCCCGTGCCAGAACTCGGATCCGGTTTCTTCCGGAACCTTTAATTCCAGAACGAGGATGGTGATGATGACGGCGAATACTCCGTCACTGAATGCCTCGATCCGCCCGGTTTCGTTTTCCATTGCCTCCCCTTTGCCACCGCTCGCATATATGCGCAGTCTGCAAACGCACGGTATGCCACACATACGGGGAGGGCGTTCTCCCGCCCTCCCCGCACACGCTACCCAGATTTCGGCCGTCAGCCGCCGAACCCGGCGGTCTGCCGCCAGATTCGGCCATCGCGGACGACGAGTGTCCCGAACGCGTGCTCCGGTTCGCCGTTCAGGTTCATGATCGCCCGGTAGAAGATGGTGTCCTCGGTCTCGATGTACTCCTGGAGTTCGACGAGGGTGGGCTTCACCGTGAGATAGCCGGTGAACGTCTCACGAACGGCTTCGATGCCGACCGAGACCCCCTCGAAGCGCAGCAGCACGGCGTCGTCGGTGTAGTTCTTCATCACCGCCTCGATGTCCAGGGCCGCCAGCGCTTCCATCTGGCGGACGAACACCGGGTGCAGCTTGGAGATGTCGTACTTGGCCATGTCGACTCCGTTTCAACCGGGCGGGGTGCCCTCGATGGGTGCCGTATCGGGTGTTGCGGCAGGTGGGGCGCAGGACTGGGCACTGCCGGCGAAGGGCAGCCGGACCACCATCCGGGTCTCGCCGGGGCGCGAGCGCGCCGTGAGCGAGCCGTGGTGGCGCTGGGTCACGATGCGGTAGCTCAGGTGCAGCCCGAGGCCCGTGCCCTTGCCCACGTCCTTGGTGGTGTAGAAGGGTTCGAAGATCCGCGGCAGGGATTCCACGGGGATGCCGCGCCCGGTGTCGCAGATCTCCACGACCATGCAGTCGCCCTCGGCCCGGGCGCGCAGGGTCAGTACGCCCGCGCCCTCCATGGCCTCGGCGGCGTTGTCGACCAGGTTGGTCCACACCTGGTTCAACTCGCTCGGGTAGCCCGTCAGTTCGGGCAGGCCGGGCTCGTACTCACGCACGATGCTGATGCCCCCGAGCTTGGCACGCAGCACGACCAGCGTGTTCTCCAGCCCCTCGGTCACCGGGAAGCGCTGTTCGGGCGCCCGGTCGAGATTGGCGTAATCCCGGGTGGCGGAGACGAGTTGGGAGATCCTGGGACCCGCCGCCCGGAGCTCCGCGGCGAGCGAGCGGATCTCCAGCAGCGCCGCGAGGTGGTCCAGGGCGCAGGCGAGGGCCGGCTCGCCGACCCCCTCCAGCCGCTCCAGCAGCCAGCCCAGCTCCAGCCCGAGGTCCGAGATCCCGGAGCCGAGCAGGCCGGGCCGTTCGGTGCCCGCCTCCTCGGCCCAGTCGGCGATCTCCTCCTCGGCGTCGGCCTGGGCGAAGGGGTCGGTGGTCACGGGCGGCGGCAGCTTGTCCAGTTCCTCGGCGAGCCGGTCGAAGACGGCCCGTTCCGCGCCGGTGGCGGCCGCGCCCCAGGCCTGGGCGGTCCGGGTGAGCCGGTCCAGGGCGGGGGCCAGTTCCTGCGCGGCCCGGGCCACGGCGGCCGCCGGGTTGTTCAGCTCGTGCGCGAGCCCGGCGGCGAGCGTGCCGAGCGCCTCCACGGTGGCCCGTTTGCGGGCCTGCACCTCGGAGGACTTGATCCGCCAGGCCAGTACGGGGATCAGGACGGCGGCCACCCCGTGGCAGCGGGTGAGCATCTCGAAGAAGACCGCCTTGGGATACGCCACGACGGTGGTCGACGGCCCGCTCGCGGCCGCGGTGGCCACGTACGAGCCGTCCGTCAGCAGGGGCAGTTCGCCCGTGAACCGGTGGGCGGCCGACGGTTTTCCGTCGTGCTCCTCGGCGGAAGCGCTCTCTTCTTCCGTGGAGTGGCGGGTGAGCACCTCCTCCCGGCCGTCGACGACCTTGGTGACGACCAGTCCGCCCGAGAGCAGGACGTGGAAGCCGGCGGCCTCCTCGCCGTCCCGGAAGAGCACCTCCCCGTCGCCGAGGACCCTGGGTTCGGACACCGAGACCAGCCAGTCCAGCTGGTCCTCGGTCAGCCCTTCGAAGATCTCCAGCGAGCGCAGGGCGGACCGCAGTTCTGCCGGGTTCATACCGTGCCCCCCTCTGCCCTGGTGCGGGCGGCCAGTCGCAGCGTGGCCAGCAGGGCCAGCGCGCACACCCCGGCGACGGCGGCCATGAAGCCGACGGAGGTGCGGTGCAGCCCGTGGATGTTGGTGAGCATCCCGGCGAGGACCGCCGGCACGCTCATCGCGAGGTACGCGAAGACGTACACGGCGGCGGTCAGTTCACCGCGGTGCGCCGGTTCGGCGAGTGCGCTCAGCGCCCGGAACGAGCCGAGGAAGGCGGCGCCCCAGCCGCTGCCGAGGACCGCGGTGGCCACCAGGAACACCACGGCCGAGCCGAGGCCCAGCGCGAGGAGCACCAGGCCGAGTCCGGCGAGCAGGCCGAACAGTCCGAGCACGGCGGTGCGCAGCGCCGCTGTGCCGCCGAGCATCAGCTGGGCGACGGTGGCGGCGCCCGCGAGCAGCGCCACCGTGGCGCCGCCGACGAGGTAGTTGGTGGACTCCAGCAGCGACAGCGCCAGGTGCGGGCCGAGCGAGAGGTAGAAGCCGCCCACCGACCAGACGGCGACGATGGTCAGCACGAGGACGGCGAAGCGGCCGCGGGCGCCCTCCGGTACGCGGATCCGGTGCGGGACCACCCGGAAGCGGCCCCCGGCGCCCGGCGCGCTCTCGCGCATCCGGAACACCCCCACCAGGGTCACGGCGAAGGCCCCGACCAACAGCAGGTAGCTCAGGACGGTCGGCGCGGGCGCGTACTGGACGAGCAGTCCCGCCCCGATCCCGCCGAGCCCGATGCCCACGGTCGGGCCCGCGCTGTTGACCTGGGCGCCGAGCGCGGGCTTCGAGGCGGGGCTGAGTTCCAGCAGGGCCGCGCCCATCGCCCCGGTGGCCAGGCCCACGGCCAGGCCCTGGACGGCGCGGGCGGCGAGGAGCAGCCCGAGGCCCTGGGCCCCGGCGAACAGGACCATGGAGACGATCGCCAGGACCAGCCCGGCGGCCAGGACCGGGCGCCTGCCCAGGGTGTCGGAGAGGGACCCGAACAGCAGGAGCCCGGCGAGCACGGTGACGGCGTACAGGGCGAAGACCACCGTGATCATGCCGGAGGACAGGTCCCACTCCTGCTGGTAGAGCACGTAGAGGGCGGAGGGCACGGAGGAGGAGAGCATCAGCAGGACGAGGACCGCTCCCACCACCCAGAAGCCGGAGCCTCTGGGCGCTCCGGCCGCGGGTGCGGCCGGGTGCACGGTCGTCTCCGTGGTCGTCTTCGATGATTCGGCCACTGCTTCACTCAACTCCCCCGTGATGGGGCCCTGCCCGGGCCCCGTGATGGGCGATCAGGCGAGTGCCTGCTCGGCCCTCTGCAAGGCTCGGGCCGTCAGTACCCCCGCGAGGTGGCCGAGGTACTCGGCCGAGGTGCCGCGCCCGGGGACGAAGAGCTCCCGGGGCTCGGCGCGGAAGGCCGCGAGGACGGCGTCGGTGCTGTACGGGCCCCCGCGCAGGCGGTCTTCGACCCCGCGCAGCCGCAGCGCGCGGGGGGTGGCTCCGGTGACGGCGATGCGCGGCCCGCCGGGAGTGATCCGTACGGCCGTGGCGCACACCGGGTAGCGGGTGGCCCGGTCGGCGGTCTTCTCGAAGGCGGCGGCCCGGCCGGCGGCCGGCACCAGCAGGGCGGTGAGCACGGCCGCGGCGGGTGCGCCGCCGGCCGCGAACTCCTCGGCCGGCAGGGCCGACCGCCCGTCGGGGCCGGCCAGTTCGACCACGGCGTCCGCGGCGATCGCGGCGACCGGCAGGTCGGTGGCCCGGCCGGCGGCGGCGAGGTTGCCGCCGACGGTGCCGAGGTTGCGGACCTGGGGGTCGCCGTTGGCGCGGGCCGCGGCGGCCAGTTCGGGTGCCTCGGCGAGCACCAGCGGGTCCGCGGCGAGTTCGGCGAGCGTGGTGAGGGCTCCGATCCGCAGCTGCCCGCCGTCGGGGTCGCGCCGGATGCCCCGCAGTTCCGCGAGCCGCCGGATGTCGACCAGCAGGCGGGCGTGGTCGGCGCCCGTCCGCAGGTCGGGCAGGAGGCTCTGCCCGCCGGCCAGGAGCCGGGCGCCGCGCGTCCCGGTCAGCAGGGCCAGGGCCTCGTCGAGGCCGGCGGGGCGGACGTAGTCGAACTCGGTGAGGATCACTGGGATTCCCCTCTCAGGCGGCGCCAGACCTTCTCGGGGGTGAGCGGCATGTCGATGTGCCGGACGCCCAGGTCGGAGAGGGCGTCGACGACGGCGTTGACGACGGCCGCGGCGGGCGGGACGGTGGCGATCTCGCCGGCGCCCTTGGCGCCGAGCGGGTTGTGCGGGCTGGGCGTGACGGTCTTGTCGAGCGCGAAGAACGGCACGTCGGCGGCGCGCGGCAGGGCGTAGTGGTTGAGGTCGTAGCTGACGAGCAGCCCGTTCTCGTCGTATTCGGCGGCCTCCATGAGGGCCTGGCCGAGGCCGTGCACGATGCTGCCCTCGATCTGCCCGTGGACGATCTTCGGATTGCCGATGTTCCCGGCGTCGTCGACGGCCGTGTAGGCCACCACCTCGGTCTCGCCGGTCAGTTCGTCGATCTCGACGACCGCGACGTGCGTGCCGAAGGGGTAGTTGAAGTCCGGCGGGTCGAAGTGGGTGGTCTCGTCGAGGGCCGGTTCGATCTCCGGGGGCAGCCCCCAGCCGTACCACATGGCCATGGCCAGCTCGGCGAAGGTCTTGGTGTTCTCCGGGTTGCCCTCTTCGAAGACCTTGCCGCCCTCGTATACGACCTTCTCCTCGGGGACGTTCAGGAACACGGCGCCGGCCTTCACCAGCTTGGTCTTGATCTTGCGGGCGGTCAGGGCGACGGCGGGCGCGGCCATGCTGTACGAGCGCGAGCCGTAGGTGCCCTGCCCGTACGGGGCCTTCTGGGTGTCGCCTTCGAGGACCTGGACCGTGTCCGGGTCGATGCCGAGCTCGTCGGCGGCGACCATCGCGAAGACGGTGCCGTGGCTCTGGCCGGTGGAGGCGGAGCCCACGGTGACGGTGACCTCGCCGGTCGGGTGGACGCGGATGTTCGCGCTCTCCCAGGTGCCGCCGAGCATGCCCTCCTGGGACATCCGGGTGGAGGGGCCCACCCCGCAGATCGCGACGTAGGTGGCGAGGCCGACGCCCAGGCGCTTGCCGCGGGTGCGGGCCTCGGCCTTGCGGGCGGGCATGTCGGCGTAGCCCGACAGCTCGATCGCCCGGTCGAAGTTCAGCTCGTAGTTCCCGGAGTCGTAGGTCCAGCCCAGACCGTTGTCGTACGGGAACTTCTCCTTCGGCACCAGGTTCTTGCGCCGTACGGCCGCCGGGTCCATGCCGATCTCGGAGGCGTAGCGGTCGACCAGGCGCTCCATGAGGAAGGCGGCCTCGGCCCGCCCGCTGCCGCGCTGGGCGCCGAGCGAGACGGTGTTGGTGAAGGCGGCGTAGACCTCGCAGAAGGCCGCGTCGATGTCGTACATGCCGCTGATGGAGCGGCCCATCAGGGCGGTGGCGACGCCGGGGCCGATGGTGGAGGGGTACGCGCCGAGGTTGGCGTAGCTGGTGGCGCGCACGGCGGTGATGCGGCCGTCGCGGGTGCCGGCGAGGGTGACGTGCTGGCGGTGGTCGCGGCCCTGGACGGTGGAGTTCATCAGGCCGGTGCGGGTGTCCACCCACTTCACGGGCCGGCCGAGCGCCTTGGAGAGCAGCAGGACCAGCGCCATGTCGGGGTAGAGGTAGCCCTTGGTGCCGAAGCTGCCGCCGACCGTCGGGGCGATCACCCGGAGTTTGTTGAAGGGGATGCCGAGGACCAGCGCGGAGAGCAGGAAGCGGTGGTTGTGCGGGCCCTGGGTGGAGGCGTAGAGCGTGTACTCGCCGGTGGCGGCGTTGAAGTCGCCGACCGCGCCGCGGGGCTCGATGGGGCTGTTGATGGTGCGCTGGTTGACGAGGTCGAGCTCGACGGTGACCTCGGCCTCGGCGATGGCCGCGTCGGTGCGGTCCTTGTCGCCACAGGTCCAGTACGCGTTCAGGTTGCCCGGGACCGCCTCGTGCAGCTGGGGCGCTCCCTCGGCGAGCGCCTCGTCGGCCCGCGTGACCACGGGCAGCGGCTCGTACTCGACGGCGATGGCGGCGAGCGCCGCGGCGGCCTGGCGCGGGGTCTCGGCGACGACCACGGCGATCGGGTCGCCGACGTGCCGCACGGCGTCGCCGGTGAGGACCGGGCGGGCGCCGGGAAGTCCGTAGGGGTGGGGCGGGAAGTGGCTCTCGACCCCGCCGGGTATCCAGATGCAGGGCAGCGGCATCACGTCGGTGAAGTCGGCGGCCGTGGCCACCTTCAGCACACCGGGCAGCTGCTCCGCGGCCTTGGTCTCGATGGAGAGGATCCTCGCGTGGGCGACCGGGCTGCCCAGGATGGCCATGTGGGCGGTGCCCGGCAGGTCGATGTCCGCCACGTACGTCGCCTCGCCGCGCAGCAGCTGCGGGTCCTCGCGGCTGTCCAGCGGCTGCCCGAGCACTCCGCCGCCCACGGCAGGGGCGTCCCCCGTCACTGCGGTCATGTCCCTCACACCTCCTGTCCGGCAGCGGCGGACGCGGCGCCGGCGCCGGCCGCGGAGAGGGCTCCGGGCTCCTCGGCGCGGGCGGCCGCGCAGGCGCGCTGCACTCCCCGTACGACGCTGTGGTAGCCGGTGCAGCGGCACAGGTTCCCGGTGAGCCACTCGCGGATCTCGGGCTCGGTGGGGGCCTCGCCGCCGGCAGTGGTGTCGACGAGTTCGCCGAGCGCCATGACCATGCCGGGGGTGCAGAAGCCGCACTGGGTGCCGTGCTCCTGGCGCAGTGCCTCCTGGAGGCCGGTCAGCTCACCGCCGGGGGTGGTGACGCCCTCGATGGTGGCCACCTCGCCGCCGGCGGCCGAAACCGTGAGGACCAGGCAGCTCTTGACGGACCTGCCGTCGAGCCGGACGACGCAGGAGCCGCACTGGCCGGTGTCGCAGCCGACTTTGGTGCCGGTCAGTCCGAGGCCGTCGCGGAGCCGTTCCACGAGCAGTTCGTTCGGCTCCGCCGAGAACTCCTCCGGTCTTCCGTTCACATTCAGTGTGATATCCATGCCAGCGCCTGCGCTTCCGTGAGCGGCCGGTTGAAGAGGGGCCCGCCGGGCTGCTGGAGAATTCCTCCGGAGTGCAACGGGCCGGTGTCCACGGGCGCGAATCCCAGATCCGCGATGATTCCCGCGACGATTTCCTTCGCTTTCACGTCGTCGCCCGCCGTGTAATGCGCCAGGCGCTCTCCGGATGCGGTCCCGGCGACGGCGAGGGTTTCGAAATGCATGGTGTTCAGGGATTTCACGACCTGGGCGCCCGGGTACCACTCGGCGACCAGGTCGCTGGAGCCGCGCCCGCCGAGGTCGGCGGGCGTACCGGGGCCGCCGAACGCGTTGGTGGCGTCCACCAGCACCTTGTCCTGCACGACGCGTGGCGGGAGCAGCCCCCGGACGCTGTCGAAGGGCACCATCAGCACCAGGAGTTCGGCCTGGCCGGCGGCCTCGGCGGGGTGCGCCGCCGAGGCCGCCCGTCCCAGCTCGGCCACGAGCGGGCCGAGGGTCTGCGGGCCCCGGGCGTTGGCGAGGACGACCTGGTGGCCTGCCGCCACCAGGATCCTGGCCAGGGTCGAGCCGATCCGTCCGGTGCCGATGATGCCTGTGCGCATTGCCGCTCCTTCGGGAAGGGAGTCTCAGTCCATGCCGATCCAGACCGACTTGGTCTGGGTGTAGCTCTCCAGCGACTCGGGGCCGCACTCGCGGCCGTATCCGGAGGCCTTGTAGCCGCCGTAGGGCACGGAGGGGTCGTACTGGTTGTAGCAATTGACCCAGACCGTGCCGGCCTTGATCTGCGAGGCGACCCGGTGGGCGCGCCGGAGGTCCTTGGTGTGGACGCCGGCGGCGAGGCCGTACGCGCTGTCGTTGGCGATGCGTACGGCGTCCTCCTCGGTGTCGAAGGGGATGATCGACAGGACCGGGCCGAAGATCTCCTCCTGGGCGATCCGCATGCCGTTGTCGACGCCGGTGAAGACGGTGGGCAGGAAGTACAGGCCCTGGCTGGAGGCGCCCTCGGGGGTCCAGCCGGTGCCGCCGGTGCGCAGCACGGCGCCTTCCTTCTCCCCCACCTCGATGTAGGAGCTGACCTTGTCGAACTGGCCGCGGTGGGCCAGCGGCCCGAACAGGGTGGCCGGGTCGCGCGGGTCGCCGGGCTTGAGGGCGGCGGCCCGGCGGACGAGGCGTTCGACCATCTCGTCGTGGATGGGGCGGTGCAGGAGCAGCCGGGAGCCGGCGGTGCAGATCTCGCCCTTGTTGTAGTAGATGCCGAAGAAGGCGAGTTCCTCGGCGGCGTCGAGGTCGGCGTCGGCGAAGACGATGTTGGCGGACTTGCCGCCGAGTTCCATCGTCACCTTCTTCAGGGTGCCGGCCGCCTTGCGGATGATCGACTGGCCGACCGAGGTGGAGCCGGTGAAGGCGATCTTGTCGATGTCCGGGTGGTCGGTGAGGGTCTCCCCCAGTTCCACGCCGGGACCGGTGATCACGTTCAGCACGCCGTCCGGGATCTCCGCCTCCTGGAAGAGCTCGGCGATCTTCAGCGCGGTGAGCGGGGTGGCCGGCGAGGGCTTGTGGACCACCGTGTTGCCCGCCGCGAGGGCCGGGGCGATCTTCGTCATGGACAGCAGCAGGGGGAAGTTGAACGGGGTGATGGCGCAGACCACGCCCAGCGGTTCGCGCAGGGTGTAGGCGAGCTGTCCGCCGGCCGGGGCCCGGGAGGAGCCGTCGACCCGGGTCACGGCACCGGCGTAGTAGTGCATGAGCTGGGCGGCCATGGGGGCGTCGACCGTGCTGGAGAAGGCGAACGGCTTGCCCATGTCCACGGTCTCCAGCAGGGCGATCTCCTCCAGGTCGCGCTCGATGAGCTCACCGACCCGGTTCAGCCGCAGCGCGCGTTCCTGGGCGGACAGTCTGCTCCACGGGCCTTCCTCGTACGCCTTGCGGGCGGCGGCGACGGCCGCGTCCGCGTCGGCGGCGGCGGCCTGGGCCACCGGCACGATCTCCTGCCCGTCCACGGGGCTGATGTCCGGTTCGGTACGGCCGTCCCGGGCCGGGACCCATCTGCCGCCGATGAACAGTTTCCCGGGGTTCGCGAGGGGCTGGCCGCTCAGCTCACGCTTGGTCATGGCTGCCTTCCGGTGTCGGGTGCGGGGCGGTTCTAGCCCTTCGCGAGCTGCCGTAAGAAGGTCTCGGCGAGGGCCTTGGAGGAGTACGGGTTCTGGCCGGTCGTCAGCTTGCGGTCCACGACCACGTGCGAGTCCCAGATGGCTTCGGCCTTCTCGTAGCGCGCGCCGAGCCGGGTGAGCTCGACCTCCAGGATCAGCGGGAGCCGGCCGGCCATGTTGGTGACCAGTTCCTCGCTGTGCGAGAAGGCCGTCATCCGGTAGCCCTCGAACGGCCAGCGGCCCTCCCCGTCGCGCAGCGCGAGCAGCGAGGTGTGGCCGTGGCAGACGGTGGCGAGCGGCTTGTCCTGGGCGATGACCCAGCGCAGGATCTGCGCGAGCTCGTCGGACTTGGGCAGGTCGCCGATGGCTCCGTGACCGCCGCTGACGTACACGCCGTCGTAGTCGGCGATGTCCTTCTCGGTGAGGTCCTCCAGCGCGAGGGGCGCTCTCAGCTGGGGGGTGTCCCCGATGACCCGGACGTACTCGGCGGCGTTGGCCGCGTCCTCGTCCGGCGAGCCCTGGGGGCGGACCCACTGGAGGAACTGGGGGTCGATGCTCGTCTGGTCGACCGTGGGCGCGCGGCCCGCGATCGTCGCCACGTCCACGTCGTGTCCCGCCGCCTTGAAGAGCGTGAAGGGCACGACGAATTCCTCGGCCCAGAATCCCGAGGGATGCTGTTCGCCGTCCAGCAGATGCAGTGTGGCCTTGGCCGTCATGACGACGAGAATCTTCATGATTCTCTCCTTGTTCTGGATTCGCTGCCGATTCAACACGCCCCCCGCAAGGGGCGTAAGGGGGTGACGTCAGGCCCGCGATACTTCGTCACGTGCGTCCAACGCCGAGATGATGGTGCGGAATTCACCGACCAGGGGGTGGTCGGGGTGGGCGTCTGCGAATATGCGTTCCCCGTACAGCGCCGCCATTTCCGGCGAGTACGGAAGGATTCCGGCCAGCGGCGCCCCGTAGACCTCCTCGGCGCGCCGCCGGGCCCTGTCCCGGTCCATGCCCTCGGGGGCCATGCTCAGCACCACGGTCCGCCGGCAGGTCAGGCGGCCGGCGAGGGCGATGGTCTCCTCGACCCCGGAGAGGTCGATCCGGTCCGCCCGGGCCATGATCATCAGTACGTCGGCGCTCGCCATGGCGGTCACCGACTCGTTGTTGAGCCCGGCGTGGGTGTCGAGCAGCAGTACGTCGAGCGCGTGGTGCTCGGCCAGCCTGTCGAAGCCCTCCGGCAGCAGCCCCACGTCGTAGCCGCTGGTCATGATCTCGCGCAGGGCGGCCGTCCCGGTCCGGGCCGGTACGACGTACAGCCCGGGCACGCCCGCCTGCTGGGCGGTGGTCTCGATCTCGCAGCGGCCGAGGAGGTAGTCGGCGAGGGAGGCCCCGGGTCCGAGCCGGAACAGCAGGTCCAGGGTGGGTGACTGGATGTCGGTGTCCACCAGCCCCACCCTGCGCCCCCCGGCCGCGATCAGCAGCGCGAGGTTGGCCAGTACCGAGGACTTCCCGGTGCCACCGCGGTGCGAGTGCACCACGATGGTGCGGGCCATCTAGGCCACCACCCTGTGACCGGCACCGTCCGCGTGCGGCCCCCGCGCCGCGCGTGGCCGGTGCAGGGCCAGCATGGTGACGTCGTCGTGCTGTTCGGCGGTGCCGGTGTGCTCGCGCACCGCCAGGTCCATCCGGTCGACCACGTCCTTGCCGTTCGCCGGCGGCCCGGCGAGCAGTTCCAGCATGCGTTCGTCGCCGAGGAAACTGCCGTTCGGGCAGCGGGCCTCGGGCACTCCGTCGGTGAAGGCGAAGAGGGTGTCGCCGGGGTCCAGCTGGGCGTAGCCGAGGGTGTAGACGACGTCGGGCAGGACCCCGACGGCCGGGCCCGTGACGTCCAGGGCCCGGGGCGGGCTGCCGTCGGCGGGCAGCAGCAGGGGCGGGTTGTGGCCGCCGTTGATGTAGACGAGGCTGCCGGTGAGCGGGTCCAGCACCCCGAAGAACAGGGTGGCGAAGTAGCCCTGCCGCAGGTGGTTGCGGGTGAGGTAGCCGTTGGTGGCGGTGACGGCGTTGAGCAGCGGCGTGGCGCCGACCACCGGAATGCGCCGGCTGCCTCCGGTGCGTCCGGCGGCGACCAGGTGCTGGAGGCCGCTGTTCTGCGCGGTGTGCCGGAGCAGGGAGCGGATGAGCGCCATGAACAGCGCGGCGCCGACCCCCTTGTCGCAGACGTCGGCGACGACGAACGCCAGCCGGCGGCCGCGGGATATCTCGAAGACGTCGTAGAAGTCCCCGGCGACCTGGCGGGCGGGCCGGAAGCGCACGTCGATCTCCCAGCCCGCCGGGACGGGCAGCGATTCGGGCAGGAAGCCCGCCTGGATCTCCCGGCCGATCTCCAGTTCCTTCTCGTAGCCCATGAGTTCGGCGCGGGCGTCGGCCTCCCGCAGGGTGCGGCCGAGTCCGGCGCGCTCCGAGCAGCTGTGCAGGCGGGCCCCGACGAGGGCGGGCAGGAAGGGCGGTACGAGGTAGTCGTGCCCGATCCGCACGTGTGCCTCCAGGGCGGCGAACTCCGTCACGGTCCAGACGACCACGATGGGTGCGCCGGCCCAGCGGCGCAGCCGGCGCACCGCCGTCCGGACGGACTCCCCGTCGGACTCGGCCGGCGCCAGCAGCACGTCCGCGACGGGCAGCAGTTCCAGCGGGCCCGCGAGCAGCTCCGTCAGCGTACGGGGGACGAGTTCCGCGTCCATGATCCGCAGCGCCCGCAGGAGCTCGGGCGGCGGTGGCGGGTACGCATCGAGGATGATCACGGTCGTGGAGGGCATCGGTCCGTCCCCTCAGCCTTCACGGTCAGCGTGCTGATGTTGCGGCCGTCCCGGTGCGCGTAGCTGAACTCGTCCACACTGGTCAGTGCCAGGTGGATGCCGAGGCCGCCGATCCGCCGGTCCTCCGGGGGGACCCCGGGGGCGGGCGGCAGGCGGCCTTCGACGGGGTCGAAGGCGGGTGCGGCGTCTTCGATGGTGATCTGCACCCCGCCCGGGCCGGAGCGGCCGTGGACGGTGATCCGTCCGCCACCGCCCCGGTACCCGTGCATCACGATGTTCGTGGCCAGTTCGTCCACGGCCAGCCGGATCCGGTACGTGGCGCCCTTGTCCAGGCCCGCCCGGTCGGCCAGCCGCAGGACGAACGCGGCGATGTCGCCCAGTGCCCCCACCGTCGCGGGCACTTCCAGCAGGGAGGACGTCCTCGCCAGTTCGGCCATGTCAGTCACGGTGGTCACTCATCGGAGAGGACGATGCTCCGGTCGAGTCCGGCCGTCCGGATGGTCCGGGACACGGGCTCGATGGCACCGACCACCTTGATGGTGACGTCGTTCGCGACCTTCTGCTGGGCGAAGACCAGGGAGCGCAGTCCGGCGCTGGCCATGTAGCCCACGCCGGCCATCCTGATCTCGACGGTGCTGGTGCCGTGTCCGGCGGCCTTCTCGATGGTCTGGTGGAAGTCCGGCGCGGTCTTGGCGTCCAGCTCGCCCGTCAGCTCGATGACGGTGGTGTCGCCCTCGATGCTCAGGGACACGGAAAGCGGCATGTCAGGTCTCCTTCGGTCACAGCATCTCGGGATCATTGGTACGGCCCACCAGGATCACGACCGAGCGCGGGCCGATCAGGTACTTCCCGGCGTTGTCCAGTTCCTGCTCGCCGCCGGGGGTGCGGATGTCGTGCGGTGCCTCGGCCCCGGTGTCGGCGAACAGGTGCCAGCTCCGGCCTCCCGGCAGGGCGGGCAGTTCCAGGTCGTGCGACTCCCAGTGCGCGTTCATGGCCACGTACACCACGTCGTCGTCCCCGGTGCCGCAGCGGGCCACGGCGATCAGCCGGCTCTCGGAGGACCAGTCGGGCTGCCAGGCCCGCTCCCCGTGCCAGCTGATGTCCGGCAGGCCCAGGTTCTCGCGGACCTGGCCGGTGGGGTGGGCGGTGGCGCGCAGCTCGCGGTGGTGCTTGCGGAAGGCGATCATCTCCCGCGTGAACCGCAGCAGTTCGGCGTTCTGGTCGACCTGGTCCCAGTCGAACCAGGAGAGTTCGTTGTCCTGGCAGTACGTGTTGTTGTTGCCCTGCTGGGTGCGCCCGACCTCGTCGCCGGACAGCAGCATCGGGATGCCCTGGCTGGTGAAGAGGATGGCGAGGGCGTTCTTCATCTGCCGCGTCCGCAGTGCGTTGATCTCGGGGTCGTCGGTGGGCCCCTCGGCACCGCAGTTCCAGCTGTTGTTGTCGTTGGCGCCGTCGTTGTTGTTCTCGCCGTTGGCGTCGTTGTGCTTGTCGTTGTAGGAGACCAGGTCGGCGAGGGTGAACCCGTCGTGCGCGGTCAGGAAGTTGACCGAGGCCGCGGTGCCGCGGCTGGAGTACAGGTCGGGCGAGCCGGCGATGCGGGTGGCCAGTTCGCCGGTGACGCCGGCGTCGCCCTTGAGGAAGCGGCGCACGGTGTCGCGGTACTTGCCGTTCCACTCCGCCCAGCGGCCGTACGCCGGGAAGTTGCCGACCTCGTAGAGGCCGCCGGCGTCCCAGGCCTCGGCGATGAGCTTGGTGTGCCGCAGGACGGGGTCGTAGGCGAGCAGTTCCAGCAGCGGCGGGTTGGGCAGCGGGGTGCCGTCCAGGGCCCGGCCGAGGATGGCCGCGAGGTCGAAGCGGAAGCCGTCGATGTGGTAGTCGGCGACCCAGTGGCGCAGGCAGTCGAGCACGAAGTTGCGCACGACGGGGTGGTTGCAGTTGACCGTGTTGCCCGTGCCGCTGAAGTTGAAGTAGTACCCCTCCGGCGTGAGCATGTAGTACGTGGCGTTGTCGAGCCCCTTGAAGGAGATCGTCGGGCCCTGCTCGTTGCCCTCGGCGGTGTGGTTGAAGACGACGTCGAGGATGACCTCGATGCCGGCCGCGTGCAGGTCCTTGATCAGGGTGCGGAACTCGTCGCCCTGCATCCCGTACCGCCCGGTGGCCGCGTATCCGGCCTTGGGGGCGAAGAAGGAGACGGTGTTGTAGCCCCAGTAGTCGAAGAGGTGCTCGCCCGTCTCCGGGTTGGAGCGCATGTTGTCGCTCTCGTCGAACTCGAACACCGGCAGGAGCTCGATGCAGTTGACGCCGAGTTCCTTGAGGTACGGGATCTTCTCGCGCAGCCCGGCGAAGGTGCCGGGCGCGGTGACCTGCGAGTTGGGGTGCCGGGTGAAGCCGCGCACGTGGGCCTCGTACACGACGAGGTCCTCGGCGGGGATGCCCAGCGGTGTGTCGTCGCCCCAGTCGAAGTCCTGGAGGCAGACGCGGGAGCGGTACTGGTAGCCGCGGCTGCGGTCCGGCTCCACGCCCCACACGTCACGGCCCGCGATCAGCCGGGCGTACGGGTCGGACAGGACCTGCCGGGCGTCGAAGCGGTGGCCGGTGACCGGGTCGTAGGGGCCGTCGGCCCGGTAGCCGTACTCGATGTTCTCGTGGTCGAGGCCGAAGACGGTCATGGCGAACACGCTGCCGGTGCGGAATTCCTCCGGGAACTCCAGTTCGGCCATCGGTTCGGGCTCTCCGCGCTTGTAGATGACCAGCGTCATGGAGGTGGCCTGGTCGGAGAAGACGGAGAAGCTGACCCCGCCGGGGACCACGTTGGCCCCGAAGGGGAACGGTTTGCCCGCGCGGACGCGGTACCCGCCCACCTCGTGGGTCGGGTACGCGTCGACGCGCAGGACCTGCTCGGACCGGGTCTCGGTCATCGCGCGGCCTTGGCCTTGGCGGCGGCCGCGGCGGCCTCGCCGGTCTCGAAGAAGTCGAGGAAGCCGGTGGCCGACATGACGAACCGGACTTCCTCGCTCACCCCGTAGAGGGTGACGGCGACGCCGGCGTGCTGCGCCTCGCGGTAGACGACGAGCAGGGTGCGCAGGCCCGCGCTGGAGACGTAGGTGACGGCCGTGAGGTCGATCTTCAGCGGTTTGCCCTCGCGGACGAGCGGCAGCAGGGCCTGGAGCAGCGAACCGGATGTCTCGCTGTTGATCTCGCCGGTGGCGACGAGCACGGTGCCCGTCTTGTTCCGGCGTTCCTTGACGTTGAGAGTCATTGCATTCCCCTCTGGTTGGGGCGCCCCCCGTTGAGCGCTACTTCTTCGCCGTCGGCCGCAGCCGGACCTTGACCTTCACCCGGCCCTGGACGTCGGGCAGCCGCACGGTGAGTGCGTCCGCGTCGAAGTCCGTGTACGGCTTCTCGTCGATCTCCACGGACGCGATGCGCACCGAGCCGGCCGGGAGCAGGTCGGGCGAGACGCGCAGGACGCGGTCGGGCAGGTTGGTCGGGTCCGGCTGGAAGTGGAAGTCCATCTCCCGGCCGTTGATGAGCAGGTTGTTGTAGACGGCGGAGAGGTAGCAGAGCTCCGCCGAGTGGTACATGGACATCGAGTGGCTGCCCTTGAGGCGCTCGGTGCCGAGCAGGTACGGGGTACCGCTGGCGAGCACGTTGAAGTAGACGGCGCCCTCGTCGTGGTCGAGGAAGAAGGTGTTGTAGAAGGCCTGCGCCTGCCGGGCCTCGCGCAGGTTCGCCTCGCCGCCGACCGTGCCGTTCAGGATGAGGTAGGCGAGGATCGCCTGCTCCTGCTGCCACCAGGCCTTGCGGTCGTGCCAGGCGAAACGATACGTCTCCTCGTCCCCGGACTTGATCCGCTCGACGACGTCGTACCAGCCGCCGCGCTGCACGTCGCTGCCGACCGCCGGCATGATCTCGCCGATCTTCCTGGCGAGGTCCTCGTACGCCGGCTTGGCCTTCAGCGAGTTCATCCGCATCAGGTTCCAGGCGATCTTCAGGTTGTGGCCGACCACCGCGCGGTTCTGCTGCCAGCTGTGCGCGGTGTCGTGCGACCAGTCGCGGAAGAAGCGCTCCTGGACGAAGGGGCTGTTCTTGTAGTCCGGGAACTTGTCCGCGATGGTGTCGAAGGTGTACTCGAGGAAGTCGGCGTACTTCTGGTCACCGGTCGCCAGGTACAGGTTGATCAGGTACGCGGGCGCGTGGTCGCCGACCGAGTTCCAGTTCTTGCGCTCGGCGTTCTCGCCGAGGGACTCGTGGTCGGCGCTGAACAGGATCGGGTCGATGTGCGAGTAGTAGCCGCCCTGCTCCGGGTCGAAGAAGAACTTGTCGAACAGCCGGATGGTGGCGTCCGCGTCGTTCTTGATCCGGACGTCACCGGTGACCCGGTACGTCTGGATGGGGCCGGCCAGCGCGTAGATCTGCTCGTACATCGGGATCGCGTCGTAGTCGTCGGAGAACTCCGAGGTGAACAGCTTGCGCTCGCTGTCCCCGTCGACGCTGATGCCGTGGTACCAGAAGACCACGTCCTCCTCGCTGTCCACGACCCGCATGTGCTTGCGCAGGTACTCGGTGCCGCGCTCGGCGACCTCCAGGTACTCGTCCTTGCCGGTCAGCAGGTAGGCCGAGGCCATGCCGTAGACCAGCCGGGAGATCGTGTCGGTCTCCTGGACGTGACTGGCGGTCTTGTCGCCGCCGAGCCGGATCTCGGTGCGGTACTCGGTGAAGTCCACCGGCCCGTCGCCGAACTGGGCCCGCCTGTAGAAGTCGGCCAGCGACTCGATCTGCTTGATCCACCAGCTCGGCTCCTCGAAGCGGAAGTCCTCGGCGCCACGGCCCAGGAAGACCAGGCGCTTGGCGTCGAACCGCCCGCCGTGCTCCGGGTAGTGGACTCCGTAGACGAAGAGGAACCGGCCCGGCGAGAGCATCTCGTCGATGTGCCCGGAAGCGTCGATGTAGGGCTCGTCGAGGTTGCGGACCAGCTCGGCGCTGGGGTCGCCGGCGAGCGAGACGTCGAACCCGCGCCCGTCGGAGGTCTTCAGACGCAGCACGCGCGCCCCGGAGTCGAAGCGTTCGACGTAGCCGGCGATGGTGTCGGAGAAGGAGAAGCTCACGGCATCCGCCATGTCAAGCACCGTCCTTGTCGTGAGAGCCCTCGTGAGTGCGGTCGTGAGTGCGGTCGTCCTCGTATCCCTGGCTGACCTCGACGATCACCCCGTCGGGATCGCGGACCCACACGGTCCGCCAGCCGCAGATGAAGTCGTCGAAGTCCAGCGGCCCCAGGGTCACTTCGGCCGCGTCGCCCAGCTCGGCCAGGAACGCGTCCACGCTGTCGGTCTGGAAGGCCAGGTGGCGCATCCGGCCCGGGGCCTGCGGCCCGTCGTCGTGCGCCGGCCGGGCCGGCTCGGTCCCCGCCGCGAAGAGCTCCAGGTACGCGTCCCCCTTGCGCAGGAACACGATCTGCGACTCCCCGAGGTCGACCACCCGGGCCCGGGAGAAGCCGAAGTGGCGGGTGTAGAACTCCTCGGTGGTCTTCTGGTCCGTGCAGTTCAGTCCTACGTGGGACCAGACCAGGCCGGCCATCAGGCCGCCCCCCGGCCCCGCCCGGCCGAGATCAGCTCGATGATCCGGCGGGCGAAGAGGTGGTGGTGGGCGCCGGTGCGGCCGGTGACCAGGTCGCCGTCGACCACCACGTCCTCGTTGACGTACTCGGCGCCCATGTTGCGGACGTCACCGATGAGGTTGTTGTGGCAGACCACCTTGCGGCCCCCGATCTTGTCGGGGATCGAGGCTGCCAGCCACATGCCGTGGCAGATGATCCCCTTGAGGACCGTCGGCTCCTCGAAGGCTCGGCGCAGCAGCTCCGTCGCCGGAGCCAGCACGTCCACGTCCTCGGTGTAGCGCAGCCGGTCGGCCACCATGCCCGAGGGCACGATGATCGCCGCGTACCGGCGCAGCTCCTCGTCGCTCAGCCCCTCCAGGGACTTGTCGGCGGTGAACGGCGCCCGGTACTCGTGCCCGGTGAAGGTGATGGAGTCGTTGCCCCACAGCCGGGTCAGGAAGTCGACCTCGGCGCCCTCCTCCGCGAACCGGTGCCGGTAGTAGAAGATCTCCGGCTCGTAGTAGTCGCTCTCGACCAGGACCGCGATCCGGGTCCCGGACAGCGCGCCCTCGCGCAGCACGGCATCAGGCACGGGAGGTCCCCCTCAGGAAGTCCGCCGCGCGCTCGGCGATCATCGCGATGGCGGTGTGGCAGTTGCCCGACGGGACCGCGGGCATCACGCTGGCGTCGACGACGCGCAGGTTCCGTACGCCGTGCACCCGCAGCTCGGGGTCGACGACGGAGAGGTCGTCGATGCCCATGCGGCAGGAGCCGGCCTGGTGGTGGTAGCTCTCCGACTTCTGCTTCACGAAGGTCCGCAGGTCGTCGTCGCTCACGTAGCCCGGTCCGGGCTGCAGCTCCTGCTTGTACCAGGGGGAGAAGGCGGAGGTCGCGAAGATCTCCCGGGCGGTCTTGACGCCCTGCACCATCCGTTCCAGGTCCCAGCGGTCGCCCAGGTAGTTCGGGTTGATCAGCGGGTGGGCCAGCGGGTCGGCGCTCGCCAGCCTGATCCAGCCGCGCGAGACCGGCCGTACGACACCGGGCAGGATGGACACCGTGTTGGGGTGGTCCTGGCCGACGATCACGTCGAAGGGCACGTGGACGAAGGCGATCTGCAGGTCGGGCGCGGGCAGTCCGGGCCGCGAGGACAGGAAAAGAGCGCTCTCCGACAGGTTCTGCGCCGGCGGCGGGAGCTCCTGGGTGACCTCGGCCATCAGCCCGGTCAGGACGTGGTTGTGGAAGTTCTCGCCGACCCCGGGCAGGGCCGCGGTGACCTCGATCCCGTGCTCGCGCAGCTGCTCGGGGTGGCCGATGCCGGAGAGCAGCAGCAGCTTCGGGGACTCGATCGCCCCGGCGGCCACGATCACCTCCCGGCGGGCCCGTACGGTGTGCGCCCCGGGCGCCGCCGCACTGCTGTGCCCGTCGCCCACGGTCCGGCCGGGGACCTCGGCGGGGGCCCGGAGCTGGGCGTACTCGACGCCCGTGCAGGTGTCCCCGTCGAAGAGCAGCCGGGTGCTCTGCGCGTTGGTGCGCAGGGTCAGGTTCGGCCGGCCGAGCGCGGGCTCCAGATAGGCGGCCAGTGCGCCCTGGCGGCGGCCGTCGGCGACGTCGATGTGGTGCCAGCCGGTGCCGAAGAGGCCGCGCCGGGGACCGTCGGTGTTGAAGTCGGCGATCTCCTCGTGGCCCAGCTCGACGGCGGCGTCGATGAAGGCGCGGGAGACCGGGTTGGGGCCGTGCCGCCCGGCGTTGGTGATCCGCTGCGGACCCCGGGTGCCGGTGGTGGCGGCGGTGGCGTCCTCCTGGCCCTCCAGCAGGGCGAAGTACGGGAGCACGTCCTCGTGTGCCCAGCCGGCCGCACCCTGGTAGGCCCAGTTGTCGAAGTCCGAGGCGTGGCCCCGGATGTGCATCATGATGTAGAGGTTGCTGCTGCCGCCCGGCGCCTTGCCGCGCGGTTCGTACGTGCGGCGGCCGTCCAGGCCGGGCTGCGGGGTGCTGGTGTAGCCCCAGTCCACCGGGCCGCCGAGGAGCTTGTACCAGGAGGACGGGTCGTCCACCTCGGGCGGGATCCGGGAGCCGCCCGCCTCCAGGACGAGGACGGAGACGTCCGGGTCCTCGGAGAGCCGGCTCGCGAGGACACTGCCCGCGGTGCCGGATCCCACGACGATGTAGTCGTACTCTTCCGCGCTCACGGGTCCCCCTCAGCCCTGGCTCAGCACCTGGAAGGGAACCGTGTCGTGGTGGTTCGCCATGTAGGCGATCTTTCCGTCCACGATCCGGAAGAAGTTCATGACCTCCGCCTCGATGGGCTCGCCCGAGGCGCTGACCGCGGTCAGGTGCGAGACGGCCGCGGCCTTCTCACCGTCGACGAGGAAGTGCACGGGCTCGTTCCGGAAGACCCGGTACATCGTGCCCATGCCCTTCATCATCGAGCGCAGGACCTCGAGTCCCTCGATGTGGCCGGCCAGCTGCTCGTCCATGACCTGGTCGTCGGCGAACAGGTCGCACCAGCGGTCCCAGTCCCCGGCGTTGGCGTACTCGTAGTACTTCTGAAGGATCTGTCGTGCGTCCATCGCGCTCATCCCCCTATCGGTCCCTGCGGGTTCCGTCCGGCGCGAACGGCGCCCAGAACTGGCTGAAGGCGGCTGCCGAGTCCCCGAAGAGCCCGTCGCGGCCCTCGACGATCCGGCCGTCCTGCCAGCGCATGTAGTGGAAGACCGGGTAGTCCATCCGCTCGTACGGGGACCCGCTCGTCTCGGCCGCGCCGGCCCGCAGGGCGACGTTGCGGCACACGTCCGCGGAACAGTCCTCGCCGACGAGGACCGCCTCCAGGTCCATCCGGAAGGTGCCGCCCGTGAGCTTGTGGGTCTGCCCCATCAGCTCCAGGAAGGCGTCCAGGCTCTCGTACCAGCCGGCCAGCGGGTGGTTGCCCGGCACCAGCCAGCGCAGGTCCTCGGAGTAGTACTCCAGGATGCGCGCCCGGTCGCCGGAGCCGAGGGCGGCGTAAGCCGCCCGCACCCGCTCCTGCGTCACTTCGGTCATGGTCGCTTCTCCTTCGCCGGCGGTCAGAGGGAGCCGGAACCGGGCATCGCAGCCAGGTCGTTGACGGTGTACTGCTTGATCAGCGGTCCGTCCGGACCGGCGACCACGGTCCACGTCTGATCGGCGTCGAAGCCGAGCCACTCGCTGCGGGCGGCCGGCGGGTTCCAGATCTTGGCCTGCCAGTTGACGAGGACCCGGACGACCGCCCGGTCGCCCTCGATGACGGGCTCCACCTTCGTGACCGTGTGCACCTCGTCGAAGAAGCGGTGGGTGACGGCCTCGTACCAGCGTCCGAAGCCCTCGTGTCCGAGGAAGGTGTCCTCGGGGACCTTGAACTCCAGGTCCTCGGTGATCAGGGCGAGCACCTCGGCCGCCCCCACGTGCCGGTCCAGCGCCACGTACCACTTCTCGGCGAAACTGCGGATCGCGTCCTCGGTCAGCTGCCGCTCGGCGGGCATGCGGTCTCCTCCTGTCCGTACGGGACTTTTGCGTCGGATGGCTGTCGGCTGTCAGATCTGGATGTCGACGAGGAAGGGCCCGGGGTGGGACAGCATCCGGCCCACGGCGGAGACCGCCTCGTCCGGCTTCTCCACCCGCATCCCGCCGGCGCCGAGCGACCGCGCCAGCCCGGCGAAGTCGATCTCGGGGTGCGAGAGGTCGAAGGAGCCCGGGAACTCGTGCGCCGGGATGGCCCGCTCCCGCCAGTACTCGGCGATGTTGTCGTCCAGCAGCCGGTACTTGCGGTTGTTGCAGACCACGAACTTGGCGTCGATGCCGTGCCGGGCGGCCGTCCACAACGCCTGGTAGGTGTACATCGACCCGCCGTCACCCGCGAAGCCGACGACGAGCCGGTCCGGGCGGGCCAGCTTGGCGCCGACCGCACCGGGGAAGCCCACCCCGAGCGAACCGCCCCGGGTGAGGTGGTAGTCGCCGGGGCGCTCCGCCGGCAGGAACCGCGTGACCAGCGGTGAGGTGGTCAGCGCCTCGTCGAAGACGATCAGGTCCCCGCCGGTCCGCTCGGCCAGGGTCTTCAGGAAGACGGCCATCGGCGATCCGTCGTCCGTGGCCACCTGTGCCCCGCGGGCCCGCTCCCTGGTCCGTACGTCGAGCCGGGAGGCCGCCGCCGCCCGCTGCTGCGGGGTCAGCAGCCGCTCCAGTACGCCGGCCAGCGCGCGCAGCGCCTGCCGGGGGTCGGCGGCCAGGCCCAGGTCCACCGGATGGTTCTTGGCGATCTCGTAGGCGTTGAGGTCGATGTGGACGACCTTCGCGCCCGCCCGGAAGGGGCTCTCCAGCTCGGGGAAGACCTCCGGGAAGACGTAGGTGCCGACGATCAGCACCCCGTCGGCGTCCCCCACGAGGTCCTTGCTGTGCGGACCGAACATGTGGCCCGTCTGGCCGCGCCGCAGCGGGTGCGAGGCCGCGATGTTCACCTCGGACGAGTCGACCTCGTACACGTCGGCGCCCAGCAGCTCGGCGACGGCGGCGAGCTCGTTCTGCGCCCCGGAGAGCGAGACCCCGTCACCGACGAGGACCACCGGCCGCTGCGCGGGGGCGAGCAGCTCGGCCGCCCGTCCCACCGAGGCCGGCGAGGGCGCCACGTCCGTGAGCGGCACCGTGGCGGGCAGGACCGGCTCGGAGTTGAGCTCGTCCAGCACGTCCATCGGCAGCGCCACGAACACGGGCCCCCGGGGCGGGGTGAGCGCGATCTTCACGGCGCGCCGGATGGTGCGGAGCACGGAGTGCCGGTCGGTGACCCGCGTCGCGTACTTGGTCACCGGCTTGGCCATCGCCACCAGGTCGGACGCCATCTGCGCGTCCATGGCGTCGTAGCGCACCCCGGCGTCACCGGCGACCACGACGAGCGGGGTGTGGCCGCGCAGCGACTGGTAGAGCATCCCGATGCCGTTGCCCAGCCCCACTCCGGAGTGCAGTTGGAGCAGGGCCGCGCCGCCGGTCGCCCGGGCGTACCCGTCGGCGATGCCGGCGGCCACGGTCTCCTGGAGGGCGAGGATGTAGGTGAAGTCCTCCGCCGCGTCCACCGCGTCGAGGAATCCCTGTTCCACCGTCCCCGGATTTCCGAACATCACATTCAGGCCGTCGGCCTTGAACTGCTCGATCAGCCTTTCCCGTCCGGGAGTGGCTTCCATGAATTCCCCCTCTGCTCTCCGACTTCCCCGCGGATTCTCCGCGGCCGCCGGGATCACCAGCCGTATCGGGTGAGACCGTCCTCCAGGACTTCCACGATCTTCTGCCCCGTGAGATACGAGTCGGGGGTGGAACGTCCGGTGACGAAGGGGAAGTCGACGATCACCGAGACCGGCTTGCCGAAGTTCCCGTGATACGCGCCGCGCGGACCCGTCGCATCGCGCAGGATGTACTCCAGCGGATACGGCGGCGGCCCCATGTTGAAGTCGGTACCGAGGAATCCGGTGCCGTCCTTGTAGTCGTACTCCTTGCAGTGGCCGGTCACGTGCTTGCCCCAGATGATGCTCCTGCGGTCGCTCCAGTCCCGGGCGAAGGCCAGGCAGGCGACCCCGTAGCACTCCGCGGCCACGACCTTGCCGGCCTTCTTGAAGGCCAGGATCAGGGCGTGCACGCGCTCGTTGTTGGCGAGGTCCGCGATCGGGCCGCTGCCGCCGACGATGAGGATCGCGTCGTAGTCCGCGATGTCTGCGTCGAGCTTGTCCAGATCCCGGTGGTACTGCTCCAGCTTGCGCAGGTAGCCCTCGTCGCTCGTGTACGGACGCTCGGGGACCCACGCCTCGATGTCGAGCGGCGAGTCCAGCCGGCTCGACTGCTCGAACTCCCGCCCCAGCCGGGCGTTCTCCTCGGTGGTGACCGAGCGTCCCAGCGGGGGGTCGATGTAGTTCGCGTCGAGGCTCGGCGGAAGAGCGTGTGCACGCTTCCCGGTCGGCGTGGCGAATACGACCTCGTAGCCCCGCTCGTCGAACTTCGATACGGGGCCTATCAGTTCCTCGGCCCAGTAACCGTGTTCGGAGACAATGACCAGAATCTTTCTGCTCACGAATTCCTCCAGGCGCCGCCTGTTGTCGTTGGCGTCCCCCACACTGGCCGCGCCCGGGGCGTGCGTCAAAGCGCTGGTATGCGACTTCGTGAGGTAGCGGCCCAGGTCGTGGCGGCACCTCAGGAAGTCGCCCGCGGACGTCATGAAGTAGCTTCAGGACTACCTGACTTCGGCCGATTCGATGAACCATTACCGGGTCCCCGCCCTATGGTCTGGACGCGCCGTGAATCACGGGCGCGCGGGCCGTGTTGGTGAACGAGCACGAGAGAGGGACGGGGACGATGACGATGGACCTGTTGTGCACACACATCGATCAGATACGTCCGGTGAAACCCACCGCCGCCGGCTGCGAGGAGTGCCTCGCCGCCGGTGACACCTGGGTGCACCTGCGGATGTGCCTCAGCTGCGGGCACGTCGGATGCTGCGACTCGTCGAAGAACCGTCACGCCACCCGGCACTACCGGACCACCGAGCACGCCATAGCCGCCTCCCACGAGCCCGGCGAGGCCTGGGCCTGGTGCTACGCCGACAAGCTGATGCTGGACCCGGCATGAGCGCGGCCCCGGAGAGCTCCGCCGCCCCCGCGGTGAGCGCGGCCGCCACTGCGGCCGCAGCCGAGCGCGCGGAGCACAGGAAGCCGGTCATCCTGGCCGTGGACGACGACCCGCAGGTGCTGCGCGCCGTCCGGCGCGACCTGCGCAGCGCCTACGGCGACCGCTACCGGGTGCTCGGCGCCTCCTCGGCGGCCGACGCCCTGAAGATCCTGGACTCCCTCGACGAGCGCGGTCACGACCCCGCGCTGTTCCTCGTGGACCAGCGGATGCCCGACGTCACCGGCGTCGAGTTCCTGCTGGAGGCGGTCAGCCGCTTCCCGGACGCCCGCCGCGTGCTCCTGACGGCCTACGCGGAGACCGACGCGGCGATCACCGCCATCAACCGGGTCCGGCTGGACTACTACCTGCTCAAGCCGTGGGACCCGCCGCACGAACGGCTCTTCCCCGTCCTGGACGACCTGCTGTCCGACTGGCTGGCCACCTACCGCCCCGCGTACGACGGCATCATCGTCGCCGGCCACCTGGTCTCCCCCGGCACCCACGCAGTCCGGGACTTCTTCACCCGCAACGGCCAGCCGTTCCGCTTCCTCAACGTCGAACGGGACCCCGAGGCGCTGACGCTGATCGCGGCCCAGCCCGACGGTGCGCTGCCCCTGGTCCGCTTCCCGGACGGCACGGTGCTCTCCGCCCCCACCGACACCCAGCTCGCCCAGCGCCTGGGCCTGGCCACGACCGCCTCGCGCCCGCACTACGAGTGCGTCATCGTCGGCGCGGGCCCGGCGGGCCTGGCGGCCGGGGTCTACTCGGCCTCCGAGGGACTCTCCACCCTGATGCTGGACTCCCGGGCCCCGGGCGGGCAGGCCGGCACCTCCAGCCTGATCGAGAACTACCTCGGCTTCCCGTCGGGCCTCTCGGGCGGCGACCTGACCCGCCGGGCCACGATCCAGGCCTCCCGGTTCGGCGCCGAGATCCTGCACCCGGTGGAGGTGGTCTCGCTGACCCGGGACGACCCGGCGAAGATCCTCACCCTGGCGGACGGCACCGAGATCAGCGCGGAGACGGTGCTGCTGGCCACCGGCGTCTCGTACAACCGCCTGGAGGCCCCGGGCGCGGACCGCTTCGAGGGTGCGGGGCTCTACTACGGCGCGGCCACCACCGAGAGCTCGGCCTGCATCTCCCAGCACGTGTTCATCGTGGGCGGGGCCAACTCGGCCGGCCAGGCGGCGGTGCACTTCGCCAAGTACGCCGCCCGGGTGACGATCCTGGTCCGCGCGGCCTCCCTGGACGCGAGCATGTCCCGCTACCTGATCGACGAGATCGACCGCACCCCGAACATCGAGGTGAAGGTCCGCACGACGGTGGTCCGCCTCGACGGCGACGAGCACCTGGAGCGGCTGACCCTCCACGACGCGGACACGGGCGAGAACAGGGAGGTCCCGGCCCGGTTCATGTTCACCTTCATCGGCGCCCGCCCGCACACCGACTGGCTCGCCGGCGTCGTCGAGCGGGACGAGTACGGCTTCGTCCTCACCGGCTCGGACCTGATCGCGAACGGCGGGGAACTCCCGGCCGAGTGGAGCCTGGAGCGGGCCCCCTACCCGCTGGAGACGAGCGTCCCGGGCGTCTTCGCGGCCGGCGACGTCCGCGCCCACTCGGTCAAGCGGGTCGCCTCGGGCGTGGGCGAGGGCGCGATGGCCGTCTCCCTGATCCACCGCTACCGCTCGATGGGCTGAGAGCGCTGCGACATTCCCTGGGGCCCAGTCCTTGCGATCAAGAAGGTATCGGATGCAACGTTGATTACATGATTACAGCCGAACAGAGCGAACAGCTCCGCGCGTGGTTCGCCGAACGCCTGCCGGTGGACGTCTACGAGTCCCTCCTCTCGGTCACGGCCGACCGCGAGGAGATCACGGTCGTCGGCGTCATACCGGGGACCGAGTCGGTCAAGGAGTTCCGCGAACGCACCCGCGAACAGCGCATCGAGGTGGCCCGCGAGGCCGAGTCCCTCTACCGCCGCAAGGTCGCCTGGGGCGTACGGGTGGGTGAGGAGACGACGCTCTTCACCCACCTCGCCGTCCCCGTGATGACCCGCCTGCGCCAGTCCGAACGCCAGGTCCTCGACACCCTGGTCGCCGGCGGCGTCGCCCGCAGCCGGGCCGACGCCCTGGCCTGGTGCGTCCGCCTCGTCGGACGCAACACCGACACCTGGCTGACGGAACTGCGCGACTCCCTGGACAAGGTCCGCCAGGTCCGTGACCAGGGCCCGGACGTCTCCGGCGAGACCGACTCCAGGAAGTCCGGGTCCGAATGACCGATCGGCCCCACTCCGGCGCATGATCGCGTAAGGCTGGCCGAGACCACCAACCAGCGAGAGGCACGCACCCATGACCACCACCGTCGAATACATCCGCTACCGGATCGCATTGGACGACCAGCCTGCCTTCGAGGACGCGTACGCCCGGGCCGCCGAGGCCTTGGCCGCGTCACCCGAGTGCATCGACTACGAACTGGCCCGGTGCGAGGAGGAGAAGGAGCGCTACATCCTGCGCATCCGCTGGACCTCGATCGAGGCCCACCTGGGCGGATTCCGCAAGGGCGAGCACTTCCCGGCGTTCTTCAGCGCGATCCGTCCGTACGTGACGGCCATCGAGGAGATGCAGCAC
Source organism: Streptomyces sp. NPDC048424 (assembly GCF_040651555.1). NCBI lineage: Bacteria > Bacillati > Actinomycetota > Actinomycetes > Kitasatosporales > Streptomycetaceae > Streptomyces > Streptomyces sp. NPDC048424. The sequence goes on along the minus strand of NZ_JBEZKE010000021.1, from coordinate 716 downwards.
TACCTCGTGACGGGCGTCGTGGGCACGGGAAAGGCCGCCGGATAGCCATGAGCACCACACCCACCATCTACGAGTGGATGGGCGGCGCGGAGGCGATGAACCGTCTCACCGACGCCTTCTACGCCCACGCCCTGCAGGACGAGATCCTGGCCCCGGTCTTCGCCGGCATGGACTCGGAGCACCCGCAGCACGTCGCGATCTGGCTGTCGGAGGTCTTCGGCGGCCCCTCGGACTACACCGCCCACCACGGCGGCCACCAGCACATGGCCACCAAGCACCTGGGCCGCGGGATCACGGAGAAGCAGCGCCGCCGCTGGGTGGACCTGCTGATGGACACGGCCGACGAGGTCGGCCTCCCGACGGACCCCGAGTTCCGCGGGGTCTTCGCCTACTACATCGAGTGGGGCACCCGCATGGCCCTGATCTACTCGGGCCCCAACCCACCCCCGGTGGACGCGGCCAAGATCCCGGTCTGGTCCTGGGGCCAGACCCCACCGTGGATCCCGAAGGCGGACTGAGTCACACCTGAACGAAAAGAGCCGAGGCTCCGCCCAATCCAGCCCCGCCGGCGTTTGAGGCGCGGGGCCCGGGGCGGAGCCCCGATCTCTCAGCCCCGCCGGCGCCCGAAGGAAACCCGCGCCTGGACCATCAAGCAGGGCGCCACCGCCCCCGAGGCCGCCGGCGTGATCCACACGGACTTCCAGCGCGGCTTCATC
>NZ_JBEZKE010000020.1:0-129286 GCF_040651555.1 Streptomyces sp. NPDC048424 | reverse complement strand
CGGCAACGAGCCGGGGCCCGGGCCGGACGGCACACCTCCCCTGTACGTCGTCCCCCCCCCCACCCCGGACGCGCCCCCGCGCCTCAAACGCCGGCGGGGCTGGAAAATCCAGCCCCGCCGGCGTTTGAGGCACTGGGTCTGGGGCGGAGCCCCAGGTTTGGCGCCTAGACCACGGCTCCGCGGCCGGGGTCGTCGTCCTCGTCGTCGCCGTGCTGCATGCGTGCGACCAGCGTCGCGAACCCGCCCAGGAAGCCCCCGATGCCGAGCGTCGTCAGCCACCAGGTCATGTCCCACTGCAGCAGCACCGCGAGCAGCAGCAGCACCGGCCCGCCGACCACCGCGAGCCACGCGAACTTCGACGTCGTGTCCGCCGGCGGCAGCTCCGGCTCCGGCTGGACGAAGTGGCCCTCGTCCGCCGGCGTCAGGTCGTCCTCCTGCGGCTGCGCCAGCGAGTGGTCCCGCGGGCCCGCCATGCCCACGCCCGGGGCGAAGACCACCGAGCTGCCCAGCCCGGCGGCGGCCGGCGGCTCGGGCTCGGCCTTCGGCTCGGGCTTCGGCTCCGGTCCCGCCTCCGGTACGGCCGGCAGCGGCTTGACGTCCTCCTCCGGCAGGAGGATGTTCTCGATCGGCTTGAACGGCCGGGCCCCCGGCGGGTCCGGCGGCTCCTGCCCGTACCCGGCGACGATCGCCGCCCACGCCGCTTCCTCGTCCAGCGGCGGGACCCCGCCCGACTGCTCCTCGTGCTCAGCCACCGGCCTCCGCCCCCTCCCTGCCCACGCTCTCCGCCAGTCGGCCGACGAACGCATAGCTGTCCGCGAAGATCCGCTCCGCGTCATGGTCCAACGTCGCGACGTGGTAGCTCTGTTCCAGGAGGGTCTCGGTGACGTCCGTGGAGGAGACCCGCGCCAGGATCCGCGCGGAGTCGACGGGCGGTACGACGTGGTCCTGCGGGCTGTGCAGCAGCAGCAGCGGCTGCGTGACCTGCGGCAGGTCGGCGTCCACGAGCTGCAGGAACTTCCGCAGCGAGTGCGCGGCCCGGGTCGGGACCCGGTCGTAGCCGACTTCCTCCGAGCCCGGCTTGGCGATGTCGCTGGCGATGCCCGGCGTCGAGCGGATGAAGTGCTTGGCCACCGGAAGGGCGACGGCCAGCGGGTCGTGCACCTTGTTCGCCGGGTTGACGAGCACGATGCCGCTGATGGCGTCCCCGTGCTTGGCGGCCAGCCGCAGGGTCAGCGCGCCGCCCATCGACAGCCCGAAGACGAACACCTGCTCGCACCGGTCCAGCAGTTCCCGCAGGGCGCGGTCGACCTCCGCGTACCAGTCCTGCCAGCCCGTGAGCTGCATGTCCTGCCAGCGCGTCCCGTGTCCGGGCAGCAGCGGAAGCGACACCGTGAGTCCCTGCCCGGCGAGGTACTCGGCCCAGGGGCGCAGCGACTGCGGGGAACCGGTGAAGCCGTGGCAGAGGAGGACGCCGACCTCTCCGCCCTCGTGGCGGAACGGCTCGGCTCCAGGGAGGACGGGCACCAGGGTCTCCTTGATCATGATGTACGTCGGGTGGGTGCGTTGCTCTGTGTGACTTCACCGTACGCGACCGGGGTGGCACCGGCCAGGGTCGTCGGGCCGCTGCCGCGGGAGCCAGGGGATATGGTCTGTTCGACAGACACAGGAAGGCTTTCGAGTTGATCTACGGCGCAATGAAGTTCTCCATCGGCGGTTCACTGAAGCTCGCTTTCAGGCCGTGGGTGGAGGGCCTCGAGAACATTCCCGCGGAGGGGCCGGCGATCCTCGCGAGCAACCACCTGTCCTTCTCCGACTCCTTCTTCCTTCCGGCCGTGCTGGACCGGAAGGTCACCTTCATCGCGAAGGCGGAGTACTTCACCTCCCCGGGCGTCAAGGGCAAGCTGACGGCCGCCTTCTTCAAGGGCGTCGGCCAGCTCCCGGTGGACCGCTCCGGTGCGCGCGGGGCCGGCGAGGCCGCGATCAAGAGCGGCATCGAGGTCATCGAGCGGGGGGAGCTGTTCGGTATTTACCCCGAGGGCACGCGTTCACCCGACGGACGCCTGTACCGCGGCAAGCCCGGCGGGCTGGCCCGGGTGGCGCTGGCCACCGGCGCACCCGTGATCCCCGTGGCGATGATCGACACCGAGAAGATCCAGCCGCCCGGCAAGGTGGTGCCCAAGCTGATGCGCCCGGGCATCCGGATCGGCAAGCCGCTGGACTTCAGCCGCTACCACGGCATGGACGGTGACCGCTTCATCCTGCGCTCGGTGACCGACGAGGTCATGTACGAGATCATGAAGCTCTCCGGCCAGGAGTACGTCGACATCTACGCGACGGCGGCGAAGCGCCAGATCGCCGACGCGGAGAAGGCCGAGAAGGCGGAGAAGACCGGCAAGGCCGAGAAGGCCGACGGCAAGCCGGAGTAGGTCGGGCGGTACCGCCCGCAGGGGGTGGGGGAGATGGCGAAACGCGAACGCGTCGTACGCATGTCGGTCGAGCAGCCGCTTTGGCGTGCCCTGACGGCGTACCGGCTGCTGACGATGGTCTACGCGGTGCTGCTGTTCGCCTCCGCCTACAAGCGGTACCCGCACCCCTGGATCGCGGCCGGCTACCTCGCCTTCCTCGCCGTCTGGACCCTGGCCACCACCTCGAAGGTGGCCAACGCCGCCAGCTGCACCAAGGGCTTCCTCGTCGCCGACCTCACCGTCGCCATCGTCGGGATCGGGCTGACCCCGCTCGCCGACACGCACGAGCGGATCACCGGGGGCGGTCCCACCCTCCCCACGATCTGGACCGGGGGCGCCGTCCTCGGGTTCGCGATCAAGGGCGGCTGGCGCTGGGCCTGCTTCGCCTCCACCTTCGTGGCCGCGGCCACGATCCTCATCCACGGCGGCCAGCCCACCCGGGACGCGCTGCACAACGTGCTGCTCGTCTGGGTCTCCTCCGTGGCCATCGGCTACGTCGTCGAGGTCGCCCGGGCCAGTGAGAACACCCTCGCCCGCGCCCTGGAGATCGAGGCCGCCACCCGCGAGCGCGAGCGCCTCGCCCGTGACATCCACGACGGGGTCCTCCAGGTCCTCGCCATGGTCCAGCGGCGCGGCGCCGAGGTGGGCGGGGAGGCCGCCGAGCTGGGCCGGATGGCGGGAGAGCAGGAGGTGGCGCTGCGCACGCTGGTCACCACCGGCCTGGCGCACCCCTCCCGGGTCTCCTCCGACGAGTCGCGCGGCGCGCTGGTGGACACGTACGAGGTGGACGAGTCGGGCGGCGACGACGGCGAGCTGGACCTGCGCACGCTCCTCGCCCCGCACGCCGGGTCCCGGGTGAGCTTCGCCGAGCCGGGCACCCCGGTGCCGCTGCCGGTACCCGCCGCGAAGGAGCTGGCCGCGGCGGTCGGCGCCGCCCTCGACAACGTGCGCAAGCACGCGGGCGAGGGAGCCAGGGCCTGGATCCTGGTCGAGGACTGGGGCGACGAGGTGATCGTGACCGTCCGCGACGACGGCCCGGGCATCCCGGCGGGCCGGCTCGACCAGGCGGAGGGCGAGGGCCGGATGGGCGTGGCCCTGTCGATCCGAGGCCGGCTGCGCGACCTCGGCGGCAGCGCCGATCTGGTGTCCGTCCCCGGACAGGGCACCGAAGTGGAACTGAAAGTACCGAGGGGGAGAACCCAATGAGCACGAAGGAACCGCACGAGATCAGGGTGATGGTCGTCGACGACCACCCGATGTGGCGGGACGCGGTCGCCCGCGACCTGGCCGCCGCCGGCTTCGACGTCGTGGCGACCGCCGGCGACGGCCCCGAGGCGGTACGCCGGGCCCGCGCCGTCACCCCCGACGTCCTGGTCCTCGACCTCAACCTGCCCGGCATGCCGGGCGTGCAGGTCTGCAAGGAACTGGTCGGCGCCCACCCCGCGCTGCGCGTCCTGGTGCTGTCCGCCAGCGGTGAGCACGCGGACGTCCTGGAGGCGGTGAAGTCCGGCGCGACCGGCTACCTGCTGAAGTCCGCCGGCGCCCAGGAGCTGATCGACGCGGTCCGCCGCACCGCGGCCGGCGACCCCGTCTTCACCCCGGGCCTGGCCGGTCTGGTGCTCGGCGAGTACCGGCGCCTCGCCACCGACCCGGTGCCCACCGCCTCCGACGAGCCGAAGGCGCCGCAACTGACCGACCGCGAGACCGAGGTGCTGCGCCTGGTGGCCAAGGGGCTCTCGTACAAGCAGATCGCGGAGCGGCTGGTCATCTCCCACCGCACCGTGCAGAACCACGTCCAGAACACCCTGGGCAAGCTGCAGTTGCACAACCGGGTGGAGCTGGTCCGGTACGCCATAGAGCGGGGCCTCGACGACGCGTAGGCACCCGTTCGCCGGGCGTCGATCGTACTTTCGTCCTCGTACGAGTGAACGGGCGTACGCAACGCCCCGCGATTCCACCGGAATTGACCCCTTCAGGACCCTTGCTGTGACCTGCGTCACCACTAGCGTGACCGTCATGGCGAAGGGAGATGCAATGAAGGTCGGAGTGCTGACCGGTGGCGGAGACTGCCCCGGGCTCAACGCGGTGATCAGGGCCGTCGTCCGCAAGGGCACCCAGGAGTACGGCTGCGAGTTCGTCGGGTTCAAGGACGGCTGGCGGGGCGCGGTCGAGGGGAGGACCGTCCCGCTCGACATCCCCGCCGTCCGCGGCATCCTGCCCCGGGGCGGCACCATCCTCGGCTCCTCGCGCACCAACCCGTTCAAGACGGAGAACGGGGTGCGCGACATCAAGGAGAACCTCGCCAAGTACGAGGTGGACGCGCTCGTCGCGATCGGCGGCGAGGACACCCTCGGCGTCGCCGCCAAGCTGTACGAGGAGTACGGCATCCCCTGCGTCGGCGTGCCCAAGACGATCGACAACGACCTGTCCGCCACGGACTACACCTTCGGCTTCGACACCGCCGTCGGCATCGCGACCGAGGCGATCGACCGGCTGCACACCACGGCCGAGTCGCACATGCGGGTGCTCGTCGTCGAGGTCATGGGCCGGCACGCCGGCTGGATCGCCCTGCACTCGGGGCTCGCCGGCGGCGCCAACGTCATCCTCATCCCGGAGCAGCGCTTCGACATGGACGAGGTGTGCGCCTGGGTGACCTCCCGCTTCAAGGCGAGCTACGCCCCGATCGTCGTGGTCGCCGAGGGCGCGATGCCCAAGGACGGGGACCTGGTGCTGAAGGACGCCACCAAGGACTCCTTCGGACACGTCCGACTGTCGGGCGTGGGCGAGTGGCTGGCCAAGGAGATCGAGGCGCGGACCGGCAAGGAGGCCCGCACGACCGTGCTCGGGCACATCCAGCGGGGCGGCACGCCCAGCGCCTTCGACCGCTGGCTGGCGACCCGGTTCGGGCTGCACGCGATCGACGCGGTGCACGACGGGGACTTCGGCAAGATGGTCGCGCTCAAGGGGACGGACATCGTCCGGGTGCCGATCGCGGAGGCGACGGCGCGGCTGAAGACGGTGGACCCCGCGCTCTACAAGGAGGTGGGGGTCTTCTTCGGCTGACGTCGCAGGTCCGGGGCCGCTGCGCGGTGCCCCAGGGGCACCGCGCAGCGGCGGCGCGCCGGCTACGCCGGGGCCGGGGACATCACGCCGGTCAGGAGCTCGCGCAGCAGGTCCGCGCCGCGGAGGGTGAGGACGGACTCCGGGTGGAACTGGACCCCCGCGAAGCCGCCGCCGACGGAGCGGACCGCGTGGACCTCCCCGGTCGCCGGGTCGCGGGACACCTCGACGCCCGAAGCCGCCAGCCGGCCCTCGCCCGATGCGTCGCAGTGCGCGGTGTACGTGTTGTAGAAGCCGACCACCTCCTGCGCCCCGAACAGGTCGATCCGGGTCTGCGCCCCCTGCGCCGGCTCCGCCTTGCGGATCAGCGGCAGCCCCAGCTCGGCCGCCAGCAGCTCGTGCCCCAGGCAGACCCCGACCAGCCCGTGCCGGTGCCCGGCCAGCAGTTCCGCCGCCAGCGCGCGCAGCATCCGCATCTTGGGGTCCGAGGCGTCCGCCGGATTGCCCGGACCGGGGCCCAGGACGATCGGGCCCGCCCAGGACAGGGCCGCCGCCCGCAGCCCCGGATCGTCGTAGCGGCGTACGGTCACCTCCAGCCCGGCCACCCGCAGGACGTGCGCCAGCATCGCCGTGAAGGTGTCCTCGCCGTCCACCACCAGCACGTGGCCGGTCAGGGAGGCCGGCCGCTCCTGCATGCGCAGCCAGAAGGGGGCCAGGTCCGAGCGCCGGGCCGCCAGGGCCGCCCGCACCCGCGGGTCGTCCGCCAGCCGCGCGCCCTCGAAGGCCGGCCGGGGTGCGGCCGGCCGCACCCCGAGCGCCGCCAGCACCCCCGCCGCCTTCGCGTGCGTCTCCGCGACCTCGCCCGCCGGGTCGGAGTGCCGTACGAGCGTGGCGCCCACCGGCACCCGCAGCACGCCGTCCGGGGCGATGTCGGCGGTGCGGATCAGGATGGGGGAGTCCAGCGTCTGCGCCCCGGCCGCGTCCTGTCCGAGCAGCGCCAGGGCCCCCGCGTAGTAGCCGCGGCCCCCGCTCTCGTACCGCTCGATCACGCGGCAGGCGTTCTGCACCGGCGAGCCGGTGACCGTCGCCGCGAACATCGTCTCGCGCAGCACCTCCCGCACGTCCAGCGATGAGCGCCCGCGCAGCTCGTACTCGGTGTGCGCGAGGTGGGACATCTCCTTCAGCCGCGGTCCGACGACGACCCCGCCGCGGTCGCCGACGGTGCACATCATCTTGAGTTCCTCGTCGACGACCATCGACAGCTCCTCGGTCTCCTTGCGGTCGCCGAGGAAGGCGAGGAGGGAGTCCACGGTGGGTCCCCCGGCCGGATACCGGTAGGTCCCGCTGATCGGGTTCATCACGACGGTGCCCCCGGACATCCGCACGTGCACCTCGGGGCTCGCCCCGACCAGCGTCCGCTCGCCGGTGTGGACGACGTACGTCCAGTACGCGCCGCGCTCGCCCAGCAGCAGCCGCCGGAACAGGGCGAGGGCGTCGGCCCGGCCGAAGCCGTCGATGCGGCCCTCGTAGGTGCGCCGGATGACGAAGTTCGCGCCCTCGCCGCGGCCGATCTCGTCCTCGATGACCCGCTCGACCGTGGCCGCGTACTGCGCGTCGGGGACGTCGAAGCCGCCGCCCTCGACCCGCACCTCGTGCGCGGGCAGCGCGGCCAGCGCCTCGGCGAGCGGGATCTCGTACGCCTCCTCGGCGACCAGCACGCTCAGCGGCGTGCCGTCGTCGCGTACGTCGAACCCGCGCTCCCGGATCTGCCGGAAGGGGACGAGGGCGAGGGTGGGCAGCTCGCGGACGGGCAGGTCGGCGAGGTGTTCGGCCTCGTGGACGGCGCCGATCAGCACCTCGACGGTGTCGTGGTCGCGGCCGGGGGTCCGCCGGCGCAGCAGGGCGAACGGCGGGCAGGAGTCGTCGAGCAGCCGGCTCAGCCGGCTCAGCCGGTTCGGTCGGCTCGGTCGGTTCAGGGGCCTGGGGGTCATGGGCGGGGCGTCCTTCCGGTGGGAGGAACGGCGCCCGCGTCGCAAACACGGAAGGCCGCCCCTCGGGGCGGCCTTCGCGTCGTCGCGTGTCGTTTCAGGTACGCGCGAGAAGTGTGCCGCCGGGAGCGGGCCACCACCGGTTCTGGTTCGAGTGCGCGTACACGGGAGGCACCCTAGCCCAGGGCGGCCGCGCGGCGCTGGATCCGTCTCACGGCGTGGGCTGAACCATGGATTCCGTTCCTCAGGGGTCCCCCTGCCCTTCGAGCAGGACCGTCTCACGTTGTGGGCGGAGGGCGGGATGAGACGTATGACGCCGTAATGTGTACGAGGTGACCGTGAACGCTGAAACCCAAGCCCCCGCCGCCAAGGCGACCTGGCGAGACCTTCCCGCGGCGCAGCAGCCTTCGTACCCCGATGCCGAGGCTCTGCGCGCTGTCGTCGCGGACCTCGAGTCGTATCCTCCGCTCGTTTTCGCGGGTGAGTGCGACCAGCTGCGTGCCCGTCTGGGAGCCGTCGCCAAGGGCGAGGCGTTCCTCCTCCAGGGCGGCGACTGTGCCGAGGCCTTCGACGGCGTGTCCGCCGAACACATCCGCGCCAAGCTGAAGACGCTGCTCCAGATGAGTGCCGTACTGACGTACGCGGCCTCCGTGCCGGTCGTCAAGGTCGGCCGCATCGCGGGCCAGTACTCCAAGCCGCGCTCCAAGGACACCGAGACCCGCGACGGCGTCACCCTGCCGACCTACCGCGGCGACTCCGTCAACGGCTTCGCCTTCACCGAAGAGGCCCGGATCCCGGACCCCGAGCGGCTGAAGCGCATGTACAACGCCTCCGCCTCCACGCTCAACCTGGTGCGCGCCTTCACCACCGGTGGTTACGCCGACCTGCGCCAGGTGCACGCCTGGAACCAGGACTTCGTGAAGTCCTCCCCGTCCGGTCAGCGGTACGAGCAGCTGGCGCGGGAGATCGACAACGCGCTGAACTTCATGAAGGCGTGCGGCACCGACCCGGCCGAGTTCAAGGCCGTCGAGTTCTACGCCTCCCACGAGGCGCTGCTGCTCGACTACGAGGGCGCGCTGACCCGCACCGACTCGCGTACCGGCAAGCTGTACGACACCTCCGGCCACATGGTCTGGATCGGTGAGCGCACCCGCCAGCTGGACCACGCGCACATCGAGTTCTGCTCGCAGATCGCCAACCCGATCGGCATCAAGCTCGGCCCCACCACCACGGTGGACGAGGCGCTGACCTACATCGACCGCCTGGACCCCGAGCGCGAGCCGGGCCGGCTGACCTTCGTCGTCCGCATGGGCGCCGACAAGGTCCGCGACAAGCTCCCCGAGCTGGTCGAGAAGGTCACCGCCTCCGGTGCGGTCGTCGGCTGGGTCACCGACCCGATGCACGGCAACACCTTCGAGGCGGCCTCCGGCCACAAGACGCGCCGTTTCGACGACGTGCTCGACGAGGTCAAGGGCTTCTTCGAGGTCCACAAGGCCCTGGGCACCCACCCGGGCGGCATCCACGTCGAGCTCACCGGTGACGACGTCACCGAGTGCGTGGGCGGCGGCGACGAGATCTTCGTCGACGACCTGCACCAGCGCTACGAGACGGCCTGCGACCCGCGGCTCAACCGCAGCCAGTCCCTGGACCTGGCGTTCCTGGTCGCCGAGATGTACCGGGACCAGTAGGGATCAGTCAGTACCTTCGTACGACGATGGGGCGCGGATCGATGTGATCCGCGCCCCATCCTCGTATCCAGGTCTTTTAGGTCACCCTAACTTTGGGTACGGTTAGGTAAGCCTCACCGAATAGGGGATGGCTCGTAGAACCATTCCGCCCAGGGAGGTGAACCGCGTGTACGTCTGCTCTTGCTTCGGGATCACCGACAAGCAGGTCAAGGAACACGCGGCCGCCGGGGCCTGCACCCCGCGCCAGATCGCCTCGGCCACCAAGGCCGGCACCGACTGCGGCTCCTGCGTGCGCACCATCCAGGGCATACTCGGCCGCGGCGCCTGTCCGCGCCGGGAGCTGCTGGAGAAGGGTGACGCTACGGCCGTGCTCGCCGCCGAGACGGAGCGTGCGCCCGCACTGGCGGAAGCGGCCTGATCGGCTCCTGATCGGCCGGGCCGGCTGTCAGCTCGGCTGCTCGATCAGCTGCGCGATGTAGAGCGGCTCGCCCAGGGACTCGATGAGCTCCAGCTGGGTGTCGAGGTAGTCGATGTGGTGCTCCTCGTCCTCGAGGATCTCCTCGAAGAGGCGCGCCGAGGTGATGTCGCCCTTGCCGCGCATGACCTCGATACCGCGCTTGAGCCGGTCGATGGCCTCGACCTCGACCTGGCGGTCCGCCTGGAACATCTCCGTGATCGTCTGTCCGACGCGCACGTGGAAGAGCCGCTGGTAGTTCGGCAGGCCGTCGAGCATCAGGATGCGCTCGGTGATCTTGTCCGCGTGCTTCATCTCGTCGATGGATTCTTCACGCGTGTACTTGGCGAGCTTGGTCCAGCCCTTGTTGTCCTGGATGCGGTAGTGCAGCCAGTACTGATTGATGGCCGTCAGCTCGCCGGTCAGCTGCTCGTTCAGAAACTCAAGGACCTCGGGGTCGCCCTGCATCGCAGAGGCTCCTTCCAGGCAATGTCAGTTACGTGACGGGGCTGGGGGTACCTCCCAGTGGTAACTGGGGGATCTGCGCGCATCCTTGCACTGCCGCCGGAGGCCGTCCAGTAAGTGCCTCCTTAGTGGGAGTTGCCGTGACTTGCCCGAATCGGTCCAGACCTGGTCATGACCACCCTGCCCAGTCTGTCACCATGGAGTCATGGGTCAGCCGGAAAGCCGGGAATCTCCGGGAGCAGAGCCGCTGGAGCTTCCACCGGGGCAGCGGCTGCAGCGGGGCTGGCCGGTCACCCATTACGGGCCCGTGCCCAAGTTCAAGCCGGACCGCTGGGAATTCCGGGTCTTCGGCGCGACGGCCGACGGGGACAAGCACTGCTGGAACCACGAGGAGTTCACGGCCCTGCCGTTCGACTCCGTCGTGGCGGACCTGCACTGCGTCACCAAGTTCAGCATGCAGGGCGCCGAATGGGGCGGTGTGCTCGCCCGCGAGATCCTGGCCCTGGCGCCGCCCGCGCCGCAGGTCACGCACGTGATGGTGTGGGCCGAGTACGGCTTCAGCTCCAACCTGCGGCTGGCCGACTTCGCTTCCGCGCGGACCGTCTTCGCCACCCACCAGGGCGGTGAACTGCTCACCGCCGAGCACGGTTTCCCCGTGCGGCTCGTGGTTCCGCACCTGTACGCCTGGAAGGGCCCCAAGTGGGTCCGCGGCATCGAGTACATGACGGCCGACCGCCGCGGCTTCTGGGAGGAGCGCGGCTACCACAACATAGGCGACCCCTGGCGCGAGCAGCGCTACTCGTACCAGGAGGAGCCCGGGGACGGTCCCGAGCTGTAGGCCCGGGGGCGGCCGGCCCTCAGTGGTGGTACTGGTGGACGACCGCGTGACCCTTGCCGCGGCCGATCATCCACTTGTTGACGGGGACCGTGACCACGAAGGCGACGGCGAGCGAGAGCGCGAGCACCGTCCAGAACAGCGGCTCCGAGAGGTGCGCGTCCATCGCGCCGGGCCACAGGGCGATCACCCCGTTGTCGATCAGCTCCATGACGGCGATCGAAAGGGTGTCGGCGGCCAGGGCCACCCGGATGGCCGTACGGAGGTCGACGCCGGCGGAGAGGATCCCGCGCAGGGTGAGGGCGTAGCCGAAGAAGAACGCCAGCACGATCGCCAGGATCATGGTCGACACGTTCCCCCACCCGAGTGCCGTGCCGATGATCATGCCCAGCACCTCGCCGATGGCGCACCCGGTGAGGCAGTGGAGGGTGGCCCGGGCGGCCATGGCCCAGGTGGCCTTGCCCGCGTGAGGGCCGGTCTCGTGACCGTGGCCGCCGTGGTGCTGGTGGTCTTCGTGATGCCCGTGGTCCGCGTGTGCCTGCTCCATGACGACCCCCTGATGGGAAATGCCGAGTAGCGGTGCTGTCGATATGACAGAACCGTATACCCCCCGGGGGTATTCCTCAAGGGATCACCGGATCACTGCGGGCCGCGCAGCTCCTTCAGCAGCGCCACGTCCGCCGCATGCCCTTCCTTGCCGCCCGGGGTCTCGGTGATCAGCGGTACGCCCTCCATCGCGGGGTGCGTGAACAGCTCGGCGAAGGCCTCCCGGCCGATGTGGCCCTGCCCGATGTTGGCGTGCCGGTCCTTGTGTGCGCCCACGCCCTCCTTGGAGTCGTTCGCGTGGACCAGCTTCAGCCGGCCCTCGCCCACGGTGTCCACCAGCAGGTCGAGGGTCACCTTCGTCCCGCCCGGCTCCGCCAGGTCGTGACCGGCCGCGAAGATGTGGCAGGTGTCCAGGCAGATCCCCAGCTTCGGGTGGTGGTCGAGCGCGTCGAAGTAGGGGCCGAAGTCCCACGTGCGCGAGCACAGCGAGGAACCCTGCCCCGCCGTGGACTCCAGCAGCAGGAAGGGGTCGTCCTCGTGCGTCAGCTCGTCCAGCAGCGGCAGCATGTGTTCCCTGACCTGCGCGTACGCCGCCTCGCGCGGCCGGCCCCCGGTGGCCGACCCGGTGTGCACGACCACGCCGAGCGCGCCGATCTCCCGGCCGCGGCGCAGGGAGTGGCGCAGCGACTCCACCGACTTCTCCACGGTGGCCCCGTTGTGCGAGCCGAAGTTGATCAGGTACGGGGCGTGCACGTACGCCGGAATCGCCTCGGCCGCGCACTGCGCCCGGAACAGCTCGTCCTGGGCCGGATTGCCGACCGGGGTGGCCCAGCCGCGCGGATTGGCGACGAAGACCTGGACGGCCTCGGCGCCCATCTCGCGGGCGTAGGGCAGCCCGACCTTCGCGAGGCCGCCCGCCACGGGGACGTGCCCGCCGACTGGATTGCGTACCACTGCGTCTTACAGCCCCTTGGTCCGGATGGTGATCGTGCTGCCCTCGGGGGCGTTCAGCCCGCCCAGCACCGACTGGGCGTCCACCGTGTTGCTGAAGGAGAGGAAGGGACGCTCCACCTTCACCTTGAAGCCGGCGGCCTCCAGCGCCTTGCGGGCCGCCTCCACGTCCTGGCCGGTCACGTTCGGGACCGGAACCGGGCGCGGGCCCTTGGACACGGTCAGCGTGACCGTGTCACCGGCCGCGGCCTGGGTGCCGGCGCCGATCGACTGGTTGGCGACCGTGCCGGCCGCCGCGGGGGAGTTGACCTGCTCGGGGGCGGTCGCCACCTTGAGCCCCAGCGCCTCCAGGCTGGCCGTCGCCTGGTCGACGGGGAGCCCGGTCACGGTCGGGACCGACACCGGGCGGCCCTTGCTGACGACGAGCGAGACCGCCGTGTCCGGCGCCCGCTTGTCGCCGACCGCCGGGTCGGAGCTGATCACCGAACCCAGAGCGACGTCCTGGCTGAAGGCCTGCGTGACGATGCCGGGCGCCAGCCCGGACTTCGTCAGCTCGGCCTTGGCCTCCTCCAGCGGCCTGCCCTTGAGGTTGGGCACGGCAACGACCTCGGGGCCGCGGGAGATGGTGAGGGTCACGGCGCCGTTGCCGCGGATCCGCCGGCCGCCCGGGGGATCGGTGTTCATCACCGTCCCGCGGTCGAAGGCGTCGCTGAACTTCCGGTCGACCCCCTTCACGCCGAGCCCCGCCGCGGACAGCTGGGACCGGGCCTGCGCCTCGGTCTTGCCGAGCAGGTTCGGGACCTTCGTGAACTGGCCGGAGTTGATGTACCAGACGCCGGTGCCCACCCCGAGGGCGAGCAGCACCCCGGCGATGATCAGGAACACGCCACGGCGGGGGCGTCCGGCGGGCGCCTGCCGGTGCGCGGCGGGCGCGGCGGGCGGCGGCGGCAGGGTCTCCAGCCGGGAGGTGAGGTTCACGGGCTGCGCGGCCACCGGGCGCGGGATCACACCGGTGCGGTCCTCGGCGGAGGACCGCACCTCGGCGCGCGCCTGCGGCGGTACGGCGTCCAGCTCGGCGTCGCTGAGCCGGCCGCGGGCCTCACGGGTGAGGCCGAGCAGCGCGGCGGCGTCGTAGGGGCGCAGCTCGGGATTGCGGGCGGTGGCCTGCGCGACGAGCTCGTCGAGGCCGACGGGGAGCCCCGGGACCGCGGCGGACGGCGGCGGGACGTCCTCGTGGAGGTGCTGGTAGAGGACCTGCGCGGGGCTGTCGCCGAGGTGGGGCTTGGCGCCGGTGAGCATCTCGTAGAGGACGACACCGCAGGCGTAGACGTCCACGCGGGTGTCGGCGACGCCGCTCTCGATCTGTTCGGGGGCCAGGTAGGAGACGGTGCCGAGGACGGATCCGGTGGTGTTCGTGACCGAGTCCACGGACCGGACCAGCCCGAAGTCGGCGACCTTGACCCGGCCGTCGTCGCCGATCAGGACGTTCTCGGGCTTCATGTCGCGGTGGACGAAGCCGGCCCGGTGGGCGGCGCCGAGGGCGGCGAGCACGGGTTCGAGGATGTCGAGCGCGGCCCGCGGCTGGAGCGCGCCGCGCTCGCGGAGCACGTCGCGCAGGGTGCAGCCGGAGACGTACTCCATGGCGAGGTAGACGTACGGCCCGTCCGTGCCCTGGTCGAAGACGGCGACCACGTTGGGGTGGGCGAGCCGGGCCACGGACTTCGCCTCGCGGATGAAGCGGTCGACGAAGGCGGCGTCGGCGGCGAGCGCCGGGTGCATCACCTTCAGGGCGAGCACGCGGTCGAGGCGGGTGTCGACGGCCCGGTAGACCGTGGCCATGCCGCCGGCCGCGATGCGGGCGTCGATGCGGTAGCGGCCGTCGAGCACGCGCCCGACGAGGGGGTCTTCCAGGGTCGTATCCACGCCGCGATTCTATTGGGGCGCCGCGGCTACCCCGCCTGGGTGGTCCGCCTTGCAGCGCAGCTGTGACGTCCGAGCCGCCCGCGCCGCCGCCACCAGGGGCTCCGCGCCTTTCAGCCTCGCCGGCGTTTGAGGCGCGGGCGCGGAGCGCCGTAGGGGGTCCGGGGCGGAGCGCCGGCGGGAGACCCGCGGGTCAGAACGCCGGGCGTTCGGGGTCCAGGACGGCTCGGCCCTCCGCAGGAGAGGAGGCCTCGGCGAAGCGGCGTTGCGGAATGCGCCCCGCGCGGAACGCGAGCCGCCCCGCCGAGACGGCGTCCCGCATGGCGGACGCCATCAGCACCGGCTCCTGCGCCCGCGTCACCGCGGAGGCCAGCATCACCGCCGCGCAGCCCAGTTCCATCGCGAGGGCGGCGTCCGACGCCGTGCCCGCGCCCGCGTCCAGGATGACCGGTACCGACGCCCGCTCCGTGATCAGCTCGAAGTTGTGCGGGTTGCGGATGCCCATCCCCGAACCGATGGGGGACCCGAGCGGCATGATCGCCGCGCAGCCCACGTCCTCCAGCTTCCGGGCGAGCACCGGGTCGTCGTTCGTGTACGGGAGGACCGTGAAGCCCTCGTCCACCAGGATCTCGGCGGCGTCCAGCAGCTCGACGCCGTCCGGCAGGAGGGTCCGCTCGTCCGCGACCACCTCCAGCTTGATCCAGTCCGTGCCCAGTGCCTCCCGGGCCAGCCGGGCCGTGAGCACGGCCTCGCCCGCCGTGAAGCAGCCCGCCGTGTTGGGCAGGACCGCGATGCCGAGCCTGGTCAGGACGGAGAGGACGGAGCCCTGGACCGTGGGGTCGAGGCGCCGCATCGCGACCGTGGTGAGTTCGGTGCCGGAGGCGACCAGGGAGCGTTCCAGCACGTCCAGGCTCGGGGCCCCACCGGTGCCCATGATCAGGCGGGAGGAGAAGGTCCGGCCGCCCAGGGTGAAGAGGTCGTCAGCCATGCCGCTCAGCCCCCCTGGACCGCGGTGAGGATTTCGACCCGGTCGCCGTCGCCCACCGGCGTGGCCGGCCACTGCCCGCGCGGGACCACGGTCTCGTTGAGGGCCGCGGCGACGCCGGAGGGGGCCGCGGTCAGGGTGGCGACCACCGTGTCGAGCGTGGTGCCGGCCGCGACCTCGCGCGGCTCGCCGTTGACGGAGACGGAGACGGATACGGGGAGGCTCATGCGTACGACTCCTGACGTGCGGCGGAGAACCGGCGGGGGCTGAAGGGGCGCGCGATCTCCGGAAGTTCGCCGGTGGCCAGCAGCTCCACGAGCACCTCACCGGTGAGCGGGGTCAGCAGCACCCCGTTGCGGTAGTGCCCGGTGGCCAGGTGCAGGCCCGGCAGGTCGGTCGGGCCGAGCAGCGGGGCGTTGTCGGGCGAGCCGGGGCGCAGCCCCGCCCGGGTCTCGGTGAGGGGGAGTTCGGTGATGCCGGGGACCAGTTCGTGGGCGTCGCGCAGGAGTTCGTAGACCCCGCCCGCGGTGACCGTGGTGTCCCAGCCGAGTTCCTCGCTGGTGGCGCCGACGACGAGCTCGCCGTTCTCGCGCGGCACCAGGTAGACGTGGCTGCCGCGGACGACCGCCCGGACGGTCCGGGAGAGGAACGGCGCGTAGGCCGGGGGCACCGACAGCCGCAGGACCTGTCCCTTGACCGGCCGTACGGGAGGCACCACCTCCGCCGGTACGCCCGCCAGCCGGCCGCTGAGCGAGCCCGCCGCCAGCACCACCTGGCCGGCGCGCAGCTCCGTACCGTCGTCGAGCGCGGCCCCGGCCGCCCGGTCGGCGGTGACCAGCAGCCGTTCCACCGCCGCCCGGTGGATGATCACGCCGGCCCGCTCGCAGGCGGCCAGCAGGGCGGCCGCGAGCCGGCGCGGGTCGACCTGGTGGTCGCCGTCCACGCGCAGGCCGCCGCGTACGCCCGGGGCGAGCATGGGCTCCAGGCGGCGGCACTCGCGGCCGGTGAGCCACTCGGACTCCAGGCCGCAGCGGCGCTGCAGCGCGTGCAGTTCCCGCAGGTGGAGGCGGTCGTCGGCGTCGAGGGCGACGGCGAGGGTGCCGCAGGTGCGGAAGCCGATGTCGATGCCGCCGCTCGCGTCGGCGAGCTCGGCGGCGAAGTCGGGGTAGCGCGCGGCGGAGGCGAGACCGAGGCCCAGCAGGGCTTCCTCGCCGTAGTGCAGTTCGGTGACGGGGGCGAGCATGCCGGCCGCGACCTGGGCGGCGCCGCCGCCGGGTGCCGGGTCGGCGAGTACGGTGCGCAGCCCGCGCGCCGCGGCCCGCCAGGCGGTGACCAGGCCGATGATCCCGCCCCCGATGACGAGGACGTCGGATCCCTTCAGAGATGAGTGCATGGGCGTCCAGCCCCTCCCTTCGCCGGCATGACCCGGATCAGGTTCGTACGGTCGGAGGCCGGCCAGCCTCCCTCTCAGCCCGGTGCGCCGGACTCCCGCGATAGGTACGGTGGCCAGACTAACCCGGCCGCGGACGGCCGGTAAGGCGGCACCTATTCCTGACGGAGCGTCAGATGACTAGGGTGGCCGGGTGAGCGAGCAGACGGAACACAATCAGCGCGGCGTCGTGATCGTCGGCGCCGGAATGGCCGGGGTGCAGACCGCGGTCGCCCTGCGCGAGCAGGGCTTCGACGGCCCCCTGACCCTGCTGGGAGCCGAACCCCACCAGCCCTACGACCGACCCCCGCTGTCCAAGGCGGTCCTGCTCGGCAAGGCCGAGGACTCCGCCTTCGACGTGGACTTCGAGGGGCTCGGCATCGAGCTGCGGCTCGGCACCGAGGTCACCGGACTGCGGGCCGCCGACCACGAGCTGGACACCGAGGCCGGTCCGGTCCCGTACGAGGTCCTCGTGCTCGCGACCGGCGCCGAGCCGCTGACCCTGCCCGGCACCGAGGGCGTCCCGGGCGTCCACCTGCTGCGCACCCTGGACGACGCGGCGCGGCTGCGCCCGGTCCTGGCGGGCGCGCCCCGGGCGGTGGTCGTCGGGGCGGGCTGGATCGGCGCCGAATTCGCCACCGCGGCCCGCGAGGCCGGCTGCGCGGTGACCGTGGTCGAGGCGGCGGACCGGGTGCTGGCGGGGGCACTGCCCGCCGAGGTCGCCGAGCCGATGGCGCGCTGGTACGAGGAGGCCGGCGCCGAGCTGATCACCGGCGCGAAGGTGGCCGGGATCGAGGAGGGCCGGGTCCTGCTCGCGGACGGGCGGACCCTGCCGGCCGGCGCGGTCGTCGTGGGCATCGGAGCCCGGCCCGCCACCGCATGGCTGGCCGGGACGGGCGTGGAACGGGGCCCCGACGGCTCGGTCACCGCCGACGCCCACCTGCACACCTCGCTGCCCGGGGTGTACGCCGTCGGCGACTGCGCCTCCTTCCCGTCCGCGCGGTACGGGAAGCGGCTGCTCGTCCACCACTGGGACAACGCGCTCCAGGGGCCGCGGACGGTCGCGGCGAACATCCTGGCCGGGGCCCGGGCGGTCGGGGAGGCGGGTGAGGCGGGTGAGGTCTACGACCCGGTGCCGTACTTCTGGTCCGAGCAGTTCGGGCGCTTCGTGCAGTACGCCGGGCACCACGGCGGGGCCGACACCCTCCTCTGGCGCGGCGACCCGGCCGGGGCGACCTGGTCGGTGTGCTGGCTGCGGGCCGGCGCCCTGGTCGCCGTCCTGGCGGTGGGCCGCCCCCGCGACGTGGCCCAGGGCCGCAAGCTCATCGAAGCGGCGGTGCCACTGGACCCGACCAAGGTCGCGGACCCGGCCACCCCGCTGAAGTCGGCCACGGCCTGAATTCCGGCCTCGCCGGCGTTCGGGACGCGGGGTCCGGGGCGGCGCCCCGGTACGGGCGGCGACCCGTACGGGGCCGCCCAGGTACCGGCGGCCAGTCCGAGATGGCAGGCTTGTCTCCGTGACCGAGATTGACGCAAAGATCGATGCCCTTGTCCCCTCGTGGCTGCACCTCCCCGACATCGCGGAGATGCTGAACATCGAGGTGACCCGGGTCCGCCAGATGGTGAAGGAAGGGCAGCTCATCGCCGTACGCCGGGGCGAGAACCGCGCCCTGCAGGTACCGGCCCCCTTCATCGACGGTGACAAGGTCGTCAAGGGCCTGGTCGGGCTGCTGACCGTGCTGCGCGACGACCGCTTCACCGACGAGGAGATCCTGGAGTGGCTCTTCACCGAGGATCCGACCCTGCCCGGCACGCCCGTGCAGGCGCTGAGCGAGAATCGCGGCACGGAGGTGAAGCGCCGCGCTCAGGCGCTCGCCCTCTGACCTGATCCGCAGTTCGCTCCACCGCGGTGTACGGGCCCGCGCCCGTACACCGCCTCCACCACGGGGGGTCCACCCATGCAGCTGTCCGACGCCCGGCTCTACCTCTGCACGGACGCCCGCAAGCGGCAGGGTGACCTCCCCGAGTTCCTCGACGCCGTCCTGGCCGGAGGCGTGGACATCGTCCAGCTCCGGGACAAGGGCATGGAGGCGGGGGAGGAACTCGAACACCTCCGGGTGTTCGCCGAGGCCGCACGCCGCCACGGCAAGCTCCTCGCCGTGAACGACCGCGCCGACGTCGCCCACGCCATCGGCTCCGACGTCCTGCACCTCGGCCAGGGCGACATCCCCGTCCCCGCGGCCCGCGCCATCCTCGGCGAGCACGTGCTGATCGGCCGTTCCTGCCATGCCGAGGACGAGGTCGACGCGGCCGTCGCCGAGCCCGGCGTGGACTACTTCTGCACCGGCCCCTGCTGGCCCACGCCCACCAAGCCCGGCCGCCACGCCCCCGGCCTGGGGCTGGTCCGGTACGCGGCCTCGCTGGAGCAGGACCGCCCCTGGTTCGCCATCGGCGGCATCGACACCACGAACCTGGACGAGGTGCTGGACGCCGGCGCCACCCGCGTCGTGGTCGTCCGCGCCCTCACCGAGGCCACCGACCCCGGTGCGGCCGCCGCGGAGCTCGCCAAGCGCGTCCGGGCCCGGCGCGGCTGAGTCCTGTCCGCCCGGACAGAGGCCGAAGGCCCGGAGGTCGCAAGGGCAGGGCGAGCGCCTAGCGCCCCGGCCCCCGCTTGACCAGAGCCGGCCCCCCAGGTGTCCAAAAACGTGTCCAAAAGGCGGACAGCGCTTCGGTGACCGGCCGGCCGCGTCTAACCTGCCCACATGGCCTCTGGTACCGCTTCCACCTGGTCGGATCGTGCACACACGGTCCGCGACCTCCTCGCGTCCGGGCGCTCGTACTCCTTCGAGTTCTGGGCCCCGAAGACGGAGAAGGGCGAACGCAACCTCTGGAACGCCCTGCGCCGGGTCGAGGCGGTATCCCCCAGCTTCGTCTCCGTGACCTACGGAGCCGGCGGCTCCACGCGCGGCGGCACCGTGAAGGCCACCCAGGAGATCGCCGCCGACACCACCCTGACTCCCGTCGCGCACCTCACCGCCGTGGACCACTCGGTCGCCGAGCTGCGCAACGTCATCGGGCAGTTCGCCGACGCCGGGATCCGGAACATGCTCGTCGTGCGCGGAGACCCGCCGGGCGACCCGATGGGCGAGTGGGTGGCGCACCCCGAGGGCGTGCACTACGCCGCCGACCTGGTCCGCCTCGTCAAGGAGTCCGGCGACTTCTGCGTCGGTGTCGCGGCCTTCCCCGAGATGCACCCGCGTTCGACGGACTGGGACACGGACATCCGGCACTTCGTGGACAAGTGCCGCGCGGGCGCCGACTATGCGATCACCCAGATGTTCTTCGATCCGGAGAATTATCTGCGCCTGCGCGACAGCGTCGAGAAGGCGGGCTGCAAGACCCCGATCATCCCCGAGGTCATGCCTGTTGTGGCGATCAAGCAGCTCGACAGGCTGCCCCAACTCAGCAACGCGGTCTTCCCCGCGCATGTGAAAGAGCGCATGCTCGCCGTCAAGGACGATCCGGCCGCTGTACGCTCCATTGGCATCGAGTTCGCCACGGAGTTCTGCGCGCGGCTGCTGTCCGAGGGTGTCCCGGGGCTGCACTTCATCACGCTGAACAATTCCACGGCGACTCTCGAAATCTACGAGAACCTGGGCCTGCACCAGCGGGCCTGAGCGGCCGCCCCCCGTTCCCGCGCCGGCGGCCGTACCGAGAGGGGCCATGCATGGGAATGACGGTCCTCTACATCGCGTTCGGTTTCGTCGCGCTGTGGCTGCTTGCCGAGGTCCTGATGCAGTACAAGGCCCGGCTCCGCTGGCGCCTGCTCGCCTTCGCCGGCTTCCTCGGCGTGGTCGCCGGGGTGGTGCTGCCGTCGGTGCTGGTCATCGGGGCCGGCGCGGCGGCGTTCGCCGTGGGCCAGACCCTGGTGACGCTCTCCTTCCGCAAGGGCTTCGTCGCCGGCTGGGCCCTGCGCCGTGGCGGGGAACCCGTACGGCAGTCCAGGCGCCGCCGGTCCGGAAGCCCCGCGGCGCAGCAGGAGCCGGCGCTCCAGGTCACCGCGCTCGCGTACGAGGACGCGGACGGGGCCGGGGACGGGCCCGTCGAGGAGCGGTCGCTCCGGGACGCGCCGCCGGTGGTCTACAGCCCGGAGCCGGTGCCCGAGGACACCGGGTCCTACGGGATACAGAGTCTCGCGCCCGAGGCCGCCCAGACGGCGGCCTTCGCCTCGCCGTTCACCACGGCGGAACAGGACGCCCACCAGTACGCGGCGTACTACGACCAACAGAACCAGGGCGGCTACGACTACTCGGGCGGCTACCCGACGGGCGACCAGCAGCAGGTCTACGCCGCCTACTCGGACCCGTACATCGGCACCGGCGGCGGCGTCGTCCCGCCCCAGCCGTACGACTACACCCCGTACGCCGACTACGGACAGCAGCAGTACTCCACGGACACCCCGCCCGGCGGGGTCTGGGTCCCCCAGCAGCGGTCCACCGACGGGGCCGGCCAGCCCTACCCGATGGAGGACCAGGGCGAGCCGCAACAGCAGCAGTACCCGTACCCCCAGCAGGGCGGGTACGAGCAGTACCGCTACTGAGGGCTCACTGCGAGCCGCGGAACTCCGCGCCCTCCACGATCAGCCCGGCCACCAGCGCCCCGGTCATCCCGGCGTGCGGCAGCCCGCCGCCCGGATGCGCCCAGCCGCCCGCCAGGTAGAGCCCGGGCACGTCCGTGGTGTTGGCCGGGTGGAGCAGCCGGCCGCCGGCCCCCGCGAGGGCGGGCGACGGCACCGCGCCGCCGGGCGCACCCGTCGCCGCCTCGACATCGGCCGGGGTGCGCACCTCGTGCCACAACAGCCGCTCCCGCAGCCCCTGGACGGCCTTCTCCGCGAGGTCCAGCAGCTCGCCGGGCTCCGAGGTCCCGGGCCCGTACACGGCGCTCACGGTGACCGCCTCGTGCTCCGCGTCGGGCCGGGTGGCGGGATCGTCCGGGCGTAGCACGGTGACCTGCGCCCCCGGTGCGTGCACCAGGGTGCGGTGGGCGGCCGTGGCGGGGCGGGCGCCGCGCAGTGCGAGCAGCAGCGTGATCCGGCCGGGCGCCTGCGGCCCGCGGGCCGGGACCGCGTCCGCCGCCCGCCGCGTCGGGCCGGCGGACAGCTGCCGGGGGTCGATCGCGCAGACCACGTGATCGGCGGTCACCTCACTGCCGTCGGCCAGCAGCAGCCCGGCCGCGCGGCCGTCGCGGACCAGGACCTCGCGCACCTCCGCCCCGAACGTGAAGGCGACCTTCCGCTCCAGGCAGCGCTCGTACACGGCGGTGGCCAGGGCGCGCATCCCGCCGCGCACGTACCAGCTGCCGAAGGTCTGCTCCATGTACGGGAGCACCGTGGCCGAACCGGGCGCGGTGGCGGGGTCGATCCCGTAGGTGCGCACGACGCCGGTCAGCAGCTCGCCGAGCGCGCCGCCCAGCTCCCGGTCGGCGACCTCGGCGAGGGTCGGAGGGCGGCGGCGCAGCAGCCCGCTGCGGCGCAGGGCCGGGTACGGGTCCTCGCACAGTGCCTGCCGGGCCCCGTCCCGCAGCGGTTCCTCCAGCAGCGGGCGGCGGGTGGCGTCCCAGACGTCCCGGGCGCGGCCCAGCAGCGCGTTCCAGCGCTCGCCCGCGCCCTGGCCGAAGGCGGTGTCGAGGGCGGCGGCGACCCCGCCGTGCGAGGCGCCGGGCAGGGTGACGTCGATGCCGTGGTGGGGGAGGACGTGCCGGATGGCCGGGTTCACCTGGACCAGGTCGACGCAGTCCTCCAGGGACCGCTTGCCGGTCTTCACGAACAGGTCGCGGTAGACGGCGGGCAGGTGCAGCAGGCCGGGCCCGGTGTCGAAGGCGAAGCCCTCGCGCTCGTAGCGGCCGACGGCGCCGCCGTAGGTCGCCCCGCGCTCGTACACCGCCACCTGATGCCCCGCCACGGCCAGCCGGGCCGCCGTCGCCATCGCGCCCATGCCGGCGCCGATCACCGCAATTCGTGCCATGCGGCCGAGCCTATCGACCCCCTCGGGCCGACCGTGATCAGAGGGGTGGGGCCCCGGTGACCTCGCGGGCCTCGGCGGCCAGCCGCTTCTCCTCGCGGCGCTGGGCACGGCGGCGCAGGAAGCGGCGGATCCGGCTCCAGAGGAAGAAGAGTATGGCCAGTCCGGCGGCCAGCAGGACGGCCGCGATGACCGCGGCTGCCTGCGGGTTGAACATCGCGAAGGTGACGATGCCGGCCACGCCGAGGTCCTCGGCGATGCTCATGCCCACGTTGGTGAACGGCTCGGGCGAGGTGTTGATCGCCATCCGGGTGCCGGCCTTGACGAAATGGCTGGCCAGCGCGGTGGAGCCGCCGATCGCGCCGGCGGCGATGTCGGACAGCGAGCCGCTCTGCCCGGCCAGCAGCGCACCGATCACGGCTCCGGCGAGCGGGCGGATCACGGTGTGGACGGTGTCCCATATCGAGTCGACGTACGGGACCTTGTCGGCGACCGCCTCGCACAGGAACAGCACCGCGGCGACGATCAGCACGTCCGTGCGCTGCAAGGACGCGGGGACCTCGTCGGTCAGACCGGTCCGGCCGAAGACGCCGAGCAGGAGGACCACGGCATAGGCGTTGATCCCACTGGCCCAGCCGCTGGTGAAGACCAGGGGGAGCACACTCATTGGATCATCATGTCGTACGGGTACCGGTCCGGCGGGCAGAACGCGGGCACGGTGACAGAACGGGGACAGAACGGCGAGGGGACGGTCGCCCGGCGGCGGCCGTCCCCTCGCTCACACTGTTCGGGGGGCTACTGCCCCTGCTCGTCACGGCGGCGCTGCCACCGTTCCTCGATGCGGGTCATCATCGACCGACGCTGCCGGTTCCGCCCATGGGCCGAACCTTCTGCACTTCCGGAGACGGGCTGCTCGCCAGGCTTGGGTGCCTTGCGCCAACCGGTGACCACCAGGACCGTACATCCCAGCATGACGAGGAAGCCCACCACGCTGATCCAGAGCACGTTCGGAATGATCACACCGGTCATGAGGAGCGCGATACCCACCACAATGCCTGCGACTGCCTGGTAGACCCGTCGCCGGGTGTACGTACGCAGTCCGCTTCCCTCAAGCGCTGTCGCGAACTTGGGATCTTCGGCGTACAGCGCTCGCTCCATCTGCTCGAGCATTCGCTGCTCGTGCTCCGAGAGCGGCACGGGAGTCCTCCTCATCCGTCGGTCGCGGGGGGTAGCGACCAGGGGTCCCCTTCAGGATAGGCGGGGAATCGCCCCCGTGACACCCGCCCTCTACGCCACGTTCCAAAAAGACACACAGCCCAGACAAGACACAGCCGGTAAAACCACTGCTCCAAAACCGTACCGCCGCGGGAGCGGTCACTGAGGCCCTTATTCCCCAATGGTCCGTCCACCATGCCGGTCACTGCACTCGATCATACGGGGCCGACCGCCGGAACGGAGGGTCGGCGGCCGACTCCGTGCGCGGAAGATCGCAGTTCAGCCCTGCTTCTGGCCGAGTACGTGCAGCTGGGTGGCGACCGCGTGGAAGGCGGGCAGCTCCGCCGCGGCCTCCTCCAGACGCAGCAGCGCCTCCACGGCGCCCGGCTCGGTGTCCACCAGGACCCCGGGGACCAGGTCGGCGAAGATCCGCACGCCGTGGACGGCGCCGACGGCCAGGCCGGAGCCGCCGACGAGCTCGGAGAGCTGTTCGGCGGTGAAGCGGCGCGGCACCGGGTCACCGGAACCCCAGCGGCCGGCCGGGTCGGTCAGGGCGGTGCGGGCCTCCGTGAAGTGCCCGGCCAGCGCGCGGGCGAGCACGGCTCCGCCGAGGCCGGCGGCCAGCAGGCTGAGCGTGCCGCCGGGCCGCAGGGCCGCGACGGCGTTGGCCACGCCCTCGGCCGGGTCGTCCACGTACTCCAGCACGCCGTGGCAGAGCACCACGTCGTACGCGTCGCGCTCGACCACGTCCAACAGGCCCTGGGCGTCGCCCTGGACGCCGCGGACCAGGTCGGCGACGCCGGCCTCGGACACCCGGCGCTCCAGCCCGAACAGCGCGTTCGGGCTGGGGTCGACCACGGTGACCCGGTGGCCCAGACGGGCCACCGGCACGGCGAACTTGCCGGTGCCGCCACCGGTGTCGAGCACGTCCAGCACGTCCCGCCCGGTCGCCTTCACCCGGCGGTCGAGCGCCTCCTTGAGGACCTCCCACACCACGGCGGTGCGGAGGGAGGCACGGGGGCGGGAAGTGTCCGACACGGCTGATGGCTCCTCGGCGCGGTAGGGAAGGGGTGAGCGGTCCGTGCCCCACCCCGGTCTACCTTATGGCCTTCCGCAGCCGGGCAGCTCATCGCGCGTCCGGACGCTCCGGGCGCGGTTGCGGCAGGGCCTGCTGCAGGCTCGGGGCGGGCGCCCGGACGGCGAGCATCCGCTCCACCAGGCGCAGGAACATCGAGGCGGCGCGCACCAGATCGTCCGCGTCCCGGCCGCTCGCCGCGTCCGCTATGCCCGCCTCGGCCCGGGCCCGGCGGGCCGCACCCGAGGCGAACAGCGCGCTCCACTCGGCGAGCTCCGGCGCCAGCTCGGGCAGCAGCTCCCACGCGCTGCGGATCCGGGGCCGCCGCCGCGGGTTCACCGGCTCGGGCCGGCCGCGCGCGGCGAGCACGGCCGCGGCGGTGCGCAGGGCGGCCAGGTGTGCGGTGGCGTACCGCTCGTTGGGCCGGGTCAGCAGGGCGGCCTCGGTCAGGCCGCTGCGGGCCTTGGCGAGCAGGTCGAGCGCCGCCGGATCGGCCGTCGACTTGCGCAGGACGGGGTGGACAGGGGACGGGGACGGTGTGGCCATGACGAACCTCCTGTCGATGCGTTGCCCCCATCGTGACCTGCCCCACTGACAATCGTCCTGACCTGCACTTTTACGGCCGTATCCCACGCAACTGCCCCCTCCTGCACACCTGGTGCGGAAGAGGGTGCTAGTTTTTGAACTGACCGGTCAGTTCAAAAAGAAGGGGGACGGCGTGGACAGCCCGCACGGCGCGGCCGTCAAAGCCGAGGACTTCGGACTCAAGGGCCCGCGCGGCTGGGTGTTCCGGGGAATCGGCATCGACGCGGCGCCCGGCTCGCTCATCGCGGTCGAAGGCCCCTCCGGCAGCGGCCGGACCTGCCTGCTCCTGGCCCTCACCGGACGGATGAAGCCCACTCAGGGCCACGCCGAGATCGACCAGCACCGGCTGCCGAAGAAGATGGCAGCGGTCCGCCGGATCGCCGCCCTCGCCCACGTTCCCGGGGTCAACGACCTCGACCAGGCCCTCACCGTCGCGGAACAGCTGCGCGAGGGCGCCCTGCTCCAGCGCCGCTACGACGCCCCGGTGCGCGCCCTGCTGCGGCCCCGCGCCGAGCGCCGCGCCCGCGCCGCGGCCCGGATCGACGAGGCCCTGGCCGCCGCCGGACTGGACCTCGGCACGCTGCCCAAGGGCGAGCGCACCTCCGTACGGGACCTGGAACGCATGGAAGCCGTACGGCTGTCCGTCGCCATCGCCCTGCTGGGGTCCCCGCGGCTGCTGGCCCTCGACGACCTCGACCTCAAGCTCTCGGACACCGAGCGCACCGAGGCCTGGGCCCTGCTCCGCTCGATCGCCGCCCGCGGGACCACGGTCCTCGCGGTGTGCAGCGAGGCGCCGGCCGACGCGGTGGTCCTGCGGACCGGCCCGCAGGCACCGGAGGCGGCGGACGCACCGGAGGCACCGGACGCACCCGTCACCGCCGCGCCGGCGGCCGCCGACCGGAAGATCACCTGGGGGAGCGCCGCCAAGAGCGCCCCCGAGGCCGAGGCCGAGGCCGAAGCCGAAGCCGAGGCTGCGGCCGAAGCCGCGGCGGACGCCGGCCCGGACGCCGACGCCACCGCCGGGAACGACGGCGACGGCGACACCGACACCGACACCGAGAACGACGACACGAAGGGGGCGGACGATGAGGTCGCCGAAGCTGGCCGCGCTTGAGATGAAGCGGTTCGGGCGGGGGAAGCTGCCCGTGGCCGCCCTCATCGCGCTGCTCCTGCTCCCGCTGCTCTACGGAGCCCTGTACCTCTGGTCCTTCTGGGACCCGTACCACCGCCTCGACAAGGTGCCCGTCGCCCTCGTCAACTCCGACCGCGGCGCGACCGTCGACGGCAAGCCCCTGGACGCGGGCGGTGAGCTCACCAAGAAGCTCCGCGACAGCAAGACCTTCGACTGGCGCGAGGTCAGCCCCAAGGAGGCGGCCAAGGGCCTGGAGAACGGGACGTACTACCTGACCCTCACCATGCCCGAGGACTTCAGCGCGAAGATCGCCTCCAGCGCGGGCGAGGACCCCGCCACCGGCGCCCTCCAGGTCCGCACCAACGACTCCAACAACTACGTCGTCGGCTCGATCTCGCGCTCCGTCTTCTCCGAGGTCCGCTCGGCGGCGTCCGCCAACGCCTCCCGCGGATTCCTCGACAAGATCTTCGTCAACTTCTCCGACCTGCACGACAAGACCGCCGAGGCCGCCGACGGCGCCGACAAGCTCAAGGACGGGGCGGGCAAGGCCCAGGAGGGCGCGAAGGAGCTCGCCGAGGGCCTCGACACGGCCGGGGAGAAGACCGGCGAGCTCAACAGCGGCCTGAAGAAGCTCAACACGGCCGCCGGGAAGCTGGAGACCGGTTCGAAGGACGTCGCCGACGGCACCCAGTCCCTCGCCGACAAGGTCAACGGAGCGGCCGACAAGGCCCGCCCCTTCGTCAAGGACCCCAAGAACCTGGCGGACACCGCCGAGCTGGTCGCCGACAGCGCGAGGGTGGTCAAGAACCACCTCGACACGTTCACCGAGAAGGCTCCGGCCGCCGCGGCCCTCGCCAAGCGGGCCTCCACCGGCGCGGACGCGTACTACACCAAGCACTGCGTCACCCCCGGCGCCGAACCGCACCTCGCCTCCTGCCCCGACCTGAAGAGGGTCAGGGACGACGCGGCCGAGGCCGCCGAACTCAGCGGTGACGTCAGCACCCTGGCCAAGAACACGAACGGGGACGTGACCAAGCTCCGCACCCAGCTGACCGACCTGGAGAACAAGGCCCGGGAGCTCGTCGTCAAGGCTCCCCTGCTCGCGGGCGACCTCGACGCGGCCGTGGCCAAGGTCAACGCCCTCAACACCGGCGCCCACAAGGTCGCCACCGGCATGGCCCAGCTGCACACCGGCATCGGCTCCGCCACCACCGGCTCGGGCAAGCTCAGCGACGGAGTCGGCAAGCTCGGCGACGGCGCCCACCGCCTCGACGGCGGCATGTACAAGCTCGTCGACGGCACCGGCGAGCTCGCCGGCGGCCTGCACGAGGGCGCGGGCAAGATCCCCGACTACGACGAGCAGCAGCGCGACGCCCGCACAGAGGTCATGGCCGACCCGATCCGGCTCGCCAACCAGTCCCTGCACAAGGCGCCCAACTACGGCACCGGCTTCGCGCCCTACTTCATCCCGCTCTCCCTCTGGGTCGGCGCGATGGTCGCCTACATGCTGATCGCGCCCATGAACCGGCGGGCCCTGTCGGCCGGCGCCTCGCCCTGGCGGATCGCCCTCGCCGGCTGGCTGCCCGTGGTGGGGATCGGCGCGGCCCAGGTCGGCCTGCTGATGTCCGTGCTCCACTGGGCCCCGGGCCTCGGCCTGAAGATGGCCCACCCGGCCCTCACCATCGCCTTCCTGCTGCTGGTCACCGCCTGCTTCGCGGCGATCATCCAGTGGCTCAACGCCAAGTTCGGCGCGGCCGGGCGGATCCTCGTCCTCGCCGTCCTGATGGTCCAGCTGACCTCGGCGGGCGGCACGTACCCCGTTCAGACCAGCCCGGACTTCTTCAACGCCGTCCACCCCTACCTTCCGATGTCCTACGTGGTCGAAAGCCTGCGCCGCCTGATCACCGGCGGCGACCTGGGCCCGGTCTGGCAGGGCTTCGCGGTCCTCACGGCCTTCACCGTCGGAGCGCTCGCGCTGACCTCGCTCGCCGCCCGCGGCAAGCAGGTGTGGACCATGGACCGACTGCACCCCGAACTGAGCCTGTAGGGACGTGTTGACCTGTGACAATCAGCGCCATGGACAGCAGCAGCACCGGTACGGGTACCGGCGGGGGCCGTCGGCAGGCCACCCGGCAGAAGCTCTACGAAGCGGCCGTCACCCTCATCGCGGAGCAGGGCTTCTCCGCGACCACGGTCGATGAGATCGCCGAGCGGGCCGGCGTCGCGAAGGGCACCGTCTACTACAACTTCGCGAGCAAGAACGAGCTCTTCGAGGAGCTGCTGCGGCACGGGGTCGGGCTCCTGACGGCCTCGCTGCGGACGGCGGCGGAGGAGACGGAGGCGCGCGGCGGCAGCCGCGTCGAGGCGCTCGACGCGATGATCCGCGCCGGCCTCGTCTTCATCGACCGCTACCCGGCCTTCACCCAGCTCTACGTCGCCGAGCTGTGGCGGACCAACCGCACGTGGCAGTCCACGCTGATGGTGGTCCGGCAGGAGGCGGTGGCCGTCGTGGAGAAGGTGCTGCGCGAGGGCGTCGAACGCGGTGAGCTGAGCGCCGAGATCGACGTGCCGCTCACCGCGGCCGCGATGGTCGGGATGGTGCTGGTGGCCGCGCTGGACTGGCAGTCCTTCCAGCGCGAACGGTCCCTCGACGACGTCCACTCGGCGCTGTCGCTGCTGCTGCGGGGCCGGGTCAGCGGCAACCGCTGAGCCGGTACGCGGCGGCGAGCACCCCCCAGTCGGCGGTGCCGCGGCGGCGCGGCAGCCCGTACAACTGGTGGGGCCTGCCGCGACGGCTGAGTATCCGTACCTAGGCGCGGAGATGAGTACGTGCGCGGATGGCTCCCACCTGCGCAGACGCCAGAATGGGAGCAACGGACAGGAGACCCGGTCCGCACCGCCGACACGGGGCTGCGGAGCGGACCGGGTACCTCCTACCGTGGCCGGGCGGGGGACATGGAACCCGGTGACGCAGTACGCGAACGCGGCGGGGCTCGGGGGGATCGAGCCTCGCCGCGTTCTCGCGTCCGCGGGTTCAGCAGCCTTCTCCTCGGCCCGGCCCGCCTGCCCTCAAAGACCCGGGGCTCCGCCCCGGACCCCGCGCCTCAAACGCCGGCGGGGCTGGATTGTCCCGGCGAGGCTGGAGTGGGCCGGCGGGGCCGGATTGCTCAGCCGCGGCCCCGTAGCGGGAGACGCAGGCGTAGGGCGGTCAGGCGGGTCGAGACCGATGAGGTCACCGCGGACCAGCGGGTCGACGTCGCCCAGGCGAGGCGGGTGGCCGAGCGGGGGAGGAGCAGGGCGCGCAGGCGGGCCGGGCGGCTCACCGCGGCCAGCAGGCCCGCGCGGGTCAGCAGGACGTCGTCCGCCAGCCCCGGGTACGAGACCTCCGCGCCCGGCGGCGCGTACAGGGCCCGTTCCACCGCACCCGCGACCCGGTGGACCGCGGCCGCGGCCTCCGGATCCAGGCGGCCCAGGTCCACGACCCGGTCCGCCGCCCGGCGCGGGGACAGCGCCTCGTCCGGGACCACGCCCACGTCCCAGGCGGCGTCGCCCAGTTCCCGCCACGCCGTCAGGACCTCCCCGGTCCCCAGGCGGCGGGCCCGCAGCCGGCTGCGCCACAGCAGCGGCAGCAGCGGCAGGGCCAGTACCGCCAGCGCGGCCGCCGTCCAGCCGAGGACCGTCGTCAGCGACGGCCCGTCGCCGTGGGTCGGGCCCTGCGCGGCCGCCGGCGTCCCGCACTCGCCGAGCTTCTTCAGCGCGGGCGGGCACTCGGCGGACGCCGAGGGTGCCGCCGACGGCTGCGCGGAGCTCTGCGAGGGCACCGGCGCCGGCGCGGACGGCTGCTGGGCCGCCGGGGCCTGCGGCCGGGAGTAGTCCGGCACGTTGATGCCGGACCGCGGCGTCGGCTCGAACCGCGTCCAGCCCACGCCCTCGAAGTACAGCTCGGGCCAGGCGTGGGCGTCCCGCAGCGACACGTTCACGCTGCCGTCCGGCTGCTTCTCACCGGGGGTGAAGCCCACCGCGACCCGTGCCGGGATGCCCAGGGTGCGGGACATCGCCGCCATCGAGAAGGCGAAGTGGATGCAGAAGCCCTCCTTGTCGGCGAGGAACCGCGCGACCGCCTGCGGGCCCGTGCCCGAGGTCGTCCTCGTGTTGTAGCGGAAGCCGCCGTTCACGGCGAAGTAGTCCTGCAGCTTCACCGCCCGGGTGTAGTCGTCCTTCGACCCCTGCGTCACCTGGCGGGCCGTGTCGGCGACCACCGGGGGCAGGTTGTCCGGGACCTTCGTGTACTCGTCGCGGATGGTCCGGTCCGGCTCGGGGGCCTTCTGCAGCTGCTGCGCCGTCGGCTTCAGCAGCAGGCTCTGCACCGAGTAGCCCGCGCCCTGGACGGTCTGGAACTTGTCCCTGCCCAGCTGGTCTCCGACCAGGGTCCGGCCGGTGGGCTCGAACCGCCACTTCCCCTCGATCTTCACCGAGGTCGCCGGATACGGCATGGGGAGGTAGCGCTGCGTGTAGCTGTCCGCCGCCGAGAGGGTGGTGGTCACCTCTGTCGAGGCCACCCGCACCTGGTCGCTGAGCCCCGTCGGCTTCGGCAGCACCTCGGGCACGTCGGTCAGGGCCCGCCCGGAGGCCTCCCACTTGACGCCGTTGAACTCGTCCAGCGCGAGGATCCGCAGGTACTGCTCGCCCTGCTGCGGACTGTTCGTCCGGTACTTGAGGACGACCCGGTTGTCCTGCGTGTTCAGGTTGCTCTGCAGGGAGACCAGCGGGTTGACCGCCGAGATCGTCCCGCCCGCACCGCTGCCGTCCTCACCGCCGTCCTGATTGCCGCCCAGCAGCCCGCCGCCGAGCGCGGGCAGCGCCGCCGGCACCGCCAGCGCCACGCCCAGGGCCACCGCGCCGATCCGCCGCCCGAACCGTGCCGGGGCCGTCGCCTGCCCGCCCGCGCCACTGCTCAGCCCGGAATCGGCGGCGCCCCGGCCGCGCGGGGCCGCGCCGAAGACACGGCCCCACTGGGCGAGCCGGTCGCGGCCCTCGGCCAGCAGCATCAGCAGGTACCCGCAGCCCGCCAGCAGGAAGGAGAACCAGGAGGCCTCCCCGCCGCCCGCCAGACCCGCGGCCACCGAGTACAGGGCGAGCAGCGGCAGCCCGGCCGCGGCGGCCGTCCGCGCGGCCACCGCCAGCGTGTCCACCAGCAGCCCGATCAGCAGCACCCCGGACACCAGCAGCAGCCGGATGCCGTCCGTCAGCGGGGCGGGGATCGCGTACTCGCCGACGTCCCGGACGCCCTGTCCGAACAGCGAACCGAAATCGTCCACCAGGTACGCCAGCGGCCCGCTGCCCGTGGACTCGCCCTTGCCGGCGAAGAGGAACACGAGCAGCAGCAGGGACACCAGCAGCTGTGCGGCCACGGTCAGCGACCGCGCCAGCGGCACCCGCCGGGCCCCGGCCCCCACCGCGCTCTGGACGCCAAGCAGCAGCGCTCCCTGGAGCAGCCAGACCTGGGACTCCACCAGCGGGGCCAGCGACCACGAGGTGAGCAGCGTCGCCAGTGCCGCGAACAGCGTCAGTTTCGCCCGCCCGCTCATGCCCGACCTCCGGAAGTCCCCGTACCGACGCGTGCGGTGCCGGCCTGTCGCCACAGCTCGCCGAAGGCCACCCCGGGCGGGGCGGCCAGCGCCGTCCAGCCCGCGTCGCGCAGCCTGCGCAGCCGCTCCTCCAGCGGGGGCACGGCGTGCCCGGGTGCGGGCTGCCCGCCCCAGGCCGCGGAGTCCAGTACGAAGGCCACCGCGCCCGAGGCGCGCTGGCGCATCCTGGCCGCCAGTTCCGTCTGTACGTCGTCCAGGTCGCCGAGGAAGGCGATGAGGAGCCCGTCACCGCCGGCTCCGCCGAAGCCTCCCGCGCCTGCGCCGCGCACCGCGTCGTAGGCCCGCGAGAGCCCGGCGCCGTCGGAGTGCCCGACCACCGCGAGGGTGTCCATCATCAGTCCGGCGGCCTCGGCGGACTCCTGCCCGCCGGCGGTGAAGCCGCCCCCGCCGTCGCCGGGCACCGAGTCCCCGGTGTCCGTGAGCAGCCGTACGGAGAAGCCCTGCTCCAGCACGTGCACGAGGCTGGAGGCGGCCGCCGAGACGGCCCACTCGAAGGCGGAGTCGGGGCCGGCGCCGTCGAAGGCGAGGCGCCGGGTGTCCAGCAGGACGGTGGCCCGGCTGCGCTGCGGCTGTTCCTCGCGGCGGACCATCAGCTCGCCGTAGCGGGCCGTGGAGCGCCAGTGCACCCGGCGCAGGTCGTCGCCGCGCCGGTAGCCGCGCGGGATCACGTCGTCGTCACCGGCCAGGGCCAGCGAGCGGCGGCTGCCGTCGCCGTAGCCGTTGGACTCGCCGGTCAGCCGGACCGGCGGCAGGGGTTCGGTGCGCGGGATGACGGTGAGGGTGTCGTAGGTGCTGAAGGAGCGGGTCAGCTCGACCAGTCCGAAGGGGTCGGTCAGCCGCAGCTGGAGCGGGCCCAGCGGATAGCGGCCGCGCAGGTCGGAGCGGACCCGGTAGGACACCTCGCGGCGTCCGCCGGGCTCGACCCGGTCCAGGACGAAGCGCGGGCGCGGGCCCAGGACGTAGGGCACCCGGTCCTGGAGCATCAGCAGACCGGTGGGGAGCCGGGAGACGTTGTCCATGCGCAGCTGCACCCGGGCCTCGGCGCCCGCGGGCACCCGTCCCGGGCTCAGCCGGCGGCTGCCGGAGACCCGGTAGCGGGTGCGGTGCAGGGCGTAGACGCAGATCAGCGGCAGGACGGCGAGCAGCAGGCCGACGCGGAGCAGTTCGCCCTGGCCCAGGACGTAGGCGCAGGCGGCCGCGGCTATCCCGGCGGCCAGGAACGAGCGGCCGCGGGTGGTCAGCCCGGACAGCGATGCGCGGAACCCGCCACCGTCCCCCGGGCCGCCGGCGCCGCGCGGGGCACCGGCACTCATCAGAAGCCCCGGATGCCCGCGCCGGGCGGCATCTCGCCGCGGGCGTGCGCGGCCGGGACGGGGGTGCGCTGCAGGATGTCGTGGACGACCTGCTCGGCGGTGCGCCGGTTCAGCTGGGCCTGCGCGGTGGGCAGCAGCCGGTGCGCGAGTACCGGCGCGGCCAGGGCCTGGACGTCGTCGGGCAGGACGTAGTCCCGGCCGGCGAGCGCGGCCGAGGCCTTCACGGCGCGCAGCAGGTGCAGGGTGGCGCGGGGCGAGGCGCCGAGCCGCAGGTCGGGGTGGCTGCGGGTGGCGGCGACCAGGTCGACGACGTAGCGCCGGACGGGCTCGGCCACGTACACCTCGCGGACGGCCTCGATGAGCTTGATGATGTCGTGGGCGTGCGCGACGGCCGTCAGGTCGTCGAGCGGGGAGACCCCGCCGTGCACGTCGAGCATCTGGAGCTCGGCCTCGGGGCTGGGGTAGCCGACGGAGACGCGGGCCATGAAGCGGTCGCGCTGGGCCTCGGGCAGCGGGTACGTGCCCTCCATCTCCACCGGGTTCTGCGTGGCGACGACCATGAAGGGGCTGGGCAGCGTGTAGGTCGTGCCGTCGATGGTGACCTGGCGCTCCTCCATCGACTCCAGCAGCGCCGACTGGGTCTTCGGCGAGGCGCGGTTGATCTCGTCGCCGATGACGATCTGCGCGAAGATCGCGCCCGGCTTGAACTCGAACTCGCGGCGCTGCTGGTCGTAGATGCTGACACCGGTGATGTCGGAGGGCAGCAGGTCCGGAGTGAACTGGATGCGCTGGACCGAGCAGTCGATGGACTTGGCGAGCGTCTTGGCGAGCATCGTCTTGCCGACGCCGGGTACGTCCTCGATCAGCAGGTGCCCCTCGGCGAGCAGCACGGTGAGCGCGAGGCGTACGACCTCGGGCTTGCCCTCGATCACGCTCTCGACCGACTGGCGCACCCGCTCCGCCGTGCTGGTCAGATCCGCGAGGCTCGCTCGGTCGTCATACGTCGTCACCTTGGTTCTCCTCGGCCCATTCCCAGGGCCGACGCCCTTGGCGCATGACCGGCCCACCCCGAAACACGGACACCGGTCCCGGCGGATCCCGGGTGGTGCCATCCCGCATTCTTGACGGCGTCACGGCCTCGTGTCACTCAAGAGCTGGGATCGATCTCCCGCAGGAGCCCGGTGTGCACATCGAAGACGAAGCCTCGCACATCGTCCTTGTGGGGCAGGAACGGGTTGGTGCGAACCCGCTGCATGGACTGGCGGACGTCCTGGTCCACGTCCCGGAAGGCCTCGACGGCCCAGGCGGGACGCTGGCCGACCTCGTCCTCCAGCTCGTGCCGGAAGTCCTCGGTCAGGCTTTCGAGACCGCAGCCGGTGTGGTGGATGAGTATCACCGTGCGGGTGCCGAGGGCCCGCTGGCTGATGGTGAGGGAGCGGATGGTGTCGTCGGTGACCACGCCGCCGGCGTTGCGGATCGTGTGGCAGTCGCCGAGCTCAAGGCCGAGCGCCTTGTGCAGGTCGAGGCGGGCGTCCATACAGGCCACCACGGCGACGTGGAGGACCGGGCGGGCGTCCATCCCGGGGTCGGTGAATTCCGAGGCGTACCGCCGGTTCGCCTCGACCAGCCGGTCGGTGACGGATCCGCCGACGGGCGCCTCGGACGCGGACTCTGCAGGCAGGGATGCGGAAGTCGTCATGGGTACGACGTTAGTGGTCACGGCCGGTAAAGGCCTCGTGTGAGGTGGGACAAAGAACGTCAACGAGCCTTGTTGTGAGCTAACCCACAGGGGTGGGGGTGAGGCGGCCGTCCGGGTGATTCGCGGCTTTTGACGGTTCGGTCCGAGAGGCCTGGACGGCGCGCGGGGCGGTTCGTTGACCGCGGCGACCGTTGCACTAAAGTGACGCGAACCGGCCGGAGCCCGGCCCTGACCGGCCGCCCGGCCCCCTGGTAACACTCCGCGTGCGCGGCGCGGCGTATGCCTGCCGCGCCGTTATCTGAGAGGGCGCTTTGACTAGCGAGTCCCGACATGTCCCGGTGATGCTCCAGCGGTGCCTGGACCTGTTGGCCCCGGCGCTGGAGAGGCCCGGGGCCGTCGTCGTCGACTGCACCCTCGGCCTCGGCGGCCACAGCGAGGCCCTGCTGACCCGGTTCCCCGAGGCCCACCTGATCGGCCTCGACCGCGACAAGGAGGCCCTGCGGCTCTCCGGCGAACGCCTCGCGCCCTTCGGCGACCGGGCCACACTCGTCCACGCGATCTACGCCGACCTCGCCGAGGTCCTCGACGGGCTCGGCATCCCGGCCGTCCAGGGCATCCTCTTCGACCTGGGCGTCTCCTCCATGCAGCTGGACGAGGCCGACCGCGGGTTCGCGTACGCGCAGGACGCGCCGCTGGACATGCGCATGGACCAGACGACGGGCATCAGCGCCGCCGAGGTCCTGAACACCTACGCGCCGGGCGAGCTCGTCCGGATCCTGCGCCAGTACGGCGAGGAGAAGCAGGCCAAGCGCATCGTGTCCGCGATCGTCCGGGAGCGGGACAAGGAGCCCTTCACCAACAGCGCCCGGCTCGTGGAACTGATCCGCGACTCCCTGCCGCAGGCCGCCAAGCGCACCGGCGGAAACCCGGCGAAGCGGACCTTCCAGGCCCTGCGCATCGAGGTCAACGGCGAGCTCTCCGGCCTGGAGAAGGCCATCCCGGCGGCCGTGGACCGGATCGCGGTCGGCGGCCGGATCGCGGTGCTCTCGTACCACTCGCTCGAGGACCGCCTGGTCAAGCAGGTCTTCGCGGCCGGCGCGACCTCCACGGCCCCGCCCGGGCTGCCGGTCGTACCGGAGAAGTACCAGCCGAAGCTGAAGCTGCTGACGCGCGGAGCGGAACTGCCGACCGAGGAGGAGATCGCCGAGAACCGGCGGGCCGCCCCGGCGAGGTTCCGCGGGGTCGAACGCATCCGGGAGGCGCTGCTGTGACCAAGGCCGGGAAGGTCGCCACGCTGACCCGAGGGCAGGCGGCCCGGCTCGGCCGGGCGCTCGGCGGCCGCCCGGCCCGCCCCCGCCCCGGCGGGCAGGCCGCGCGGATGCCGTTCGTCCTGCTGGTCGTGGCGCTGCTCGGCGGCGGCCTGATCAGCCTGCTGCTGCTGAACTCGGCGCTGAACGAGGGCTCCTTCCAGCTGACCCGGCTGAAGAAGGAGACCACCGCCCTCACCGACGAGGAGCAGGCGCTGCAGCGGGACGTGGACGCCTACTCGGCCCCCGACGCGCTGCAGCGGCGGGCGCAGGAGCTCGGCCTGGTCCCGGGCGGCAGCCCCGTCTTCATCGGCCCGGACGGCAAGGTCGCAGGCACCGCCGTCCCGGCCGAGGCCTCCCCGACCCCGACCCCGCCGCCGGCCCCGCCCGCCTCCCAGCCCCCGGCGGCCCCGACCCCGGCCCAGCCCTCGCAGCAGCCCAGCCAGACCCCTGGAAGGTGACGTCGTGACGCGGACCCCTGCCCGGACCCGGTCCTCGAACGCCGGACGGGCTGAAAGATTCAGCCTCGCCGGGCACATCCAGCCCCGCCGGCGTTTGAGGCGCGGGGTCCGGGGCGGAACCCCGGATCCTTCAGCCCCGCCGGCGATTGAGGCGCAGGGTCTGGGGCGGAGCTCCAGGGCGCTCGCGCGGCGGCGCCGCGGCGGCATCGGCGCGCGGGCGGTGGCCGCGTGAGCCCGCAGGAGCCGCCGCGGCGGCGGGTGCCGGGGCCGGCCAGGCCGCCCAGACCGGGTGACCGGGCGCGGGCGACGGCCCGCCCGGCCTCGCGCCCCGCGACCCGGCGGCCCGCGGTGGCCCGACGGCCCCACACCATCCGGCTCGGCAGCCCCCGCCCCCGGCTGCGCCTCGTCAGCGTCGGCCTGACCCTCGTCATGCTCGCCTTCGTCGTCCGGCTGCTCCAGGTGCAGGCCGTCGACGCCTCGACCTTCTCCGCCGAGGCCTCCAAGAACCGCTACACCAGCGTCAAGCTCGCCGCCGAGCGCGGCGAGATCACCGACCGCCGCGGCGTGGCCCTCGCCACGAGCGTCGACGCGTACGACATCACCGCCGACCCGAAGATGTTCACGCCGCAGGAGAGCAAGGCGCCGGACGCCCCGGCGCAGGCCGCCGCCCTCCTCGCGCCCATCCTCGGCAAGGACGCCAAGGAGCTCGCCGCCAAGCTGAGCACCAGGAACAGCCGGTACGTGATCCTCGCCCAGCGCCAGACCCCGCAGGTCTGGAACCAGATCAAGGACCTCCAGCGGGTCTTCCGGGACAAGGCGGCGGCCGACAAGAAGAACAACGGCCCCGGCGCCAACGTCCTCGCCGGCGTGTTCAAGGAGGACAGCAGCAAGCGCGTGTACCCGAACGGCGACCTCGCCGCCGGGATACTGGGTTACGTCAACGCCGACGGCAAGGGCGGCGGCGGCCTGGAGTCCTCCCTCGACAAGAAGCTGTCCGGCAAGGACGGCGAGATCACCTACGCCCAGTCCGGCGGCCGCAAGGTCCCCACGGCCGGCTCCAGCGAGAAGCCCGCCGTCCCCGGCGAGGACATCGTGCTGACCATCGACCGCGACATCCAGTGGGCGGCCCAGAGCGCCATCGCCGAGCAGGTCCAGAAGTCCGAGGCCGACCGCGGCTACGTCATCGTCCAGGACACCCGCACCGGCGAGGTACTGGCCATGGCCAACGCCCCCGGTTTCGACCCCAACGACCTGACCCGGGCCAGCTCCGCCGCCATGGGCAACGCCGCGCTCCAGGACGTGTACGAGCCCGGCTCCACCGCCAAGGTGATGTCGATGGCCGCCGTGCTGGAGGAGAAGAAGGCCACGCCCGAGACCCGCGTCGAGGTCCCCAACCGGCTGCACCGCGGCGACCGGCTGTTCAAGGACGACATCGACCACCCGACCTGGTACCTGACCCTCAACGGGGTCCTCGCCAAGTCCTCCAACATCGGCACCATCCTGGCCACCGGTCAGCTCGGGCCCACCCAGCCCGAGTCCAACAAGGTCCTGCACTCCTACCTGAGCAAGTTCGGCATCGGCCGGCCCACCGGGCTGGAGTACCCCGGCGAGTCCCGCGGCATCCTCGCCAAGCCCGAGGACTGGTCCACCTCGCAGCAGTACACGATTCCTTTCGGCCAGGGCCTGTCCCTCAACGCCATGCAGGCGGCCTCCGTGTACTCGACCATCGCCAACGACGGGGTCCGCGTCGAGCCGACCCTGGTGCGCGGCACCAAGGGCTCCGACGGCCGCCTCACCCCGGCCCCGGCCCCCGAGCAGCACCGCGTGATCAGCCAGGAGACCGCGAAGACCCTCGCCGCGATGCTCGAATCCGTCGTCGACGACCAGGAGGGCACCGGCACCAAGGCGAAGATCCCCGGCTACCGGGTCGGCGGCAAGACCGGCACCTCCAACCGGGTGGATCCGGCCACCGGCCGGTACAAGGGCTACACCGCCTCCTTCGCCGGTTTCGCACCCGCGGACAACCCGCGGATCACCGTCTACTGCGCCATCCAGAACCCGACGAAGGGCAGCTACTTCGGCGGCCAGATCTGTGGCCCCATCTACAAGAAGGTCATGGAGTTCGCCCTCAAGACCCTTCAGGTCGCCCCCACCGGAACCGCCCCCGCCGGACTGCCGGTCACCTACGAACCCGGCCCGCAGCCCGCCCCGCAGCCCAGTCCGCAGCCCGGTCAGTGACCCACAGCCCGGTCGGCCCGCCAGAAAAGCGTGAGGCACCATCAGTGACAACGATCACCCCGAAACCCGGGAACCAGCCGGTTGCCGACGCCGAGGCCGGGCCCTCGCTTCGCGACCGGCCCGCCGCGCCCGGTACGCTCACCGCCGTGCCCCACGCTGATCAGCCCAGAACCACCCAGAAAGACGCCCCGGCAGCGCCGCCGGGAGCGCCCAGGCCCGTGTCCGCCCGCCCGACCCCGCTGGGCGAGCTGGCCACCCTGCTGGGCATCCCGGCGCCCGCCGCGACGCAGATCACCGGGATCACGCACGACTCGCGTGCGGTCCGCCCCGGAGACCTGTACGCGGCCCTGCCCGGAGCCAGGACGCACGGCGCCGACTTCGCCGCCCAGGCCGCCGGCCTCGGCGCCGCCGCCGTGCTGACCGACCCCGCGGGAGCCGAACGCGCCGCGGCGACGGGCCTGCCGGTCCTCACGGTCGCCGACCCGCGCGGCCGGATGGGAGAGCTCGCCGCCGCGATCTACGGACGCCCCGGCGAGGACCTGCTCCAGATCGGCATCACCGGCACCTCCGGCAAGACCACCACGGCGTACCTCGTCGAAGGCGGCCTGCGCGCGGCGGGCCGCAGCACCGGACTGGTCGGCACCGTCGAGATGCGCATCGGCGACGAGCGCATCAAGTCCGAGCGGACCACCCCCGAGGCCACCGACCTCCAGGCCCTCTTCGCGGTCATGCGCGAACGCGGCGTCGAGGCCGTGGCGATGGAGGTCTCCAGCCACGCCCTGGTGCTCGGCCGTGTCGACGGCTGCGTCTTCGACGTCGCCGTCTTCAACAACCTGAGCCCGGAACACATGGAGTTCCACTCCGACATGGACGACTACTTCCGGGCGAAGGCGGGGCTCTTCACGCCCCACCGCTCCCGCCTGGGCGTGGTCAACCTGGACGACGAGTACGGCCGCCGCCTGGCCAAGGAGGCGACCGTCCCGGTCGTCACCTTCTCCGCCGCCGGCGACCCGGCCGCCGACTGGCGCGCCGAGGACGTGGTGTTCGGGCCGGCGAGCTCCACCCTGACCCTGCTGGGCCCCGAAGGACAGCGCGTACGGGCGACCGCGCCGCTGCCCGGCCCCTTCAACGTGGCCAACACCGTCGCCGCGATCGTCACCCTCGCCGCCGCCGGCCTCGACCCGCAGACCGCCGCCGACGGCGTCGCCGCGGTCCCCGGGGTGCCCGGCCGGCTGGAGCGGGTGGACGCGGGACAGCCGTACCTCGCCGTCGTCGACTACGCGCACAAGACGGACGCCGTGGAATCGGTCCTGCGCGCGCTGCGCGAGGTCACCGAGGGCAAGCTGCACATCGTGCTCGGCTGCGGCGGCGACCGCGACACCACCAAGCGCTCCCCGATGGGCGCCGCGGCCGCCCGGTACGCCGACGTGGCCGTCCTGACCTCCGACAACCCGCGCTCCGAGGACCCGCTCGCGATCCTCGCCGCGATGTTCGAAGGCGCCGTGTCCGTACCGCCCGCCGAGCGGGGCACCGTCCTGGTCGACGCCGACCGGGCCGCGGCCATCGCCGCGGCCGTCGCGCGCGCCCGGCCCGGCGACACCGTGCTGGTGGCGGGCAAGGGCCACGAGCAGGGCCAGGACACCGCCGGTGTCGTACGGCCCTTCGACGACCGCACCGTGCTCCGCGCCGCGATCGAGCACCAGGCCGTGCTCGACCAGGCGGCCGGGCCCGATGAGACGACCAAGGACCGACAGGCCGAGGTGAACCAGTGATCGCCCTTTCCCTCGCCGAGATCGCCGACATCACCGGCGGGCACCCCCACGACATACCGGATCCGTCCGCCCAGGTCACCGGTCCCGTCGTCTACGACTCCCGGGAGGTCCGGCCGGGCAGCCTGTTCGCCGCCTTCGTCGGCGAGCGGGTCGACGGCCACGACTACGCCGAACGCGCGCTGGCCGCCGGCGCCGTGGGCGTCCTCGCGACCCGGCCCGTGGGCGTACCGGCGATCGTCGTACCCGACGTGGTGGCCGCCCTCGGGGCGCTCGCCCGGGCCGTCGTCGCCCGCCTGGGCACGGACGTCGTCGCCCTCACCGGCTCCGCCGGCAAGACCTCCACGAAGGACCTCATCGCGCAGGTGCTCCAGCACCACGCGCCGACCGTGTGGACCCCCGGGAACCTGAACAACGAGATCGGCCTGCCGATCACGACGCTGCGCGTCACCGAGGAAACGCAGCACCTGGTCCTGGAGATGGGCGCCCGCGGCATCGGCCACATCCGCTACCTCACCGGCCTGACGCCCCCGCGGATCGGGCTGGTCCTCAACGTCGGCACCGCGCACATCGGCGAGTTCGGCGGCCGGGAGCAGATCGCACAGGCCAAGGGGGAACTGGTCGAGGCGCTGCCGGCCGAGGCGGAGGGCGGTGTCGCCGTCCTCAATGCGGACGACCTGCTGGTCCGCGCCATGGCCGCGCGCACGAAGGCCCGTACGGTGCTGTTCGGCGAGGCCGAGGACGCCGACATCCGGGCCACCGAAGTCCGCATGACGGACAGGGGACAGGCTTCCTTCACATTGCGAACACCGACCGGGTGCAGCGACGTGACCTTGCGGCTGTACGGTGAGCACCACGTGTCGAACGCGCTCGCCGCGGCCGCCGTTGCCCATGTACTGGGCATGTCCGTCGAGGAGATCGCCACCGCGCTCTCCGGGGCGGGCACGCTGTCCCGGTGGCGGATGGAGGTCACCGAGCGCGCGGACGGTGTGACGATCGTCAACGACGCCTACAACGCGAATCCCGAGTCCATGCGGGCCGCACTGCGCGCGCTCGCCGCGATGGGCGGTGCCGGCAGGGCGAACGGGGGACGCACGTGGGCGGTGCTCGGCCCGATGGCCGAGCTCGGGGACGACGCGCTCGCCGAGCACGACGCGGTCGGGCGACTTGTCGTCCGGCTCAACGTGAGCAAGCTCGTCGCAGTCGGGGGCAGGGAAGCCTCCTGGCTGCAACTGGGCGCATATAACGAGGGTTCGTGGGGTGAGGAGTCGGTGCTCGTGTCCGACGCGCAGGCGGCGGTCGACCTGTTGCGCAGTGAACTGCGCCCGGGTGACGTCGTGCTGGTGAAGGCTTCCAGGTCGGCCGGTCTGGAGCGGGTGGCCCAGGCCCTGCTCGAGGGCACTGTCGAGGGCGAGGTCCCCGGCCGATGAGGCAGATCCTGTTCGCCGGTGTCATCGGCATGTTCCTCACCGTTGTCGGGACCCCGCTGCTGATCAAGCTGCTGGCCCGGAAGGGCTACGGCCAGTTCATCCGCGACGACGGCCCCCGCGGCCACGCCGGGAAGAAGGGCACGCCCACCATGGGCGGCATCTCCTTCATCCTGGCCACGCTCGTCGCGTACGCCCTGACGAAGGTCATCACCGGTGAGGCGGTGAGCTTCTCGGGC
Source organism: Streptomyces sp. NPDC048424 (assembly GCF_040651555.1). NCBI lineage: Bacteria > Bacillati > Actinomycetota > Actinomycetes > Kitasatosporales > Streptomycetaceae > Streptomyces > Streptomyces sp. NPDC048424. The sequence continues at coordinate 86,372 of NZ_JBEZKE010000020.1, read as the reverse complement.
CTGCTCGTGCTCTTCCTGATGGCGGGCATGGGCCTGGTCGGCTACCTCGACGACTACATCAAGATCGTCAAGCGGCGCTCGCTCGGTCTGCGGGCCAAGGCCAAGATGTCCGGCCAGCTGATCGTCGGCATCGCCTTCGCGGTGCTCGCGCTGCAGTTCAAGGACTCGCGCGGGCTGACCCCGGCCTCCACCAAGCTGTCGTTCGTGACGGACTTCGGCTGGTCGATCGGCCCGGTGCTGTTCGTCGTCTGGGCGCTCTTCATGATCCTGGCCATGTCCAACGGCGTGAACCTGACCGACGGTCTGGACGGCCTCGCCACCGGCGCCGCCGTGATGGTCTTCGGCGCCTACACCTTCATCGGCGTCTGGCAGTTCCAGGAGTCCTGCGTCAACGCGCAGACCCTGCCCAGCCCGAACGCCTGCTTCGAGGTGCGCGACCCGCTGGACCTCGCCGTGGTCGCCTCCGCCCTGATGGGCGCCTGCTTCGGCTTCCTGTGGTGGAACACCTCGCCCGCCAAGATCTTCATGGGTGACACCGGCTCGCTGGCCCTCGGCGGCGCGCTCGCCGGTCTCGCGATCTGCTCCCGCACGGAGTTCCTGATCGCCCTGCTCGGCGGCCTCTTCGTCCTCATCACCATGTCGGTCGTCATCCAGGTCGGCTCGTTCAAGATGACCGGGAAGCGCGTCTTCCGGATGGCCCCGCTGCAGCACCACTTCGAACTCAAGGGGTGGTCCGAAGTCCTTGTGGTGGTCCGCTTCTGGATCATCCAGGGCATGTGCGTGATCGTTGGTCTCGGTCTCTTCTACGCCGGATGGGCAGCCGACAAGTGAGCTCCTGGCAGGGCAAGAACATCACCGTGGCCGGTCTCGGCGTGAGCGGCATCAGTGCCGCCCGCGCCCTGGCCGGCCTCGGCGCCGTCGTGACCGTCGTCGACGGCGGCGACGGCGAGGGCCACCGCGCCCGCGCCGCCGAACTGGGCGAGCTGGGGATCTCCGTACGCCTCGCGGACGCCGAGACCCTGCCCGAGGGCACCGAGCTGGTGGTCACCTCGCCCGGCTGGAAGCCCGACAGCCCGCTGTTCGCGGCCGCCGCCGCCGCGGGCGTGGACGTGGTCGGGGACGTCGAGATCGCCTGGCAGCTGCGCGGGGAGAACGCCGCCCCCTGGCTCGCCATCACCGGTACGAACGGCAAGACCACCACCACCCAGATGCTGGCGTCGATCCTGAAGGCCGCCGGTCTGCGCACCGCCGCCGTCGGCAACATCGGCACCCCCATCATCGACGTGGTGCTCGGCGAGCAGCAGTACGACGTGCTCGCCGTCGAACTCTCCAGCTACCAGCTGCACTGGGCGCCCTCGCTGCGCGTCCACTCGGGCGCCGTCCTCAACCTGGCCCCGGACCACCTCGACTGGCACGGCTCGATGCAGGCGTACGCCGCCGACAAGGGCCGGATCTACGAGGGCAACACGGTGGCCTGCGTCTACAACGTCGCCGACAAGGCCACCGAGGACCTGGTCATGGAGGCCGACGTCGAAGAGGGCTGCCGGGCGATCGGCTTCACCCTCGGCGCCCCCGGCCCCTCCATGCTCGGCGTCGTCGACGGCATCCTCGTCGACCGCGCGTTCGTCGAGAACCGGCAGAAGAACGCCCAGGAGCTCGCCGAGGTCAAGGACGTCAATCCGCCCGCCCCGCACAACATCGCCAACGCGCTCGCCGCGGCGGCCCTGGCCCGTGCCTTCGGCGTGGAGCCGCGCGCGGTCCGCGACGGGCTGCGCAACTTCCGCCCCGACGCCCACCGGGTCGCGCACGTGGACGAGGTCGCAGGGGTCACGTACGTCGACGACTCCAAGGCCACCAACACGCACGCGGCCGAGGCCTCGCTGGCCGCCTTCGAGCCGGTCGTGTGGATCGCCGGCGGCCTCGCCAAGGGCGCGACCTTCGACGAGCTCGTGCAGAAGTCGGCGAAGCGGCTGCGCGGCGTGGTGCTGATCGGCGCCGACCGGGCGCTGATCGCCGAGGCGCTGGCGCGACACGCCCCCGAGGTCCCGGTCGTCGACCTCGACCGGACCGACACTGGGGCGATGCTCGCAGCGGTACGGGAGGCGGCCGCGCTCGCCGAGCCCGGCGACACGGTCCTGCTGGCACCTGCCTGTGCCTCGATGGACATGTTCGCGAACTACAACAAGCGTGGGGACGCATTCGCCGACGCGGTGCGCGAACTGGCCGCCGAGAGCGCCGCGGACACGGTCTAGGCCGGGGCTCCGGGGCAGGTTCCCTCCGGCCGGCTGCTCGCCTCGTACGAGTGGAGGGGAAGATCACAGATGCCGGCCAAGCAGATGCTGCCGGGGCGGCGGCCGTCCGCCGTGAAGGCGCAGGGCCGCAAACGGCCCGTGGTGCGTGTGAAGCGGCCCGCGGGGCGCGGGCCGCTGGCCGGGCTGCGGCGTACGCAGCGGCAGTTGCGCAAGGCCTGGGACCGTCCGCTCACCGCCTATTACCTGATTTTCGGCAGCTCGCTGCTCATCACCGTGCTCGGCCTGGTGATGGTGTACTCGGCCTCCATGATCAAGGCCCTCCAGCTCGGCCTCGGTGACGCGTACTTCTTCAAGAAGCAGTTCCTCGCGGCCCTCATCGGCACCGGACTGCTGCTGGTCGCCTCCCGGATGCCCGTCAAGCTGCACCGGGCGCTGTCCTATCCGGTGCTCGCCGGCACGCTCTTCCTGATGGTCCTGGTCCAGGTCCCCGGGATAGGGGTCTCGATCAACGGCAACCAGAATTGGATCTCCCTTGGCGGTCCGTTCATGTTGCAGCCCAGTGAGTTCGGCAAGCTGGCACTGATCCTGTGGGGCGCCGACCTGTTGGCGCGCAAGGGCGACAAGGGGCTGCTCAGCCAGTGGAAGCACCTGCTGGTGCCGCTGGTCCCGGTGGCCTTCCTGCTGCTCGGGCTGATCATGCTGGGCGGGGACATGGGCACCGCGATGATCCTCGGTGCCATCCTGTTCGGTCTGCTCTGGCTCGCGGGCGCCCCGACCCGGATGTTCGTCGGAGTACTGGCCTTCGCGGGTGCGATCGTCGCCCTGCTGATCAAGACCAGTCCGCACCGGATGGACCGGCTGGAGTGCATCGGTGCGACAGACCCGGGCAAGAACGACCTTTGCTGGCAGGCCGTGCACGGGATCTATGCCCTCGCCTCGGGCGGATGGTTCGGTTCCGGCCTGGGGGCAAGTGTGGAAAAATGGGGGCAACTACCCGAAGCCCACACCGACTTCATCTTCGCCATCACCGGGGAGGAACTGGGTCTCGCGGGGACGCTGTCGGTGCTCGCCCTGTTCGCGGCTCTAGGCTATGCGGGTATCCGCGTGGCCGGACGCACGGAGGATTCCTTCGTACGGTTTGCCGCGGGAGGCGTGACCACCTGGATCACGGCCCAGGCCGTGATCAACATCGGTGCGGTGCTCGGCCTGCTGCCGATCGCCGGAGTCCCGCTCCCGCTGTTCTCCTACGGAGGGTCAGCCCTGCTGCCGACCATGTTCGCGGTCGGACTGCTCATCGCCTTCGCGCGTGAGGAGCCGGCGGCGCGCGCGGCCCTCGCGATGCGACAGCCGAAGACAGGCTGGTGGCGGACCGGGGTGAGATGGAAGTCGATGAGACGGCGCGTCAAGAAGCGTCCGTCCGGAGAGCGGTGAATTTCGGTGCATGTCGTACTCGCCGGTGGGGGGACCGCCGGCCACATCGAGCCGGCGCTCGCCCTCGCGGACGCCCTGCGCAGGCAGGACCCTTCAGTGGGCATCACCGCCCTCGGCACCGAGCGAGGGCTGGAGACCCGCCTGGTGCCGGAGCGCGGCTACGAACTCGGGCTGATCCCCGCCGTGCCGCTGCCCCGCAAGCCGACCCCGGAACTGATCACCGTCCCCGGACGGCTGCGCGGCACCATCAAGGCCGCGGAGGAGATCCTCATCCGCACCAAGGCCGACTGCGTCGTCGGTTTCGGCGGCTACGTGGCCCTGCCCGGCTACCTCGCGGCCAAGCGGCTCGGGGTGCCGATCATCGTCCACGAGGCCAACGCCCGGCCCGGACTGGCCAACAAGATCGGCTCCCGGTACGCGCACGCCGTCGCGGTCTCCACCCCCGACAGCAAGCTGCGCGGCGCCCGCTACGTGGGCATCCCGCTGCGCCGCACCATCTCCACCCTCGACAGGGCCGCGGTCCGCCCGGAGGCGCGCGCCGCCTTCGGCCTGGACCCCAACCTGCCGACGCTGCTGGTATCCGGTGGCTCCCAGGGCGCCCGCCGCCTCAACGAGACGATCCAGCAGGTCGCTCCGACCCTGCAGCGCTCCGGCGTCCAGATCCTGCACGCCGTCGGCCCGAAGAACGAACTGCCGCGTGTCGACAACATGCCCGGGATGCCGCCGTATGTACCGGTACCGTACGTGGACCGGATGGATCTCGCGTACGCCGCCGCCGACATGATGCTGTGCCGCGCGGGTGCGATGACCGTCGCCGAACTCTCCGCCGTCGGGCTCCCCGCCGCCTACGTCCCGCTGCCGATCGGCAACGGCGAACAGCGGCTCAACGCCCAGCCGGTGGTCAAGGCCGGCGGCGGCCTCCTCGTGGACGACGCGGAACTGACGCCCGAGTGGGTGCTCAGCCAGGTCCTCCCGGTGCTGTCCGACCCGCACCGCCTGTACGAGATGTCCCGCGCCGCCGGAGAGTTCGGCCGGCGCGACGCCGACGAGCTGCTGGTCGGCATGGTGTACGAGGCGATCGCAGCCCACAGGAACCGCTGACGCGGAGCCCAGACGCAGGAGGCACAGGAGTGGCCGGAGCGACGACCGCACAGCGCGGGACCCCTGGTCCCGGCGGGTCCGGCCGGCCCGCCCGCAAGGGCGCCGGCTCTCCCAAACCACCCAAGCCCCCCAAGTCCGGCAAGCCCGCGAAGAGATCCGGCCCGCAGGGCCCCGGCGCACGCCTGCGCCGGGGCCCCGTGCTGGCCTCCCTGGCCGCCGCGGTGCTCCTCGTGGCGGGCGGGACCTGGGTGCTCTACGGCTCCTCCTGGCTCCGCGTGGAGAAGGTCACCGCCACCGGCACGGAGGTGCTCACCCCCGAGCAGGTCCTCTCAGCCGCGGCCGTGCCCGTCGGCGCGCCCCTGGTGAGCGTGGACACCGACGAGATCGAGAGCCGCGTCCGCGGCCGGCTGCCCCGCATCGATTCGGTCGATGTGGTGCGGGCCTGGCCGCATGGAATCGGGCTGAAAGTGACGGAACGCAAACCCGTCCTGCTCATCAAAAAGGACGCCAACTTCGTCGAAGTGGACGCTTCGGGTGTGCGATTCGACACGGTTCCGAAAGCACCCGCGGGCGTTCCGGTCCTCGAATTGAACGCCGCACGATCCCCGAGCGCCCGTCGCTTCGACGAGGAACGGCGGCTGCACGAGGCCGTCCTCGTCGCGGGAGCCCTCCCGGAACCGGTCGCCAAGGAAACCGTGCAGGTCAAGCTGGGTTCCTATGATTCCGTGGTCCTGGAGCTGACGAGGGGCCGCTCCGTGACGTGGGGGAGCGGTGAACAGAGCGAGGCGAAGGGGCGTGCGCTGACCGCTTTGCTGAAAGCCGCGCCCAAGGCCGGTCACTTCGACGTGAGCGTCCCCACCGCCCCTGCGGTGTCCGGGAGTTGACTCCCGGTCGAACAACGACGCACCCTGGTTGGCCAGCGATACGGGTGATCACATAGGGTGAAAAGAAAAACGGGAGGTTCGGCGTGTTCGTTGAACACGCGCTACTTGTCGACTTAGTGTCCTGTTCGGAAGAGTCCAAGGAACAGACACACCCCTAACCCTAAACTTCAGGGTGAGGGTTCGGGTCGGCGCGTTCGGACCGTCCCTATTTCGGCATCAGTCGTCGCAACGCAGGCCCGCGAGGCGGCGACACGTAACTCGAGGCGAGAGGCCTTCGACGTGGCAGCACCGCAGAACTACCTCGCAGTCATCAAGGTCATCGGTGTCGGCGGCGGTGGTGTCAATGCCATCAACCGAATGATCGAGGTCGGTCTCAAGGGCGTCGAGTTCATCGCCATCAACACGGACGCCCAAGCGCTGTTGATGAGCGACGCCGACGTCAAGCTCGACGTCGGCCGTGAACTCACCCGGGGCCTCGGCGCCGGCGCCAACCCGGCCGTCGGCCGCAAGGCGGCAGAGGACCACCGCGAGGAGATCGAGGAGGTCCTCAAGGGGGCCGACATGGTCTTCGTCACCGCCGGTGAAGGCGGCGGCACCGGCACCGGCGGCGCACCCGTCGTCGCCAACATCGCGCGCTCGCTGGGCGCCCTGACGATCGGTGTGGTCACCCGGCCGTTCACCTTCGAGGGCCGGCGCCGCGCGAACCAGGCGGAGGACGGCATCGCCGAGCTCCGCGAAGAGGTCGACACCCTCATCGTCATCCCCAACGACCGACTGCTGTCCATCTCGGACCGCCAGGTCAGCGTGCTCGACGCCTTCAAGTCGGCCGACCAGGTCCTGCTCTCGGGCGTCCAGGGCATCACCGACCTCATCACCACCCCGGGTCTGATCAACCTCGACTTCGCCGACGTCAAGTCCGTGATGTCCGAGGCCGGCTCGGCCCTGATGGGCATCGGCTCGGCCCGCGGCGACGACCGCGCGGTGGCCGCGGCCGAGATGGCGATCTCCTCGCCGCTGCTGGAGGCGTCCATCGACGGCGCCCGTGGCGTGCTGCTCTCCATCTCCGGTGGCTCGGACCTCGGTCTCTTCGAGATCAACGAGGCCGCGCAGCTGGTGAGCGAGGCCGCGCACCCCGAGGCGAACATCATCTTCGGCGCCGTCATCGACGACGCGCTCGGCGACGAGGTACGGGTCACCGTCATCGCGGCCGGGTTCGACGGCGGACAGCCCCCGGCCCGCCGGGACAACGTCATCGGCGCGGCGTCCACCAAGCGCGAGGAGCCGGCCCCGGCTCCGGTCCGCGCCGCCGAGCCGGCCCGCCCGGCCTTCGGCGGACTCGGCACGGTCACCCCGCGCGAGGACCCCCCGGCTCCGGTCGAGCCGGCCCCGGTCGAGACCCAGGCCCCCGCGCCGCAGGTCCCCACGGCCCGCCCGTACCAGGACAGCCCGGCCGAGGAACTGGACGTCCCGGACTTCTTGAAGTGACACCGGAGCAGCACCACGTGGGCGGCGCCCACTTCGCCTTCACCGACAGGTGGGGCGGGGTGAGCGCCGTTCCGTACGAAGAGCTCAACCTCGGCGGCGCGGTCGGAGACGACCCGGCCGCCGTTCTCGCGAACCGGGCACGGGCCGCGGGGTCCCTGGGGCTCGCCCCGGACCGGGTGGTCTGGATGAACCAGGTGCACGGCCGCGACGTCGCCGTGGTGGACGGGCCCTGGGGACCGGACGAGCGGATCCCCGCGGTGGACGCGGTGGTGACCGCACGCCGGGGGCTCGCCCTCGCGGTGCTCACCGCCGACTGCACGCCCGTCCTGCTGGCGGACCCCGTCGCCGGGGTCACCGGGGCCGCCCACGCCGGGCGGCCGGGACTGGTCGCCGGGGTGGTGCCCGCGGCCGTGGAGGCGATGGTCTCCCTCGGCGCCGAACCCGGGCGGATCATCGCCCTGACCGGACCCGCGGTCTGCGGGCACTGCTACGAGGTGCCCGCCGAGATGCGGGAGGCGGTGGCCGAAGTGGTGCCCGCCGCCCGGGCCGAGACCAGCTGGGGGACACCGGCCGTGGACGTGGTCGCCGGAGTGCACGCGCAGCTCGCGGAGGCGGGGGTGGTGAACAGCCGCCGCTCCCCGGTCTGCACACTGGAGTCGCGGGACCACTTCTCGTACCGCCGCGACCGGGTGACCGGACGGCTCGCCGGATATGTCTGGTTGACGGAGTCTTCCCGGGGGACGAACCCCGGACCCCCGGGGGGAAAGAAGAATGACGGATCGTAAGTCGGAGCTCGCCGAGAACCTCGGGCGGGTGGAGGAACGTATCTCGTCCGCCTGCGCGGCGGCGGGCCGGGCGCGGGACGAGGTGACGCTCATCGTGGTCACCAAGACCTATCCCGCGAGCGACGTACGACTGCTGGCGGACCTGGGCATCCGTCATGTTGCGGAGAATCGGGACCAGGATGCCGCCCCCAAGGCCGCGGCCTGCGCGGATCTGCCGCTCAGCTGGCACTTCGTCGGCCAGTTGCAGACGAACAAAGTCCGTTCCGTGGCGGGATACGCGCATGTGGTGCAGTCGGTCGACCGCCCCAGGCTCGTGACCGCCCTCTCCGCCGCCGCCTCGAACGCCGGCCGGGAGCTCGGCTGCCTCGTGCAGCTCGCCCTCGACGCGGAGTCGGGGGAGCGCGGGGCCCGCGGCGGCGCGGCGCCGGAGCAGCTCGCGGAGTTGGCGGACCTCGTCGCCGCGGCACCGGGGCTGCGGATCGACGGAGTGATGACCGTCGCTCCGCTGTCCGGCCCCTACGCGGGACGCGAACAGGCCGCCTTCGAGCGGTTGATGGAATTGTCATCCCGCATGCGCGCGGACCATCCTGCTGCCACGATGGTGTCGGCCGGGATGAGCGCAGACCTGGAACAGGCCGTTGCGGCCGGTGCGACACATGTACGCGTCGGCACTGCGGTACTCGGCGCGAGACCCCGGCTCGGGTAACGTCGCGAAGAAAGTCGGACCACAGCAGAAAATATGGTCATTCCCGCCGATGAGCGGGCAGACCACGTGGATCGCGGGCAGTTGGTGACATTCGTGACACGGCGGCACCTGCGACAGGGCGATCCACCACAGAGCGGAGGACTCGGAGAATGGCCGGCGCGATGCGCAAGATGGCGGTCTACCTCGGCCTCGTGGAGGACGACCGGTACGACAACCCGGGGTACGACCCCGACGACGAGTTCGAGCCCGAGCCGGAGATGGAACGGGCTCGGGAGCGGGATCGCCGACAGCAGCCCGTGCACCAATCGCCCGTTTCGGACGAACCGGTACGAGCCGTACAGCCTCCGGCGCAGCGGGAACCCATCCCAATTCCGGTGGAAAACGGACGTCCTGCGCGAATTGCCCCCGTGGCATCCATCACACCTGATCGCACGAACCTGGAGAAGAACGCCCCCGTGATCATGCCCAAGGTCGTCTCCGAGCGGGAGCCGTACCGCATCACGACGCTGCACCCCCGGACCTACAACGAGGCCCGTACCATCGGGGAACACTTCCGTGAGGGCACTCCGGTGATCATGAATCTCACGGAGATGGACGACACGGACGCGAAGCGTCTCGTGGACTTCGCCGCCGGTCTCGTCTTCGGTCTGCACGGCAGCATTGAACGCGTGACACAGAAGGTGTTCCTGCTGTCGCCTGCTAACGTCGATGTCACGGCGGAGGACAAGGCTCGCATCGCGGAGGGCGGGTTCTTCAACCAAAGCTAGACCGATCCGTCAGATACGGGACCGGGAACAGAGCGGGAAACGGGGAGAGGGAAGCGCGGGATGGGCGTCGCACTACAGGTGGTCTACATCGCGCTGATGTGCTTCCTCATCGTGCTGATCTTCCGACTGGTCATGGACTATGTGTTCCAGTTCGCACGTTCATGGGCACCCGGCAAGGCGATGGTGGTCGTTCTGGAGGCCACCTACACTGTCACCGATCCACCGCTCAAGCTTCTTCGGCGGCTCATCCCGCCGTTGCGTCTCGGGGGCGTGGCACTCGACCTGTCCTTCTTCGTTCTGATGATCATCGTTTACATCCTCATCAGTTTCGTGAGCACCGCTGCGAGAAGCGTGTGAACGATGAACTTCTCCGCGCGCGCGGGGACAGTCCCGATACGGTCTTGCCGACTGCCGACGACTACGTAGAGGTGAAGAAGACATGCCGCTGACTCCCGAGGACGTGCGGAACAAGCAGTTCACGACCGTCCGCCTCCGAGAAGGCTATGACGAGGACGAGGTCGATGCCTTCCTCGACGAGGTCGAGTCCGAACTGACGCGCCTGCTGCGCGAGAACGAGGACCTGCGCGCCAAGCTGGCAGCCGCCACGCGTGCCGCCGCGCAGAACCAGCAGCAGCAGGGCATGCGCAAGCCGGAACCCCAGGACCAGCGCGGCCCCGGCGCCCCCGTGCCCGCGGCCATATCCGGCCCGCCGCAGCAGCAGATGGGCCCGCCGCAGCTCCCGGGCGGCCAGCCGCAGCTCCCGCCGGGCCCCGGCGGCCAGGGCCAGCAGGGCCCCGGCCCGATGGGCGGCCCCATGGGCGGCCCCATGCAGCAGCACCCCATGGGCGGACCGCAGGGCATGGGCCAGCAGCCCATGGGCCAGCAGCAGTCCATGGGCGGCCAGAACCCGCTCGGCCAGCAGATGCAGCCCATGGGCCAGCAGATGCAGCAGCCGATGCAGCAGATGCAGCCCATGGGTCAGCAGATGCAGCAGATGCAGCAGCAGCCGCAGCTCCCGCAGCAGGGCCCCGGTGGCGACAGCGCCGCCCGCGTCCTGTCGCTGGCGCAGCAGACCGCCGACCAGGCGATCGCGGAGGCCCGCTCCGAGGCCAACAAGATCGTCGGCGAGGCCCGGTCGCGCGCCGAGGGCCTGGAGCGGGACGCCCGCGCCAAGGCCGACGCGCTGGAGCGGGACGCGCAGGAGAAGCACCGCGTCGCGATGGGCTCCCTGGAGTCCGCCCGCGCCACGCTGGAGCGCAAGGTCGAGGACCTGCGGGGCTTCGAGCGTGAGTACCGTACGCGTCTGAAGTCCTACCTGGAGTCGCAGCTGCGCCAGCTGGAGACCCAGGCCGACGACTCGCTCGCCCCGCCGCGGAACCCGGCCGGTCCCGCACTGCCGCCGTCGCCGTCGCCCTCGATGGCTCCGGCCGGTGCGATGGGGCACTCCATGGGTGGCCCCTCGATGGGCGGCCCGTCGCCCATGGGCGGTCCCTCCCCGATGGGCGCGGGCCCGTCGTACGGCGGCCAGCAGCAGATGTCCCCGGCGATGACCCAGCCGATGGCTCCGGTGCGGCCGGCTGCGCCGCAGCCGATGCAGGCGCCGTCGCCGATGCGGGGCTTTCTGATCGACGAGGACGACAACTAGGCGCCGCCGCCGTCTCTGCGGTCGGCAGCCGCGCTTTCCGGGCCGGGCCCGAGGTTCCACGGAACCTCGGGCCCGGCCCGTTCTGCTGCCCGGGTGCGGCCCCGTTCCCGGGGGCCGGCCCCCGGACCCCCGGTCCTCAAACGCCGGACGGGCTGAAAGACCGGGGCTCCGCCCCGAACCCCGCGCCTCAAACGCCGGCGGGGCTGGATTTTCCAGCCCCGCCGGCGTTTGAGGCACTGGGGGTACCCCCAGCGGTAGCTGGGGGAGGGTCCGGCGGCAGCGCCCCCGCGACGGCGGCGCGCCCGGTCCGCGGGGCTACGGCGCAGCCGGCAGGTGGAGGGCCGCCAGGACCGGGAGGTGGTCCGTCGCGGACCGGAGGTCCGTGGACGAGACGCCCGGCAGTCCCACCGGCACGCCACACCCCAGCACCTCCACACCCGCGCTGGCGAACACCGCATCGATGCGCCGGTCCGGTGCCGACACCGGGAAGGTGTCGCCGCCGCCCCACGGGGCCACCGCCCGGCAGTCCTGCAACGTCCCCGCGAGACGGGCGAAGGCCGGACCGCCCGGGTCCTCGTTCACGTCGCCCGCGGCGATCACGTACGGCGTGTCCATCCCCGCCACCCGATCCAGGAGGAGATCCGCCTGGGCGACCCGCTCCGCCCGGTCCAGGGACAGGTGCGCGCTGACCAGCCCCGCGCGGGCGGCGCCGACGCGGACCACCGCCGTGGCGAAGCCCCTCCGGTGCAGGCCGGGGGTGCGCGGCAGCAGGACGTCCTCCGTCCGCTCCACGAAGACCCGCAGCGAGCACAGCAGCAGCGGCCCGGCCGCCGTCCCGCCCCCGCTCAGCACCACCAGGTCACATTTCGCGGCGAGTCGCGCCGCGTGTTTGCGCCACCGGAAGAACCGCGGCGCCTCCTGGACGAAGACGAGGTCGGGCTCGCACGCCCGGATGACCCGGGCCAGCGCCTCCTCGTCGTCGCGCAGCGAGCGGATGTTGTAGCTGAGTACCCGGATCACGGCAGAACCGTCGGGCTCCGTACGGGACTTCGGCAGCGAGGGCAGCAACTGGTCCATGCACCGCAAGATACGCAGCCGCCCGCCGCTCCCCCAAGGGGCGCGGCGGGCGGGACGCGAAGCAGCCGGTGTCGTCAGCCCTGGCGGGCCAGGTCCGCCGCGCCGACGAGGCCGGCCTTGCCGCCGAGCTGCGCGGCGAGCACCTGCGCGTGCGGTCGCCAGGCGCCGCCGACCAGCCAGCGCTTGAAGGACTTGCGGATCGGGTCGAGGACGAGGTCGCCCTCGTCGGAGACCCCGCCGCCGACGATGAAGGCCGACGGGTCGAAGAGCGAGGCCAGGTCGGCGAGGCCGGCGCCGGCCCAGCGGGCCAGCTCGCGGAAGGCGTCGATGGCCACCAGGTCACCGGCTCGCGCGGCCTCGCTGATGTGCTTGCCCTCGATGCCCTCGGGGGTGCCGTCGCCCAGCGCGAGCAGGGCCACCGCGTTCTCGGGGGTGGCGTTGGCGCGCTGCTTCGCGTACCGGACGAGCGCGCGGCCGGAGGCGTACTGCTCCCAGCAGCCCTGGCTGCCGCAGCCGCACAGCAGGCCGTCCGGGACGACCCGGATGTGCCCGAACTCGGCGGCGACGCCGAAGCGTCCGCGCCGGAGCTTGTTGCCGATGATGATGCCGCCGCCCAGGCCGGTGCCGAGCGTGATGCAGATGACGTCGTCGTGGCCCTGGCCGGCGCCGAAGCGGTACTCGCCCCAGGCGGCGCAGTTCGCGTCGTTCTCGACGACGACGGGCAGGCCGATGCGCTGCTCGACCTTGTCCTTCAGCGGCTCGTGGCGCCAGTTGATGTTCGGCGCGAAGAGTACGGTCGCGCGCTTGTCGTCCACGTATCCGGCGGCGCCGATGCCGACGGCGTCGATGGTGTGGTTGCTGCTGACCTCGGAGACGGCGGCGCAGATGGCCTCCGTCACTCCGTCCGCGGTCGGCGGGGTGGGCACCTTGTACGTCTCAAGGATCGTGCCCTCTTCGTCGACCACGCCGGCCGCGATCTTCGTGCCGCCGATGTCGACGCCGATGGTGAGTCCCATTAGTCCCTCGGTTTCCGGTCAAACCCCGCCACGGCCAACGGTACCCGAGGGCGGCGGGCCCTCAGTCGAGATCGATCCGCTCGGCCGGGCCCGCGTCGGGGCCGTCGTCGCGCGGGTTGCGCTCCCGGCGCGGCGCGGGAGGGGTGTCCTGGGTCCAGCGGCGCTCGTGGCCCTCGACGGCCGAGCGGTAGGCGGCGAGGAGCTCGGAGCCGGCGGCCGCGAGGTGGTCGAAGACCTCGGGGTTGCGCTGGATGACGGGCTTGGCCGCGGTCTTGGCCTGGTCGACGATCTGGCGCACCGCGCCCTGGGCGGCCACGCCGAACAGGGGGTTGTTCAGCCCGGAGACCTTGTCGGCGACGGCTTCGAAGAGTTTGAACAGCTCCTCGGCGGCGGTTCCGGTGCCGGCCGAGCCGGGCCGGTCCTGTCCGCGCATGCGCTCCTTCTCGGCGGCGAGGTCCTCGGCACAGGCCTTGGCCCAGGCGTCCTCGTCGGTGGGGCGGTCGGTGGCCTCGCTCATGGCGGACTCTCCTGCGGCGGCTGCTGTGCGTGCGGTACGGGCTACCTTCGACGGTACCCGAACGGGGGTACGCCGTTCACTGCGCGCGCGGCCACAGCCCCGGGTCCGGGGTGAAGCGGATGCGGAGCTCGCCCGCGGCCAGGGCGGCGCCGGAGACGGTGCAGCGGCGCAGCGCCGCGGGAAGCGGAACGATCCTGCGGTACGGGCCGGCCGTGAGCAGCAGCTCGTCGCCGCGGCGTACGAGGTCGAGGTCGCGCTTGTGCGCGCCGGGCAGCGGTACCACCCAGACGAGCACCCCGTCCGCGGCGAGCCGGTCCTCGACGGCCCAGGCCCCGCGGGGTGCGGGCGCGGCGGGGAGGAGCCCGTCCGCGGCGGCGAGCCGGTCCAGGTCCTGCGGGCCGCGCGGGTCCCGGCCGAGGTGGGCGAGGGTGACGACGGGGATCTCCCCGGCCCACTCGGCGGCGTACTTCTCCTGCTGGGCGGCGAGCCCGGCGAGCCAGGGGTCGGCGGAGCCCTGCGGCACCGTCCGGTTGGCGACGAGGTCGCGGACGGGCAGCTGCTGGAGGGCGAGTCCGAGCCGTCCGAGCCGCAGCGCGTCGGCGGCGGCCGGTCCCGGTTCGGCGACCAGGCGCAGTTCGGTGGTGTCGGCCTCGACGACGGCCTGGACGGCGGCGAGCTCCTCGTCCCAGCGGGCGGCGGCCTCGTAGAGCCACTGCGCGGGCATGGGCACGCCGGCGAGCTGGGCCAGTACGGGCCGCAGGGCGCGGGCGGCCTGCTTCTCGGCGGGGAGCAGCCGGGTGAGGTAGCGGCGCAGCTGGGCGGGCAGGGCCAGGGTGGAGAGGGTCTGGTGGAGCGGGGGCATGTCGACGACGACGAGGTCGGTGCCGGGTGCGGCGGCGGCCCGCCGCAGGGCGCGCAGCAGGGCGAACTGCTCGGCGCCGGGCAGCTCGGTGAGCTCCTCGGCCCCGAGCGGGCGGGCGCCGACCATCGCGAGGAGCGCGGATCCGCGCTCCTGCAGGGCGACGAGCTCCTCGCGGAACTCCTCGCCGGAGTCGACCCGGGCCACCCGCAGACCGGGGAGGGGATCCTCCCCGGTCAGGGCGGCGAGCGGGTCGCCGACGTCGCCGGACAGCAGCAGCACCCGCCGCCCGTGGCGGGCCGCGGCGAGGGCGGTGGCCGCGGCCACGGTCGTCCGCCCGGCGCCGCCGGGGCCGGTGATCAGCAAGGTGTGCATGTGCGGGTGCCTACTGCCGGGTTGCTCGGTTGCTGCGGGTGCTCAGACGGATTCGACGCGCTTCTTCAGGCCCGCCAGCGCCCGGTCGATGATGACCTTCTCCGCCTTGCGCTTGATCATGCCGAGCATGGGGATCTTGACGTCCACGGTCAGCTGGTAGGTGACCTCGGTACGCTTGCCGCCGTCCACCGGGGCCAGCCGGTACGAGCCGTCCAGCTGGCGCAGCATCTGGGACTTGTCCAGGGTCCAGCTGACCTCGTCCGTACCCTTCCAGGTGTAGGCGAGGGTGTGGTCGTCCTTGATCGCGCCGGCGTCGAGCAGCAGGCGGACCTTCTCGGCGCGCCCCTCGGCGTCGGTGGCCAGCACCTCGGCCTCCTTCACCTCGCCGGTCCATTCGGGGTAGCGGGCGAAGTCGGCGATCACGGCCATCACGTCGCTGGGCGCAGCCTCGATCGTGATGCTTGAGCTGGTGTGTTCCGCCATCGCGGTCGCTCCTCCGTGGAGTGTTTCGAGGATGTGTGCGGCCTCCGGCCGCCGCGTGAAGGCTACCGCGCGTGCGGACTCCGCCACTCCAGGGCCTCCCCCGGCCCGCTGGCGGCCGTCGTGAACCGGCCGCCGGTCACCATTCCAGCACCCACGGCCGGCCGGTCGCGGCGAAGTGGCCGACGTTCACGCACTCCGTGGCCCCGATCCGCATCCGCCGCGCCAGCGGCTGGTGCACGTGCCCGAAGAGGGCGTACCGGGGGCGGGTGCGGCGGATGGCGGCCAGCAGGGCCTCGCTGCCGCGTTCGAACCGGCGCGCGACCGTGTCGTAGCAGAGCTCGGGCACCTCCGGCGGGATGTGGGAGCACAGTACGTCCACCTCGCCGAGGGCCTCCACCTTGGCGGCGTACTCCTCGACGTCCACCTCGTACGGGGTGCGCATCGGCGAGGGCAGTCCGCCGCCGACGAAGCCGAAGACGCGGCCGCCGATCTCCACCCGCTGGCCGTCGAGCACGGTCAGGCCGTCACGGTCGGCGTATTCCGGCCACAGACCCGGGATGTCGACATTGCCGTAGGTGGCGTACGTCGGGTTCGGGAAGGCGGCGAACATCTCGGCGTACTGGCGGCGCACCGCGCCCTCGATCAGCCGGTCCCGGTCCAGCCCGGCCCACAGTCCCCGCCCGAAGGCGTGGGCCTCCTCGAACCGGCGCGCGGTGCGCAGCTCGACGATCCGGTCGGCGTTCTCGACGCCGAAGAGGTCGGGGAAGATCCCGCGCGAGTGGTCGGCGTAGTCGAGGAAGAGGACGAGGTCGCCGAGGCAGATCAGGGCGTCGGCCCCTTCTCCCGCACGGGCGAGGGCCTCGGTGTTGCCGTGCACGTCGCTCACGACGTGGACCCGCGTGCGGCCCGGTCCGCCGGTCCGGCTCGATCCGCTCGCGCCGCTGCGCCCGCTCCGCATGCTGCCACCCATGCCGCCCACCCTAGGGGGGCCCGGCAGCGCCTGGTAGAGGGGGTGGGAGAGGCGGCCGGACCTGCGGTTACTTCCGAGTCTCCGAAGTGGTCGACTACTGTCGGCACGTGAGGGCCAGGCAGTGCAAGGACAGAATGTGACGCACGGAACATCTGGCCGGTTCCCTCTATCGGGAACCCACTACCGGTGGGTAACGTCCGCTCGGTCCACATGGTGGCGATGGCGCCCAGAGGAGCAGCAGTCTTGCGCGAGTTCAGCCTTCCGGCCCTGTACGAGGTCCCGTCGGACGGGAACCTGACGGATCTCATCCGCCGCAACGCCGCTCAGCATCCAGACACCGCCGTCATGAGCCGCAAGGCCGCCGACGGCCGGTGGCAGGACGTGACCGCGACGGAGTTCCTGGCCGAGGTCCGCGCCGCGGCCAAGGGTCTCGTCGCCGCCGGCATCCGGCCCGGCGACCGGGTCGCCCTCATCTCCCGCACCCGCTACGAGTGGGTGCTGTTCGACTTCGCGATCTGGAGCGCGGGCGGCGTCACCGTCCCCGTGTACGAGACCAGCTCCCCCGAGCAGGTCCAGTGGATCCTCGGCGACTCCGGCGCCGTGGCGGTCATCGTGGAGAGCCCGGCGCACAGCGCGTCCGTGGCCTCGCTGCGCGACCGGCTCCCGGAGCTGCGCGAGGTCTGGGAGATCGAGCAGGGTGCGCTGGACACGCTGAAGGCCGCCGGCGCGGGGATCACCGACGAAGAGGTCGAGGAGCGCAGCAGCCTCGCCAACGCCGACGACCCGGCCACCATCGTCTACACCTCGGGCACCACCGGCCGCCCCAAGGGCTGCGTGCTGACCCACCGCAACTTCTTCGCCGAGTGCGGCAACGTGGTGGAGCGCCTCAGCCCGCTCTTCCGCACCGGCGAGTGCTCCGTGCTGCTCTTCCTGCCGGCCGCGCACGTCTTCGGGCGCCTGGTGGAGGTGGCGGCCGTCCTGGCGCCGATCCGCCTGGGCTGCGTACCGGACATCAAGAACCTGACCGACGAGCTCCAGTCCTTCCGGCCCACCCTGATCCTCGGTGTGCCGCGCGTCTTCGAGAAGGTCTACAACTCGGCGCGCGCCAAGGCCCAGGCCGACGGCAAGGGCAAGATCTTCGACGCCGCCGCCGAGACGGCGATCGCCTACAGCCGGGCGCTGGACGCCCCGGGCGGCCCGTCCTTCGGCCTGAAGCTGAAGCACAAGCTGTTCTCGAAGCTGGTCTACAGCAAGCTGCACACGGTGCTCGGCGGGCGCGGCGAGTACGCGATCTCCGGCGGCGCCCCGCTGGGCGAGCGGCTCGGCCACTTCTTCCGCGGCATCGGCTTCACCGTGCTGGAGGGCTACGGCCTGACGGAGTCCTGCGCGGCCACGGCCTTCAACCCGTGGGACAAGACGAAGATCGGTACGGTCGGCCAGCCGCTGCCGGGCTCCGTGGTGCGCATCGCGGACGACGGCGAGGTGCTGCTGCACGGCGAGCACATCTTCAACGGCTACTGGCAGAACGAGACGGCGACCGCCGAGGCGCTGACCGACGGCTGGTTCCACACCGGCGACGTCGGCACCCTCGACGAGGACGGCTACCTCGCGATCACCGGACGCAAGAAGGAACTCATCGTCACCGCGGGCGGCAAGAACGTCGCCCCCGCCGTGATCGAGGACCGGATCCGGGCGCACGCGCTGGTCGCGGAGTGCATGGTGGTGGGCGACGCGAGGCCGTTCGTGGCCGCGCTGGTCACCATCGACGAGGAGTTCCTCGGCCGCTGGGCCGCGGAGAACGGCAAGCCGGCCGGGGTCACGGCGGCGGAGCTGCGCGAGGACGCGGACCTCATCGCCGCCGTCCAGAAGGCCGTGGACGACGGCAACGCGGCGGTGTCCAAGGCGGAATCGGTGCGGAAATTCCGCATTCTGCCCTCCCAGTTCACGGAGGAGTCGGGCCACATCACGCCGTCGCTGAAGCTGAAGCGCAACGTGGTGGCGAAGGACTTCGCGGACGAGATCGACGCGCTGTACCGGGGCTAGTCGCGGTCGCTACCTCGGGTCCTCGGCGAGGATCCTGGCCATGTTCCGCTCCGCGAGGGCGGTGATGGTCACGAACGGGTTCACGCCGAGCGAGCCGGGGATCAGGGACCCGTCCACGACGTACAGCCCCTGATAGCCCTTCGCCCGTCCGTACACGTCGGTGGCGTCGCCGAGCACGCAGCCGCCGAGCGGGTGGTAGGTGAAGTTGTCGGCGAAGGCCCTGTTGCCGCCGAAGAGGTCGTACCGGTACATCGTGAAGTTCCGCCAGTTGACGCGGTCGAAGAGGTTCTTCGCCGCGTTGACCGCGGGCGTGTTCTGGTCCCGGCGCCAGTTGAGGCGGGCCGAGTCGGTGGCGGCGTCGTAGGTGAAGTGCCCGCGCTCCGGGTTCTTCGTGATGGCCAGGTACATCGAGATCCAGTGCTCCAGCCCCATGGGGAGCGGGGCGATCTCGGCGAAGACCGGGTTGGCGGCGTTGTCCCAGTCGTCGATGCCCATGGCGGGCATGGTGGCCTGGTTGGCGCCGACCGTGTCCCAGAGGTGGTTGGCGCGGGCGGTCATGATGTTGCCGTTGGGGCCCCAGCCGCGCCCGACCTTGGCGTCGAGCGCGGGCAGCGTCCCGGTCTCGCGGGCCCGCAGCAGGATCTCGGTGGTGCCGAGACTGCCGGCCCCGAGGAAGAGCTGCCGGCAGCCGAGCTCGCGGACCTGGGTGACCCGTCCGGTCACGTCGCTGGTCTGCACCGTCAGCACGTACCCCCCGGCGGGGTCCTGCCGTACGCCGACCACGCGCTGCATGGTCTCGATGGTGACGTTGCCGGTGCCGAGGGCGGCGGCGAGGTAGGTCTTGTCGACGCTCTTCTTCCCGTGGTTGTTGCCGTAGATGACCTCGCCGGCCAGCGCCGACCTGGGGGCGGTGCCGGCCGCCTCGCGCTTCATGTACTCGAAGTCGTAGACGTTGGGCACGAAGACGGTCTTCAGGCCGGTGTTCTGGGCGTGCTTGCGGGAGATCCGGGCGAAGCGGTACCACTCCGTGGACTCGAACCAGGCCGGGTCGATGTCGTTGACGCCGAGCATGGCGCGGGCGCGGGGGTAGTACGTGCCGTACATCTCGTCGGCGTTGACCTGCGGCAGCACCTCGGAGAAGTACGAGCGGCGGGGCGTCGGCGCCATGCCGCCGTTGACCAGCGACCCGCCGCCGACGCCGCGGCCCACGTACACGGACATGTCGCCGAAGTTCACCCGGTCCAGCACCCCCGGGTACGGGCTGATGTCGCGGTTGACCACGTCGAGCCAGAGGAACTGGGCGAGCGGGGCCTCGGTGCGGGTGCGGAACCACATGGAACGGTGGTCGGGCGCGGAGGTGGAGGGGAAGACCTTGCCGTCGGGCCCGGGCCCGTCCCAGAGCCGGCCCATTTCGAGGACGACGGTCCGCACGCCGGCCTGCCCGAGCCG
The DNA here is from genome assembly GCF_040651555.1 of Streptomyces sp. NPDC048424. Taxonomy (NCBI): domain Bacteria; kingdom Bacillati; phylum Actinomycetota; class Actinomycetes; order Kitasatosporales; family Streptomycetaceae; genus Streptomyces; species Streptomyces sp. NPDC048424. The sequence continues at coordinate 66,527 of NZ_JBEZKE010000020.1, read as the reverse complement.
CAGCGCGGCGACGGCGGATCCGTAACCGGAACCGACGACTATCGCGGGAGCGTACTGGGCGGCGGCGGGTTCGACGGCGGCGGCGGAGGCCGCCCCGATCCGGGTGAATCCGAGCGCGGAGGCGGTCGAGAGTGCGCCGAGCCCCAGGAGGTGACGGCGCGTCAGATTGGGTGTCATGGCCGCATCATGGGCGGAATCCAGCCGTCCGCCCAGACGCGGTATTGACAGACATCTGAGGAACAGTCAGACGTGGCTGCGCAGTCCGTCGGCTGCGGCGCCGCACATGGCCCCGCTACAGCAGCTCGCGCAGGCGTTCCGCCAGGAGGTCCCAGCGCCACTTCTCCTCCACCCACGCGCGGCCCCGTTCACCCATGCGGGAGCGAAGGGCCGGGTCCTGCAGGAGCGTGACGATCCGGTCCGCCGCGTCGTCGGGGGCGCCGCCCCGGACGACCCAGCCCGTCTCGCCGTCCAGCACCGCGTCCGGCGCCCCGCCGGAGTCCCCCGCGATCACCGGCAGACCCGTGGCCGAGGCCTCCAGGTAGACGATGCCGAGCCCTTCCACGTCCAGCCCGCCCCGCCGGGTCCGGCACGGCATCGCGAAGACGTCGCCCGCGCCGTAGTGGGCGGGCAGTTCGGACCACGGGACCGCCCCCGTGAAGACCACCGACTCCGCGACCCCGGTCGAGACCGCCAGCGCCCTCAGGTCCGCCTCGTACGGCCCGCCGCCCACGATCAGCAGCACCGCGTCCGGCACCGCCGCCAGGATCCGCGGCATCGCCTCGATCAGCGTGTCCTGCCCCTTGCGGGGAACGAGGCGCGAGACGCAGACGACCACCGGGCGGTCGGTCAGCCCGAGCCGCGCCCGGACCTCCGCCCCGCCCGACTCCGGGTGGAAGGTCTTCTCGTCCACCCCCGGCGGGAGTTGCACCATCCGGGCCGCCGCCCGCTCCGTCACCGCCGAGGCGATCCGCGAGCGCGTGTACTCCCCCAGGTAGGTCAGCGTGTCCGTGCCCTCGCCGATCCGCCGCAGCAGCTGCCGCGCCGCCGGCAGCTGGGCCCAGCCCGCCTCGTGCCCGTGCGTCGTCGCCACGATCCGCCGGGCGCCCGCGCGCCGCAGCGCCGGGCCCATCAGACCGAGCGGGGCCGCCGCCCCGAACCACACGGACTCGCAGCCGTGTTCGCGCAGCAGACCCACCGCCCGCCGCGTCACGCGCGGGGTCGGCAGCAGCATCGTCGTACGGTCGCGGACCACCTGGAACGGCTGCTCCGCGTCGAAGGCGGCGGTGGCCTCGCGGCCCTCCGCGCCGTGCTTCCACGTGGAGGCGTAGACGACGATGCGGTCGGGATCCAGCCTCAGCGCCATGTTGTGCAGGAAGGCCTGGATACCGCCGGGGCGCGGCGGGAAGTCGTTGGTCACGATCAGCGTCTTGTGCATCGCTGCCAACGTACCGGACGCCCTCAGCGGAACTCCTTCCGCAGGGCCTCCTGCCACTCCTTCGTCAGCCCGGCCGGGTCCGTCCCGAGCGCCTCCCGCAGCGCCGTCGGCCACGGCCCGCGCCCCGCCTTCTCGTACAGGCCCACGAGCGCCGCCCCGCCCCACCGGTCCGCGATCAGCCGGCAGGCCAGCCACGCCCCCTCGTAGGCCCGGGCCAGTGCCTCCGGGTCGCCGCCGAAGGCGAAGTCCTCCGCTTGGGGCAGCTCGGCCGGCACCTCGCCGCGCCGCACCGCCCGGGCCAGCGCCGGGGCGCCCTGCTCCGGGGTGGTGGGGGTGCCGCGGTACGCCGCCCAGTCCGCGAAGCCCTCGGAGAGCCACAGCGGGGTCGTGGCGGTGGTCGCCGCCCGCGTGGCCACGTGGGTGACCTCGTGGGTGAGGATGACCCGCCGGCCCTCCTCGCCCAGCTCCGCGTACCCCTCCGGGTTGATCACCACCCGGTCCGCCGGGGCCGGCCCGGCGCCCACCCGGCCGGTGGTGACGGCGCCCAAGCCCCGGTACGCGTCGGCGGGCCGGCCCAGCAGCCCCGCCATCCGCTCCAGGGACCCGGGGACCAGCACCACCACCCGTCCGGCCCAGGGCCGGGGCCAGGCGGCGCTCGCCGCGGGCACCGCCCGGTCGGCCTCGGCGGCGATCGCGGCCAACGCCTCGGGGGACTGTCCGGCGCCGCCCAGGACCAGGGAGTGCGTACCGCGGACCACCGACACCGGGCCCTGGTCCCACAGCTGCGGCAGCGCGCCCGGCGCGGGCCGGTCGGCACGTACCCGCCAGGGGCCGCCGCCCGCCGCGCGTTCGAGTTCCAGCTCGCGTTCCGAGCCTCCCGGGGCCGTGTCGTAGCCGGTCAGCCGGTAGCGCAGCTCGGCCCGTACGAGGGCCCGTGCGCCGTCCCGCCGCACCGAGGCGACCTCGTACGCCCAGCCGTCGAGCGGGATCCCGGAGAGCCTCTCGGGCGGCACCCGCGACCAGTCGGCCACGGCCGCGCGGACGTCGCGCTCGGTGGTGTCGGCCGGCCGTGCCGCGCAGCCGGCGAGCAGCACGCACAGCAGCAGCGGCAGGACACGGACGAGGCGGCGGACCGGGAGCATCCGCCGATCGTACGCACGGTCCGGGCGACGGGCCCCCGGCCGGGTCCGGGGCCAGGGCCGGGGGCAGGGGCCGGGGCCCGGCGGCCGGCCGTCAGGGGCGGGTCACCGAGGACACGGGCATCATCCCGACGGGGTCGTAGCGCACCCGGGCCCCCGGGTACGGGGCGTGCACCACCTGGCCGTTGCCGACGTACATGCCGACGTGGCTGGCGTCCGAGCGGTACGTCACCAGGTCGCCCGGGCGGGCCTGCGACAGGGGCACCTGCCGGCCGGCGTGCCGCTGGGCCTGCGAGGTGCGCGGCAGCGAGACCCCCGCCTGCCGGTACGACCAGACCATCAGCCCGGAGCAGTCGAAGCCGGAGGGTCCGGTGGAGCCCCACACGTAGGGGCGGCCGACCGCGGACCGGGCCGCCATCACGGCGGCCGCGGCGCGCCCCGACGACGGGCCGAAGGAGGGCAGCTCGGGCAGTACGTCGGCGCGGCCGGCGGAGCGCGAGGAGCGCTCGAAGTCGGCCCGCTCCTCGGACGGCATGGCGTTGAGCAGCCGCCGGGCGGCCGCGAGCTTCGCGGTGACGGAGCGCTTGTGCCGGGCCACGTCGGAGCGCAGGGCGTCGAGTTCGGCGAGCTTGCCGGAGGCCTCGCGGCGCTCCTGGCCGAGTCGGCGCTGCTCCTCGCGGAGTTCGTCGAGCTGGCGGGCCTGACGGCTGGTCAGCCGGTCCAGGGCGGCGGCCTGCTCCAGGTAGGCGTCGGGGTCCTCGGCCAGCATCAGGCCGACGGCGGGGTCGATGCCGCCGCTGCGGTACTGGGCCCCTGCGAAGGTGCCGAGGACGCCCCGCATGGTGTTGATGCGTTCCTGGGCGCGGGCCACCGCGTCCTGGGCCCGGGTCACCTCGGCGCGGAGCCGGTCGGCCTTCTCGCCCGCCTCGTTGAACCGTTCGGTGGCCTGCTCGGCCTCCTCGAAGAGCCGGTCGACCTGGGCACTGACTCCCGTCCTCGCCGCGCCGCCGGGCTCGTACGGGAGGCCGGGGGCGGCGCCGGCGGGTGCGCCCGTCATGGCGACCGCGGCCGTGGCCGCGGCGGCGGTGAGGACGGTGACCTTCGTGTTCCGGTCGAGGCTGCCGAGCCCGCTCCGGCGATGGGACGCCACGTGAAACCGCTCCCTTCCGCTGTGTGTGGCCCGGGTCCGCCCCCCGTGGACGGCCTTTGTGCCGGGTTCCGCGCTGGCAGACAGTAGCCGGACGGTCACATGCCGACCAACGACCGTCGGAGGGCGCACACAGCGACGCCCCGCAGGAGACGCAGGTCACCGGCGGGGCGTGTGGTCAGAAAGGGGCCGCGGAATTCGCCCGGATGGGCGGTGTGCGGCGCGTCAGCCGATGCGGACGCCGAACTGGAACGGCATGTTGTCCATCGACTCGTACTTGATGCCGCTGCGCGGGTTCGAGGCGTGCAGCGTCATGTTGTTGCCGGCGTAGAGGCCGACGTGGTGCAGGTCCCCGTAGAAGAAGACCAGGTCACCGGGCTGGAGCTGGCTGCGGCTGATGCGCGTGCCGTCGTTGGCCTGGGTGTAGGTGACGCGGCTGATGTTGACGCCGGCCTGCTTGTACGCCCACTGGGTCAGGCCCGAGCAGTCGTAGACGTTGGGGCCGGTGCCGCCGGACTGGTAGGTGAAGCCCAGCTTGGTCTTGGCGGCTTCGAGGGCGGCTCCGGCGCGGCCGGAGGCCTTCACGTTGCCGAGGTCGACGCGCTGGCCGTCGGCGCGGCTCGCGCGGGACTCCTCGTCCTTGAGCGCCGTACGCTCCTGCGCGGTCAGGGTGTTGAGCAGGGCCTGGGCCGCGGCGAGCTTGTCCGTGGAGACCTTCTTCTTCTCGGCCAGCTCCTTGCGGGTGGCGTCGAGGTCGGCGAGCTTGCCGGAGGCCTCCTGGCGCTGCTGCGCGAGGCTGCGCTGCTTGGCCTGGATCTTCTGGACCGCCTCGACCTGCTTGCCGCTCAGGTGCTCGAGGGAGGAGGCCTTGTCCAGGTAGCTGTCGGGGTCCTCGGAGAGGAGGAGTGCGAGGGAGGGGTCGATGCCGCCGTTGCGGTACTGGGCGCTGGCCATCGAACCGAGGGTGCTGCGCAGCTCGTTGAGGTCGCCCTGGCCGCGGGCGACCTGGTCCTGGAGCTGGGCTATCTCCTTCTCCAGCGTCTCCTGGCGCTCCTTGGCCCCGTTGAACTTCTCGGTGGCCTGCTCCGCCTCTTCGTAGAGGGCGTCGACCTGGGTCTTGACCTCGTCCTTGGTCGGCTTCGCCGGGGCGGCGGAGGCGCTCTGGGAGGTGAGGGCGACCACGGCCGCCGCGGTGGCGCCGAGCACGGTCACACGAGTGCGGTTCGGCTGCTTGGGTCGACGGTGGGACGCCACGGAGGCGAGCTCCTTCTTCCTAGAGCCACCGAAGAACGCAACTCGGCAGCACCTTCGCCGCCACCCCGAATGAGTGATCTACCGCACGAAGGTTTGAACGCACACTAGTGACCTTGCTGTGATCAGTTCAAATCCCGTCGGGAAAAAAAGCGCTCTCCGACCAGGTTCTTTACCTACAGCGCACGCTCTGTGCCGGGCACTTGACGGTACGTTCGCTGTGCCGCCGGTCAATTCCGGCATTCAGGAGGGGAGTTACGAAACGCGCGAAAGCCGCTTCAGGAGCAAAGCGGACGTCACCGGCCGCGCACCCGCCTTGGCCACCCCGTCGGCGACCTCCCGGTCGGTGGAGACCACGACCACCGGCCGGCCGGGCGGTTCGGCGCGCACCAGCTGACGGATCAGCTCGTCCGCCGTCACCCCCGCCTTGGAGAACAGCACCCGCACCCCGCGCGGCGGCGCGAGCAGCACCGGGGCAGCCAGTTCGGCGCCGTCGAAGACACAGGTCATCTCCGCGCCCGTCTGCGCGGCCAGCATCGACAGCCCGCCCAGCAGCCGCAGCCGCTGCTTCTCCAGCGGCATCGTCGGATAGCCCGTCTTGGTCACGTTGTAGCCGTCGACCACCAGATGCGCCTGGGGCAGCGCCAACAGCTGGTCCAGCAGCGCCGGATCGGTCTCCGACAGGGCGCGCGCCGCGATGTCCTTCGGCGTCATCCGGCCCGGCTCCACCGCGTCCACGGTGTCCGCCGGGCGGGTGTTCACGGGCGGCAGCGCCAGCTCGCGGCGCAGCCCCTGGGCCGCGTCCAGCACGGTGTCCAGCAGCAGCCGCAGCCGCATGTCCTCGATGCTGCGCCCCTCGCGGGTGGCCCGGCGCGAGGTCTCCAGCGCCGCCTCCACCTCCGCGAGGCGGGACTTGAGCCGCCGGCTCTCGCTCTCGGCGGCGGCGACCCGGGTGGCCGCGTCGCCGCGGATCCCGTCGACCTCGGCGGTCAGCTTGCGCAGGGCCGCCTCTCCGCGCTTGACGTCGCTGAGGGCGCTGCGCAGCTTGCGCTGAAGCGATTCCGCTTCCTTGCGGGCCGCGTCCAGCTCCACGCGCACGTGCTCACCGCCCGTGCGCTGCGCCTCCCGGGCGTGGGCCAGCTCCTCGCGCAGCCGCTCCAGCTCGCGCCGGGTCTCCTCGCCGACCCGCTCGGCGTCGGCGCGCTGCGCCTCCTCGCCCGCGGCGGCCACCAGCTTGACCCAGCCGGCCGGCCTCAGGACGAACGCGGCGGCCGCCACGTCCAGCGGATCCGCGGCGGCGGGCGGCGCACCCGACTCCAGGGCCGCGGCCAGCTCCGCCTGCGCCTCGCGCAGCTTCTCGGCGACCCGGCTGCGGAACACGGCGTCGGTCTCGACCGCCGTGGCCATCGCGTTGCCGGCGAACTTGGCGCGCCGGGTCGGGGTGAAACGGGCGTACTGGCGCAGCTGCGCCGGCAGGTCCGCGACCGTCAGCGCGCCGAAGGCGTCCGAGACGAGCGCGACGACCCGCCGCCGCACGCCTTCCGGCAGCGGGCGGTCGAGTGCCTCGGCGGCGTCGCCGGCCGCGTCGGCCGGCTCAGCGCCGCTTGCTGGCTCCACAATCCGTCACCCCTACCGTGATCTACCTGCGGGCACGCCTCCGTCAGGAGTCCGCGCCCGGCCTGTCCACGAGCTCGATCTGGTCCACCGCGTTGCACCAGCGGCAGCGGACCGACTCGATGGTCTCATTGACCACCTCGCGCTCCTCGACCTTGGGTTCCCCGGCGAGGTCCAGGTGGACGTACTCGACGACCTTCGACGAACGGGTGACGTCGAAGCGCGTGAGGTTGCCGCACAGGGTGCAGCGCCACCGGGTGGTGTCGGTCGGCAGGGGAACCGTCATCAGGCCGCTCTCTCCTTCGTAGCTGATTCAATTAAAGCCGTCCGCGGCGCCGTCTGCGCGTGTCTTCACCGGCCGGCGGACCGCAGCTCGTAACCCTACGGCCTGCCACCGCCTCAGGTGGGTCCCGTTGCGTCATGCTCTGTCACATGATCGTAAGGTGGCGGGCCGTACGCGAGGCTGCCCGGGGACCGGTGGTCACCCATGCGCTGATCGCGGGCTGCGGTGTGGTGTTCGTACTCGGCCCTGCCTCGGGGCTCAACCCGGTCTACGGGACGGGCGACGAGCTCCTGGCCGCCGGGACCGCGTACTTCCGGCGCTGGGGCGTGGTCCCGGACGAGCTCTTCACGGGCACCCCGCGCGCCTGGCTCACCCCCCTGACGGCGCTGTTCGTCCACGGCAGCTGGCTGCACCTGCTCGGGAACATGCTCTTCCTCTACGTCTTCGGGGCGATGGCGGAGGAGCGGATGGGCCGCCCGGCGTTCCTCGTCTTCTACATCTGTACGGGGTACGTGGCACTGGCGGCGTACGCGGCGGCCAACACCGGGTCCGCGCAGACCCTGGTGGGGGCGTCCGGAGCCATCTCGGCGGTGCTGGGCGCCTTCCTCTACCTGCTCCCGCGGGCGAGGGTGACGAGCCTGTTCCCCTTCCTGTTCTTCCTGCCGCTGCGGTTCCCGGCGTGGATCGTGCTGCTGTTCTGGTTCGCCCTCCAATGGGTGGCGGCGCAGCGCGCGGACAGCGGCCCCGGGGTCGCCTACCTGGCCCACCTGGTGGGCTTCTCGGTCGGCTTCCTCTACGCATGGGTCCGGTATCGGGGTGCGACTAGAGTGAGGCGACCAGCGACGGCCACCGAGGGAGACAGCCAGCCGTGATCACCGCGATCGTGCTCATCAAGACCAGCGTGGACCGGATCCCCGAGATCGCCGAGTCGATCGCCGCGCTGGACAGCGTCAGCGAGGTCTACTCCGTCACGGGGACGTACGACCTGATCGCGCTGGTCCGCGTGGCCCGCCACGAGAACCTGGCGGACATCATCCCGGGCCGCATCAGCAAGATCCCGGGCGTCGAGGCGACGGACACGCACGTGGCGTTCCGCACCTACTCGCAGCACGACCTGGAGGCGGCGTTCGCCATCGGGCTGGACGCGTAGCGCTGCGCGGTCTGCGTTAGCCCGGGCTTCGCGACGCCTCAAACGCCGGCGGGGCTGGGATGGTGCCCCGAAGCCGAACCCGTAGGCGCGGCCGTACGCGGGGTCCCTCCGGGGCGTCTCCTCGTCGTCGCGCCTGCCTGTCGCCCTGCGGGCAGCTCAGCAGGATCTGCGCAGGCCCGGCCGTACGCGGGGGCCCTCCGGGGCGTCTCCTCGTCGTCGCGCCTGCGGGCCTGTCGCGGCCGCTGAGGGCGGTTGCGCGCTCCTCCTGCGGGGACGCCCCTGCACGCCCCCGCTCCCCCGCGCCGGCCGTGGGGCGGGGACACGGCGGAGTGTCCCCGCAGGAGGAGCGTGCAACCACCCTCACCTGTCGCAGCGGCACCCGCAGGCGCGACGACGAGGAGACATTCCGGCGGGGCACCGCCCCACACCCCCGCACCGCCGAGCCGCCCGCAGGGACCGGGCCGTGGGGTGGGGACACGGCGGAGTGTCCCCGCAGGAGGAGCGTGCAACCACCCTCACCTGTCGCAGCGGCACCCGCAGGCGCGACGACGAGGAGACATTCCGGCGGGGCACCGCCCCACACCCCCGAGCCGCCCGCAGGGCACAGGCACCGGTCAGAGCTTCGGCAGGTGCTCGTCCCGGTGGGCCCGGCGGCCCTCCGCCAGGTGGAAGACGTAGCCGCGGAGGTACTCCGCGAGGCCCTCGTCGATGTGGGACACATACGCACGGGCACCGGCCGCCGCCTCCCGCTGGTCCGCCCGGGACGAGACCGACCAGCTCCGGTCCAGCGCCGCGGCCCACTCGCGGACCCGGCCCCGCTCCCGCCACCAGTCCCGGACCAGCTCCGGCGTCCACCGTTCGTCCCCGTCGTACTGGAATCCCCGCATCGGGTCCTGCCAGGCCGCGGCCATGACCCGGTGCGTCTCCTCGGGCGTGCGCGGCTGACGGTAGACGAACTCCTGGCCGAACTCGTCGTCGTACAGGATGTGGTCCGGCGCGACGCCGCGCCCCACCCAGCAGGTGTCGGTCGTCGCCCCGTAGAACGGCCCGGGCACGTTGCGCCAGTTGCGCTCCTGCCACGTGTCGGGCCAGGTGCTCCACGAGTGGTCGTACGCGGGTACCCACGCGGCCAGGCCGGGGAGCGGCTCGCCCTCCACGCAGGCCCGGACGGTCGGTATCGGATCCCAGTAGGTCATGGTCCGTACGGTGTCAGACGGCCGGGACGCAGCGGCCTTCCTCCGTGCGGTACTGCCACTTCGCGCCGTCCGCGACGAGCTCCTTCACCGCGCGGACGAAGCGCTCGACGTGCTCGTCCGGGGTGCCCGCGCCGAAGCTGACGCGGATCGCGTTCAGGGAGCGCTCCCCCGGGGCCGCCTCGGGGGCTCCGCACTCGCCCTGGGCCTGCGGCTCGCTGCCGAGCAGGGTGCGCACCAGCGGGTGGGCGCAGAACAGGCCGTCGCGGACGCCGATCCCGTACTCCGCGGACAGCGCTGCGGCGAAGTGGGAGCTGTTCCAGCCGTCCACCACGAAGGAGATGACGCCGACGCGCGGGGCGTCGTCGCCGAAGAGCGACAGGACGCGGACCGCCGGGACCTCGGCCAGGCCTTCGCGGACCTTGGCGATGAGGTGGCGCTCGCGGGCGACGAGGCTGTCGAAGCCGGCCTCGGTCAGGGCCTTGCAGGCGGAGGCGATGGAGTAGACGCCGATGACGTTCGGGGAGCCGGCCTCGTGGCGGGCGGCCGTGGTGTGCCACTCGACGTCCACGCCGCCGTCCTCGCGCCGGGCCACCTTGCGGGAGGCGCCGCCGCCCGCGAGGTACGGCTCGGCCTGCTGGAGCCAGTCCGCGCGGCCGGCGAGCACGCCCGAGCCGAAGGGCGCGTAGAGCTTGTGTCCGGAGAAGGCGACCCAGTCCACGTCCAGGTCCTGGACGGAGACGGGGTGGTGCGGGGCCAGCTGGGCGGCGTCCAGGACGATCCGCGCGCCGTGGGCGTGCGCGGCGGCGGCGAGTTCCTTCACCGGCCACAGTTCACCGGTGACGTTGGACGCGCCGGTGACGCAGACCAGGGCCGGGCCGTAAGGCTCGCGGTCGGTGAGGGCCCGCTCCAGGGTGGCGACGGCCTCGCCCGGCGTGCGGGGGGCGTTGAGGTAGGTGACCCGCGCGTTCGTCCAGGGCAGCAGCGAGGCGTGGTGCTCGGTCTCGAAGACGAAGACCTGGCAGTCGGCGGGGAGCACGGCGGCGAGCAGGTTCAGCGAGTCGGTGGTGGACCGGGTGAAGACCACCTGGTCGGAGGGGCGGCAGTCGAGGAACTCGGCGACCGTGACCCGGCTCTGCTCGAACAGGTCGGTGGAGAGCTGCGAGAGGTACCCGGCGCCGCGGTGCACGCTGCCGTAGTACGGGGCGTAGGCGGCCACGTCGTCCCAGACCCGCTGGAGCGCCGGGGCGCTGGCGGCGTAGTCCAGGGCGGCGTAGGTGACCTCGCCGCCGGTGACGAGCGGGACGGTGACGTCCCGGCCGAGCACCGGCAGCGGCTCGGCACAGGCGGGGCCCTCGGCGGTGGCGACGGAGGTGGTGGCGGCGTTCAGGAATGCGGACATGGCGGTATCTCCCGGCAGGCAGGGCTGAATGGCTTCGGAGTGCCCGTACGCGGGTACGGCCGTGCGGCCGTCCGGGGTACGGGAGAGCCCTCGGGCCGGACCTGACGGTCGGCGGGGGTACACGGAAGTGACCCTGATCCGAGGGGTGAAGTAGGGGCGGAGTCGCCCTATCGCATTCGCTTGCTCACGGAAAACGCTCCTCGAGAGACCAGGACCCCTGGTGTCGAGGGATCCGCGCTTGCCGTAGGCCTTGCTGCCTACGACCTGGTCATCACCCGGGGCACCCCGCCACGGAAGGAGGGTTGCCGGACAGCAAGCCGGGGCCTAAACGCTGTCACTCGTGACCTGGTCAGCATCCTGCCACAAGATCCCCCGCGCGCAAGACCCGGTCCGCATGGTGGACCGGGGCCTTGGCTCGATTCGGCGGGTGATCAGGCGTTGCTCGCCGCCACCCAGCGCTCCAGCGCCGCGCGGGCCGCGCCCGAGTCGATGGACTCCGCCGCGCGCACCAGACCGGCGGCGAGCTGCTCCTCCAGCGTGCCCGTGCCGGGGTGCAGGGCGACCAGGGCCGCCGCCGAGTTCAGCAGTACGGCTTCGCGGACCGGGCCGGTCTCGCCGGCCAGCAGGCGGCGGGCCACGTCCGCGTTGTACGCGGGGTCGCCGCCGGCCAGGGCCGAGACCTCGACCAGGTCGATGCCGATGTCGCGCGGGTCGAAGGACTGCTCCGAGACCTTGCCGTCGCGGACCCACCAGACGCGCGAGGTGGCCGTCGTGGTCAGTTCGTCCAGGCCGTCGTCACCGCGGAAGACCAGCGCGGACGAGCCCCGCTCGGCGAGCACGCCCGCGATGATCGGGGCCATCCGGGGATCGGCCACGCCGGTCGCCTGGGCGCGCACCCGGGCCGGGTTGGTCAGCGGGCCGAGCGCGTTGAAGAAGGTCCGGATGCCCAGCTCCTTGCGGGCCGCCGCCACGTGACGCAGTGCCGGGTGGAACTTGACCGCGAAGCAGAAGGTGATGCCGGCCTCCTCGGCGACCTCCACGACCCGTTCCCGGCTCAGGTTGAGGTTCACCCCGAGCTTCTCCAGGACGTCCGAGGAGCCGCTCGCGGAGGAGGCGGCCCGGTTCCCGTGCTTGACGACCTTGGCACCGGTTCCGGCCACCACGACCGCCGACATCGTCGAGATGTTCACCGTCTTGGCCCCGTCGCCGCCCGTGCCGACGATGTCCACCGTCCGGCCCGGCACCTCGATCAGGTTGGCGTGCTCGTACATCGCCCGTACGAGGCCGTTGATCTCCGCGACCGTCTCCCCCTTCGCCCGCAGCGCGACGGTGAAGCCGGCGATCTGGGCGTCGGTGGCCTCCCCCCGCATGATCCGGTCCATGGCCCAGGCGGTGTCGTCGGCACGCAGGTCCTGGCCGGTCAGCAGGGCGTCGAGGACGCCCGGCCAGCCACGGGCCGCCACGCTGTCGCCGCCTGCCGGGGTCACAACGTTCATGGTCCGCTCCTGCTGCTTGTCAAGGTTTCCACGTCGAATGGGAGGGCTCCAGCCTATCCAGCCCGGAACACGGCAAAGAGCCCCGTCCAGACACTGGACGGGGCTCTCGCCGTGGCGACACCAGAACTGACCGAAATCAGTCCCTCATACGGTCGTGCAGGGGATCAGTGGTGGCCGTGGCCGGCCTGGATCTCCTTGTACTCCTCCACCGTGGGCTTCGGAATCTGGTTGTTCTCGGCGTAGAAGCCCTTGCTGAGCTTCGCGCGGAGCTTCTCCGTGGCCTTCACCTTGCGCTCGACACCGTTCTCGTCGACCGTCGGGCCGATCTCGATCGGCTTGTACTGCTCGTGCGCGGTGAGCTTGTGCAGCTGACCCGCCGGGAGCGGCTCGTGGACCTCGACGAACTCACCGTGCGGCAGACGCTTGATGATGCCGGTCTCGCGACCGTGCAGCACCTTGTCGTGGTCCCGGCGCTGGAGGCCGAGGCAGATCCGCTTGGTGACGATGAAGGCGACGACCGGGACGACGAAGAAGCCGATCCGGACGAACCAGGTGATCGAGTTGATCGACAGGTGGAAGTACTGGGCGAACATGTCGTTGCCGCCGCCGATGAGGAGCACGATGTACTCCGCGATCCAGGCGACACCGAAGGCCGTACGGGTCGGGACGTTGCGCGGGCGGTCCAGGATGTGGTGCTCGCGCTTGTCCCCGGTGACCCAGGACTCGATGAACGGCCAGACGGCGATCGCACCCAGCACCAGCGGGAAGAGCAGCAGCGGGATGAACACGCCCAGGACGAGCGTGTGGCCCCACAGGTTGATCTCCCAGCCGGGCATGGCACGGATCAGGCCTTCCGGCATACCCATGTACCAGTCGGGCTGCGCACCGGTGGACACGTGGTCCGGGCGGTACGGGCCGAGCGCCCAGATCGGGTTGATCGAGGCGATGGCCGCGACGGCCGCGATGACACCGAAGACCAGGAAGAAGAAGCCTCCGGCCTTGGCCATGTAGACCGGCAGCAGCGGCATGCCGACGACGTTGTTGTTCGTCTTGCCGGGACCCGCGAACTGGGTGTGCTTGTGGTAGAAGACCAGGATCAGGTGGGCCACGAGCAGGCCCATCATGATGCCGGGCAGCAGCAGGATGTGCACCGAGTAGAACCGCGCGACGAAGTCGCCGCCCGGGAACTCCCCGCCGAACAGGAACATCGACAGGTACGTGCCGACGACCGGGACGGACAGGATGGCGCCCTGCATGAAGCGGACACCGGTACCCGAGAGCAGGTCGTCCGGCAGCGAGTAACCGGTGAAGCCGGTGAACATGCCGAGGACCAGCAGCAGGAAGCCGAAGATCCAGTTGACCTCACGCGGCTTGCGGAACGCGCCGGTGAAGAAGACGCGCATCATGTGCACGACCATGGCCGCGACGAAGATCAGCGCCGCCCAGTGGTGGATCTGACGGATCAGCAGGCCACCGCGGACGTCGAAGCTGATGTCCAGCGTCGAGGCGAAGGCCTCGGACATCATGACGCCCTGCATCGGCACGTACGAGCCGTGGTACACGACCTCGTTCATGCTCGGGTGGAAGAACAGCGTCAGGTACACACCCGTGAGGATGATGATGATGAAGCTGTAGAGGCAGATCTCACCGAGCATGAAGGACCAGTGGTCCGGGAAGATCTTGCGCATGTTGGCCTTGGCCAGGCCGTAGATGCCCAGGCGGCCGTCCGCCCAGTCGGCTACGCGCTCGCCGGCCGGCGCTTTGCGCTCGTTGTTGTCGCTGGTGCTCATCCGCGCTCCCAGAATGCAGGACCGACGGGCTCTTCGAAGTCGCCGAGCGCTTCGAGGAAGCCTTCGTCATTCACGCCGATCCGCAGCTGCGGAAGCGCGTGACCGGCCGGGCCGAAGATGACACGGGCGCCGTCGGAGAGGTCGAAGGTGGACTGGTGGCACGGGCAGAGCACGTGGTGCGTCTGCTGCTCGTACAGGCTGATCGGGCAGCCGACGTGGGTGCAGATCTTGGAGTAGGCCACGATCCCGTCGTGGGACCACTCCAGCTCCTGCTTGTCCTTGATGTCCTCCGGCTGGATGCGGACGATCATCAGGGCGGCCTTGGCGATCTGGACCTGGAAGTCGTGCTGCTCCTCCTCCAGGCCTTCCGGCCTGACGAAGGTCAGCGACCCGACGAGCACGTCCTCGGGACGCAGCGGCTCGTTCGTGTTGTCGTTGATGAGCAGCTTGCCCTTGGCCCACACGGTCTTGCGCAGCTTCTCCTCGGGCAGCGGGCCCAGGTCGCGCATGATCATGACGGCGGAGAGCGGCAGCATCGCCAGCGCACCGAGCATCGTGTTGCGGATCAGGGGGCGACGGCCGATGCCGGACTCGTTCGCGCCGTCGCGGAAGTCCTGCAGGACCTGCGCCTTGACCTCCGGCGGAGCGGCGATCTCGTGGCGCTCGGCGGCGACCTCGACGTCGGACATCAGGGTGCGGGCCCAGTGGACCGCGCCCGCGCCGATGCAGAAGAGGGCCGTGCCCAGCGTCATGCCCAGGGCGAAGTTGAGCGCGCTGACCTTCCCGATGGGGAAGATGTAGACGATCTTGTCGACCGGGAAGATCACGTAGGACGCGATGAAGCCGATCGTCGCCAGCATGGACAGCGTGAACAGCATCGCGACGGTGCGCTCGGAGCGCTTCGCCGCCCGCTCGTCGATGTCCTGGATGCGGGGCTTGTGGACCGGCAGGCCCGGGTCGGCGAACGGGTCGTCCGCGACCGCTACGGCACCGTGGTGCGCGTCGCCCTGCTCGCTCGGCAGGTGCTTCTCTTCGGGAATCTCTTGGCTACTCATGACTTCTTGGCCTTAGCGGTGTGGGCCGCGACCCAGACGGCGACAGCGATCAGCGCACCCAGAGCGAAGATCCAGCCGAACAGACCCTCGGAGACGGGGCCGAGGCCACCGAGCTTGAGACCACCGGGGCTGGTCGACTTCTCACCGTTCACGTTCTGGAGGTACGCGATGATGTCCTTCTTCTGCTGCTCCGGCATGGTCTGGTCCGGGAAGGAGGGCATGTTCTGCGGGCCGGTCAGCATGGCCTCGTAGACGTGCTTCGGGTCGACGCCCTCAAGGTTGGGGGCGTACTTCCCGTTCGTCAGCGCGCCGCCCTCACCGGTGAAGTTGTGGCACTGCGCGCAGTTGTTGCGGAACAGCTCACCACCCCTGGCGATGTCGGCACCTGCCGGGTCGTACTGCTTTGCGGTCGGCGTGATCGGACCGGCGCCGAGGGACGCGACGTACGCCGCCAGCTGGTCGATCTGCGCCTGGGTGTAGATGACGGGCTTCTTCGGCACCTGGGCGCCGGGCTGCTGGGCGGGCATGCGGCCCGTGCTCACCTGGAAGTCGACGGCCGCGGAGCCGACGCCGACCAGGCTCGGGCCGTCAGAGGAACCCTGACCGCCGGTTCCGTGGCAGCTTGCGCAACCCACGGCGTAGAGCTTCTTGCCCTCCTCGATGGCGAGGGACTGGGCGGTTTCATCGGCCTGCGCCTTGCCCGCGGGAGCAAAGGCGGCGTACAGCCCCCCAGTGGCCGCCAGCGCGAGGAGTAGAACGACGACCGCCGCCAGCGGATGGCGTCGTCGTGCGGAGAGCTTTTTCACGGATTACCCCGGTGTCAGGATCTTCTGCGTCGGTGTGTCTGGATGGAGTGCCGGGTCGGGCCCGGTGACGTGTTCGCTACTTGATCAGGTAGATCGTGGCGAAGAGGCCGATCCAGACGACATCGACGAAGTGCCAGTAGTAGGACACGACGATGGCCGACGTGGCCTGTTCGTGGGTGAACCTCTTGGCCGCGTACGTCCGGCCGAGGACCAGCAGGAAGGCGATGAGGCCGCCCGTCACGTGCAGACCGTGGAAGCCGGTGGTCAGGTAGAAGACCGAGCCGTACGGACCGGACGAGAGGCTCATGCCCTCGTGCTTGACCAGCTCGGTGTACTCGAACACCTGGCCGCCAATGAAGATCGCACCCATGACGAACGTGATGATGAACCACGTCCGGAGCTTCTTCACGTCACCGCGCTCGGCGGCGAATACGCCGAGCTGGCAGGTGAGCGAGGAAAGCACCAGGATCGTCGTGTTCGTCGCCGAGAAGGGCAGATTCAAGGCCGAAGCCTGCTCTGTCCAGTACTCGGTACCCGTCACGGATCGCAGGGTGAAGTACATCGCGAAGAGGGCCGCGAAGAACATCAGCTCGGAACTCAACCAGATGATGGTTCCGACGCTGACGAGGTTCGGCCGGTTGACCGTCGGGTGCGCGTGCCCGGTATCTACTGTCGTTGCTGTCGCCACGACCGACATTATGTCGGTCGCTTATCCCGCCCTCACCCCGGGGGGTGCCGTTCGGAGTGTCAGGGGTGTGTGCAAGGCCCGAACGGCCCATCAGATCGCCCCGGTGGGATGTCCCGTGCACATGTCCGAACCGATGTTGACAGCGCATCGGGAGGAGTAGCATCCCGCGCAACATCAACGTGATTCACGGGACACGTGGAGGAACGAAATGCGGGCGACTGCGCGGGTTCTGGTCTACAGCGACGACGCGGGCACCCGGGAGCAGGTGCGGCTGGCGGCCGGACGCCGGCCCGCCGCGGACCTGCCGCCGGTGGAGTTCGTGGAGTGCGCGACGCTGCCGGCGGTGCTGACGCAGCTGGACGCGGGCGGCATCGACGCGTGCGTGCTCGACGGCGAGGCGGTTCCGGCAGGGGGCATGGGGGTGTGCCGGCAGATCAAGGACGAGATCTTCCGGTGTCCGCCGGTGCTGCTGCTGATGGGGCGCCCCCAGGACGCCTGGCTGGCCACGTGGAGCCGCGCGGACGCCGCAGTGACCCTTCCGGTGGACCCGGTGGAGTTCGCGGACGCCCTGGCGGGCGTGCTGCGCACCCGCCTCTCCTCCTCGGCCGCCTGAGGGTGCGCCTGCGGGCCCACGGGTGATCCGTGGGCCCGCACAGGCGCTTCCCGTCAGACGGTGGGCCGCAGGCGGGCCTGGTCCATCGGGTTGCGGCCTTCCTCGGTGCCCTTGAGCAGCGCGCTGCCCTGGCGCCAGTCCTTCCAGTCCATGTTCCAGTCGCCGAAGCCGTTGCCGAAGATGTCCATGTCGTCGCCGATGCTGTTGATCACCTTGACGATGTCGCCCTCGGTGATGTTCTCGTAGAACCAGGCGGCGTTGCCGGTGCTCATGCCGGTGCACCCGTGGCTGACGTTCTCGTAGCCCTGGGAGCCGACGGACCACGGCGCGGCGTGGACGTATTCACCACTCCAGGTGACGCGGGTGGCGTAGTAGACGGGCAGGTTGTAGTACTCGCTGCCGCCGATGCCCACGGTGTCGCCGCGCATCTGGACGAAGTACTGCTTGCCCAGCACCACCTTGACCCCGTTGCGGGTGGAGAAACCGGGCTTTCCGGTGGTCACCGGGATGGTGTTGATCACTTCTCCGTTGCGCCGGAACGTGAGGTAGTGCGAGGAGGCGTCGGTGGTGACCTCGACCCGGTCCCCGATCTCCAGCTTCACGGGCTTGGCCGCGACCCCGTGGAGCTCGTCGGTGATCCTGATGCCCTCCAGGTTGCTCCGTACGGAGACGGTGGAGTTGGCGGGCCAGTAGTCCTTGGGCCTGAAGTGGAGGTTCTTGTCGTCCACCCAGTGCCAGGCGCCCTCGACGCCGGTCGGGGCGTCGACGATCAGGCCCCGTTCCACGATCGCGCGGGCGGCCTTGTCCTTGACCGGCTCGCTGAGCTCGGCCGTGAGGGGCTGTCCGACGCCGTATTTGCCCTCCTCCGGGCCGAATTCGACCTTGAGGACCCCCTTGGACGGGGTGGTGTCGAACGTCAGCGTGCGCTGCCCCGGGGCGCCCCGCTCGTCCTCGGTGCTCACGGTGACCGTGTAGCGGACTCCTGAGGCCATCGGGACGGTGCTGTGCCAGCGGTCGCCCTTGGCGCTCAGTTCGCCCGCCAGGCGGCGGCCGTGGGTGTCCACGGCCAGCACGTCGGTGATCCGGCCGCCACCGGCCTTGGCGGTGATTTCGAGGGGCTTGTCGGGGTCCACGGGGCGACTGCCCTTGGTCTGGTTGAAGGCGACCTGATCGCCCGCGTCGTACGGGCGGGCTGACAGCGGGTTCTTGTCGCCGGACCCGCATGCGGTGGCGCCGGCCCCGAGGGACGCGACCAGCAGGGAGCAGCTGAGTACCGTCCAAAGACGCGGTGAGTGCTTCATGGAGCCAACGCTATGAAGATATGACAATTACGGCGCGCGGGGTGACTGCAAACGAGGGGCCCGGACTCCTCCGAAGAGGTGTCCGGGCCCCAAGTGTGCTCGCGCGGCTCGGCCGCGCGGGGTGCTCCTACTGGTTCGCGTTCTCACCGCGGTAGTACTCGTACACCCAGCCCCACAGGCCGATCACGATGATCGGGGCCGAGAAGTACATGAGCCACCAGCCGAAGATGACGCCCATGAAGGCGAGCGCGCCACCGACGGCCAGCGAGAGCGGCTGCCAGCTGTGCGGGGAGAAGAACCCCAGCTCGCCCGCCTCGTCGGCGACGTCGGCCTCCAGGTTGTCCTGGGCCATCTCGTCCACGCGCTTGGCCGTGAAGGCCAGGTAGTAGCCGATCATGACGCTCAGGCCGAAGGCCAGGAAGAGCGCGGTGGTGCCGACGGGCTCCTTCGACCACACGCCATACACGATGGCCATGATCAGGATGAAGAAGGAGAGCCAGAGGAACATCTTGCCCTGGATCTTCACTTGCCGGCCTCCTTGCCACCGGTGACGGCCTGGGCCGCGACGCTGTGGTCCTCGAGGTGGTCGAGGGCCGCGATCTCCGGGTGGTGCAGGTCGAAGGCCGGGGACTCGGAGCGGATCCGCGGCAGGGTGAGGAAGTTGTGCCGCGGCGGCGGGCAGGAGGTCGCCCACTCGAGCGAACGGCCGTAACCCCACGGGTCGTCGACCTCGACCTTCTTGCCGTACTTGGCCGTCTTCCAGACGTTGTACATGAACGGAAGCATGGACAGGCCGAGCAGGAAGGAGCTGATCGTTGAGATCGTGTTCAGCGTGGTGAAGCCGTCGGCCGCGAGGTAGTCCGCGTAGCGACGCGGCATGCCCTCGGCGCCCAGCCAGTGCTGCACCAGGAACGTGCCGTGGAAGCCGATGAACAGCGTCCAGAAGGTGATCTTGCCGAGGCGCTCGTCCAGCATCTTGCCCGTGAACTTCGGCCACCAGAAGTGGAAGCCGGCGAACATCGCGAAGACCACGGTGCCGAAGACGACGTAGTGGAAGTGCGCGACGACGAAGTACGAGTCGGAGACGTGGAAGTCCATCGGGGGCGAGGCCAGGATGACGCCGGTCAGACCACCGAAGGTGAAGGTGACCAGGAAGCCGATCGTCCAGAGCATCGGGGTCTCGAAGGACAGCGAGCCCTTCCACATGGTGCCGATCCAGTTGAAGAACTTCACACCGGTCGGTACCGCGATCAGGAAGGTCATGAAGGAGAAGAACGGCAGCAGTACACCGCCGGTGACGTACATGTGGTGGGCCCACACGGTCACCGAGAGGCCGGCGATCGCGATCGTCGCGGCGATCAGACCGATGTAACCGAACATCGGCTTGCGCGAGAAGACCGGAATGATCTCGGAAACGATTCCGAAGAATGGCAACGCGATGATGTACACCTCTGGGTGTCCGAAGAACCAGAAGAGGTGTTGCCATAGCAATGCGCCGCCGTTCGCGGCATCGAACACATGCGAACCGAACTTGCGGTCGGCCTCCAGCGCGAACAGCGCGGCGGCCAGCACCGGGAAGGCGAGCAGGACCAGGACACCGGTCAGCAGCACGTTCCAGGTGAAGATCGGCATGCGGAACATCGTCATGCCGGGTGCGCGCATGCAGATGATCGTGGTGATGAAGTTGACCGAACCGAGGATCGTACCGAAGCCCGAGAAGGCCAGACCCATGATCCACATGTCGGCGCCGATGCCCGGCGAGCGGACCGCGTCCGACAGCGGGGAGTAGGCGAACCAGCCGAAGTCGGCGGCGCCGTTCGGCGTCACGAAGCCGGCCACCGCGATGGTCGAGCCGAAGAGGTACAGCCAGTACGCGAACATGTTCAGCCGCGGGAACGCCACGTCGGGCGCGCCGATCTGCAGCGGCATGATCCAGTTCGCGAAGCCCGCGAACAGCGGGGTGGCGAACATCAGCAGCATGATCGTGCCATGCATGGTGAAGGCCTGGTTGAACTGCTCGTTCGACATGATCTGCGTGCCCGGACGAGCCAGCTCGGCGCGCATGAAGAGCGCCAGCAGGCCGCCGATGATGAAGAACACGAACGACGTGAGCAGGTACATCGTGCCGATGGTCTTGTGGTCGGTGGTGGTGAGCCACTTCACGACCACGTTGCCCGGCTGCTTGCGCCGTACCGGCAGCTCGTTCTCGTACGAGTCAGCTGCGGCGGCACCCTGGGATTCGTTGAGGATGCTCACAGTTTGTTCACTTCCGCATTCCGGGCCGGGTCGGTCTGCTGGATGCCGGCGGGCAGGAAGCCGGTCTGGCCCTTCTCAGCCAGCTCCTTCAGGTACTCCTGGTACTTCTCCGGCGAGACCACCTTGACGTTGAAGAGCATCCGGGAG
Organism: Streptomyces sp. NPDC048424; assembly: GCF_040651555.1. Taxonomy (NCBI): domain Bacteria; kingdom Bacillati; phylum Actinomycetota; class Actinomycetes; order Kitasatosporales; family Streptomycetaceae; genus Streptomyces; species Streptomyces sp. NPDC048424. Next base: position 45,761 of record NZ_JBEZKE010000020.1, on the reverse strand, counting down.
TGGTCGACGCCGCAGAGCTCGGCGCACTTGCCCATGAAGGTGCCCTCTTGGCTCGGGGTGACCTCGAAGACGTTGGTGTGGCCCGGGATGACGTCCTGCTTGAACAGGAAGGGGACCACCCAGAAGGAGTGGATGACGTCGTTGGACGACAGGATGAAGCGGACCTTCTCACCCTTGGGCAGGACCAGGGTCGGCCCCGGGTTGCCCGTCTGCGGGTTCTTGTCGCCCGGGACGCCCTTCTCGTAGACGCCCTCGGCGCCCGCCGGGAAGGCCTCCGTGAAGCGGTCCGGGATCGAGGCGAGCTCCTTGGGAACCTCGCCCGCCTTCGGGGTCGCGCCGTCGCCGTCGACGTTCTCGATGTAGTTGAAGCCCCAGCTCCACTGGAAGCCGATCACGTTGATCGTGTGCGCCGGCTTGGAGAGGGCGAGCAGCTTCGACTCGTCACGCGCGGTGAAGTAGAAGAGCACCGAGACGATGATGAGCGGGACCACGGTGTACAGCGCCTCGATGGGCATGTTGTACCGGGTCTGCGGGGGGACCTCCACCTTCGTCCGGCTGCGCCGGTGGAAGATGACGCTCCAGATGATCAGGCCCCAGACCAGGATGCCCGTGACGAGCGCGGCCGCCCAGGATCCCTGCCACAGGGAGAGGATGCGCGGCGCCTCCTCGGTTACCGGAGTCGGCATTCCGAGGCGGGGGAAGTCTTTCCATGTATACGAGCAACCAGTGGCGGTCGCCAGGACCACGCCCGCAGTCAGCGCCTGCAGCAGCTTCCGCCGCATCGGGCGCCGCGGCGAGCGGTCGGAGCCGTAGGGACTCACGTAGCGCCTTCCCGAGAGTCTCGGCCCGCGCGGCCGGCCGCGGCCGTGTTCGGGTCGGTCGCCGGCCCTGACGCAGGCAGGGGTTTGGATGTTTATGCGGACCAAACCCTACTGGACGCTATTTGGGGTCGCGCGGGGAGGGTGCCCAACGCGCCGCTACAGCCCCCGAAGGGATGGATCCGCCGTCCGGGGGACGGTGCGAATGGCCCTGAATGGCGGGCTCCGGGGCACAACTGACGCCCCCTGACCTCGGACGCTCCCGGACCCGCCACCTTGCCTTACGGTGGCCGGATGCCGTACTTCGACAGCGCGTCCGCCGCCCCCCTGCACCCCGTGGCCCGGCAGGCGTTGCAGGCCTCCCTGGACGAGGGCTGGGCCGATCCGGCCAGGCTGTACCGGGAGGGCAGGCGCGCCCGGCTGTTGCTGGACGCGGCGCGGGAGGCCGCGGCGGAGGCGGTGGGATGCCGCGCCGACGAGCTCGTGTTCACTCCTTCGGGGACGCACGCGGTTCACACGGGAGTGGCGGGGGCCCTCGCTGGGCGCCGGCGCGTCGGGGGCCACCTGGTCATGTCGGCGGTCGAACACAGTTCTGTACTGCACGCGGCGGCGACGCACGAGGCGCACGGCGGGACGGTGACCGAGGTCCCGGTGGACCGCTACGGCGCGGTGACCGCGGCCGGGTACGCGGACGCGCTCCTCCCGACGACCGCCCTCGCCTGCCTCCAGTCGGCCAATCACGAGGTGGGCACGGTCCAGCCGGTGGCGGAGGTGGCCGAGGTCTGCGCGGCGGCCGGCGTGCCGCTGCTCGTGGACGCGGCGCAGTCGCTGGGCTGGGGCCCGGTGGAGGGCGCCTGGTCGGTCCTGGCGGCGAGCGCCCACAAGTGGGGCGGGCCGCCCGGGGTCGGCCTGCTGGCGGTCCGCAAGGGGGTCCGGTTCGCCCCCCAACACCCTTCCGACGAGCGGGAGTCCGGGCGCTCCCCCGGTTTCGCGAACCTCCCCGCGATCGTGGCGGCTGCGGCGTCGCTGCGGGCCGTACGGGCCGAGGCCGAGGCGGAGGCGGCCCGGCTGCGGATCCTGGTGGACCGGATCCGGCGGCGGGTGGTGCGGCTGGTCCCCGACGTGGAGGTGGTCGGCGACGCGGAGCGGAGGCTGCCGCACCTGGTCACCTTCTCCTGCCTGTACGTCGACGGGGAGACCCTGCTGCACGAGCTGGACCGGGCGGGCTTCTCGGTCTCCTCGGGCTCCTCGTGCACGAGCTCCACGCTGACCCCCAGTCACGTACTGCGGGCGATGGGCGTGCTGTCGGAGGGGAACGTACGGGTGTCCCTGCCGCCGGGGACCACGGCAGAGGAGGTCAACGCGTTCCTGGAGGTGCTGCCGGGTGCGGTGGCGGGCGTACGGGAGCGGCTCGGCGTCTCGCACCCCCCGGCGGTGCAGCCGGTGGCGGACACCCTGGAGCTCGACGCGCTCGGCCTGCGGTGCCCGCAGCCGGTGATCGAACTGGCCCGGGCCATTTTCCGGGTACCGGTGGGCGGCACGGTCACGGTCGTCTCCGACGACGAGGTGGCCCGGCTGGACATCCCGGCGTGGTGCGCGATGCGGGGGCAGGAGTACGTGGGCGAAACCCCCCGCGCGGCCGGCTCCGCCTACACGGTCCGCCGCCTGGTGTAACCCGGGCTCCGCCCGGACCCGCGCCCCGTTGCTTCAGCCTCCCGGTCGCCGGCAAATCCAGCCCCTCCGGCGTTTGAGGAGCGGGGTCTGGGGCGGAGCCCCAGGAAACCCGGCTCCGCCGGGCACCGGGCTCCGCCCGGACCCTCCCCCAGACTTCGTCCGGGGGGACCCCCACTCAAACGCCGGAGGGGCTGGATGAGGCGGCGGAGCCCAGGCGGCGGCGCCGGCCGGACGGGTCAGGACAGGTGACGGGTCAGGCCAGGTGGGCGCGGACTTCGGCGGCGGCTTCGTCGCCGTATGCCTTCGTGAAGCGCTCCATGAAGTGGGCCCGGGCCAGGGTGTACTCCTGGGTGCCGAGGGTCTCGATGACCAGCGTCGCGAGCATGCAGCCCAGCTGCGCCGCCCGCTCCAGGCCCACACCCCACGCCAGCCCCGTCAGGAACCCGGCGCGGAACGCGTCGCCGACACCCGTCGGGTCGACCTTCGCGGTCTCCTCCGGGCAGCCGACCACGATCGGGGCCTCGCCGACCCGCTCGATCTTGACGCCGTTGGAGCCGAGCGTGGTCACGCGCGTGCCGACCTTCGCGAGGATCTCCGCGTCCGTCCAGCCCGACTTCGACTCGATGAGGCCCTTCTCGTACTCGTTCGAGAAGAGGAAGGTCGCGCCCTCCATGAGGGTGCGGATGTTGTCGCCGTCCATCCGGGCGATCTGCTGCGAGAAGTCGGCGGCGAAGGGGATCCCCCGCGTCCGGCACTCCTCCGTGTGGCGCAGCATCGCCTCGGGGTCGTCCGCGCCGATGAGGACCAGGTCCAGTCCGCCGACCCGGTCGGCCACGGACTTCAGCTCGATCAGGCGGGCCTCGCTCATCGCGCCCGTGTAGAAGGAGCCGATCTGGTTGTGGTCGGAGTCCGTGGTGCACACGAAGCGCGCGGTGTGCAGCACCTCGGAGATGCGGACGGACTCGGTGTCGACGCCGTGCCGGTCCAGCCAGGCGCGGTACTCGTCGAAGTCGGAACCGGCGGCTCCGACCAGGATCGGGCGGCTGCCGAGCTGCCCCATGCCGAAGCAGATGTTCGGGCCGACACCGCCCCGTCGCACGTCGAGGTTGTCGACGAGGAAGGAGAGGGAGACCGTGTGCAGCTGGTCGGCGACCAGCTGGTCGGCGAAACGGCCGGGGAAGGTCATGAGGTGGTCGGTGGCGATGGAGCCGGTGACTGCAATGCGCACGGCGTGGACGCTCCTGCTGAGGACGGCGGGGACAGTCAAAACTACCCGGTAAGCGACCCCAGGCCGAACCCCAGAAACTACCCCTTAGTAGCTCTTTCTTCGCGAGAGCACCGATGCCTACGGTGCCTTCATGACCTATACCGATGGTTTCGGCTACGGCGAGTACACCGCGGACAAGCGCGGCACGGAAGCCCCCCGGCAGCCCGGCCTCACCCGGCTGCTCGGCGACTGCGCCCGGATGGCCCCGCACTGGGCGGTCCCGGCGGACCCCCGGCCGGCCCGGGTGGCGCCCTCGCAGATCCACGGGATCAGCGTCCCGCCGGCCTCGGCGCGGCTGATCGCCTCCACCGCCGCGTACGGGGACCAGTAGGGGGACGGGAACCGGTTTCGCCCCTGCTCCGTCACACCCGCATCAGACACTGCGGGACCGGAGAAGGAGCGTTGCGGTGACCAGCGAACAACCCGACACATCACGCGGCACACGACGGCGGCCCGCCTGGGCCGTCGGTTCGATCGCGGCCGCCGTCCTGCTCGCGGGCGGCGGCACCGCGTACTGGGCGTCCACCGCCCACGGCGACGGCGGGCCGGGCCACCGTACGGGTGACAGCGCGGCCTCCGCGCGCCGCGACGCGGGGGATCCCCCGGGTCCGGGCATCGCGCCCGGTGAGCCCGATCCGTCCGGCGAGGGCGTGGTCTACCGGGCCGACGTGCGGCTCCCGGAGGGCCCGGCCTCCGCGCCGGCCTTCGCCGCCTCGGGCGAGGTCGCCTCGGCGGAGGTGGCCCGGCTCGCCGCGGCCCTCGGCATCCCGGGCGAGCCGCGGCTCGCCGGGGACGTCTGGCTGGCCGGGGAGGCCGCCGACGGCTCCGGCCCCCGGCTCACGGTCAGCCGTACGGCCCCGGGGACCTGGAACTTCGCCCGCTTCCAGGCGCCGACCAACGGCACCGGGGACGACTGCGCCCGCGGCAAGGACACCTGCGGTCCCGCGACCGTCCCGCGGGACGGCGACGGAGCGGTCTCGGGGGCGGGCAAGCCCGAGTCGACGGCCAAGCCGGTGTCCGAGGAGGCCGCCAAGGCCGCCGCGGCCCCCGTACTGGCCGCCGCGGGCCAGGAAGGGGCGAAGCTCGATGCCCGGCTCACCCAGGGTTCGGTGCGGGTGGTGAGCGCCGATCCGGTGGTCGGCGGGCTGCCCACGCAGGGCTGGTCCACGAAGGTGAGCGTGGCCGGCGACGGCGCGGTCGTGGGCGGCAGCGGCGAGCTGAAGGCGCCCGTGCGGGCGGCCGAGCAGCCGGTGGTCGGGGCCGTGGAGGCGCTGGCACAGCTGAACGCGAAGTCGGGCGGCCGGGGGGGCGGCGCCCCCGACCCCAGCGGCTGCGCCAGCGCGGTCCCGCTGGCGCCGGACGCCCCGGTGGGGGCCACCGACACGGTGCCGTGCAACCCGGAGCCGCGGCCGATGAAGCCGCCGCGGACGGAGACGGTGCAGGGCGCGGTGCTCGGGCTGGCCCCGGGCACGGTGAACGGCGCGCGGGGCCTGGTCCCGGCCTGGCTCTTCGAGGTGGCGGGCCGCGGCGGCGCTCCCGCCCACACGGTGGCCCAGCCGGCCGGCGCCGAACAGGGCACCCCCGCCCCGAAGGACGGTCGTACCGTGCCCGGGGTCTCGTACGCGCAGGCCGATCAGAAGCTCACCGTGCACTTCTGGGGCAGTGTGTGCAGCACCTACGCCCTGGAGGCGCGGGAGTCGGCCGAGTCGGTCCTGGTGAAGATCACGGACACCCCGAACAAGCCGGGTCAGGCCTGCATCATGCTCGCGCAGGAGATGTCCCTGACGACCACGCTGCGACAGCCGCTGGGTGACCGGAAGGTGCTCGACGCGACCACGGGCAAGCCGCTCCCCCGGCAATAGCCCGCAGCCCCTCAGGCATACGGCGAGGGCCCGCCTCCGGTCGGTGTGACCGGAGGCGGGCCCTCGTCGTACGTGCGCAGTGTCCAGGCTTAGCTGAACGAGTCGCCGCAGGCGCAGGAGCCCGTGGCGTTCGGGTTGTCGATCGTGAAGCCCTGCTTCTCGATGGTGTCGACGAAGTCGATGGACGCGCCGTGGAGGTACGGGGAGCTCATCCGGTCCGTGACGACCTTCACACCGTCGAAGTCCTTCACGACGTCGCCGTCGAGGGAACGCTCGTCGAAGAAGAGCTGGTAGCGCAGGCCGGAGCAGCCACCGGGCTGGACGGCGACGCGGAGCGCCAGGTCATCGCGGCCTTCCTGCTCCAGCAGGGTCCTGACCTTTTCGGCGGCGGCGTCGGACAGGAGGATGCCGTCGCTCACGGTGGTCTTGTCGTCCTGTACGGACATCTGCATTCACTCCCGAAGTGGGCGGCTCCCCGCCGGAGACGGGGAAACGTCGGACTCTTGCCGTCGGTGGCAACGAGCGGGACCGCGGATTCATTCCGGGACCCGACGCTTGTTTCAGATATTCCATGCTCGCACACCGCGCGCGGGGGCGGGCCCGATGGATCGAGGGCTGATGCGTCACATTGACACTATCGGCATCGTCAAACTGACGTGAAGCGGTTATGATAGATAACGTCAAGTAGACGAGAAGTCGAATCGATGATCCAGAAGTCCCTTGTCTCGCAGAACAGAAAGGGTGCGTGTCGTGACCACCGCCCAGCCGTTGGACGTCCAGCCGACGCCCCTTGCCCTGCTGCTGCTCGGCCGTGAGGCCGACCCCAAGAGCGAGCGCGGGGTGGAGTGCCCCGGCGACCTGCCCTCGCCCTCGGACCCGAACCTCGTGGAGCGTGCCCGCGCGGCCAAGGAGAAGCTCGGGGACAAGGTCTTCATCCTCGGCCACCACTACCAGCGCGACGAGGTCATCGAGTTCGCGGACGTCACCGGCGACTCGTTCAAGCTGGCCAAGGACGCGGCCGCCAAGCCGGAGGCCGAGTACATCGTCTTCTGCGGCGTGCACTTCATGGCCGAGTCCGCGGACATCCTGACCTCGGACGACCAGAAGGTGGTCCTGCCGGACCTGGCCGCCGGCTGCTCGATGGCCGACATGGCCACCGCCGAGCAGGTCGCGGAGTGCTGGGACGTGCTGACCGAGGCCGGCATAGCCGGTACGACGGTTCCCGTCTCGTACATGAACTCCTCCGCCGACATCAAGGCCTTCACCGGCAAGCACGGCGGCACGATCTGCACCTCGTCCAACGCGAAGAAGGCCCTGGAATGGGCCTTCGAGCAGGGCGAGAAGGTCCTCTTCCTCCCGGACCAGCACCTGGGCCGCAACACCGCCGTCCGCGACATGGGCATGTCCCTGGACGACTGCGTGCTCTACAACCCGCACAAGCCGAACGGCGGCCTGACCGCCGAGCAGCTGCGGAACGCCAAGATGATCCTGTGGCGCGGGCACTGCTCGGTCCACGGCCGGTTCTCGGTCGACTCGGTCAACGACGTCCGCGCCCGGATCCCCGGCGTGAACGTCCTGGTCCACCCCGAGTGCAAGCACGAGGTCGTGGCGGCCGCGGACTACGTCGGCTCGACGGAGTACATCATCAAGGCGCTGGAGGCGGCCCCGGCCGGCTCCAAGTGGGCCATCGGCACCGAGCTGAACCTCGTCCGCCGCCTGGCGAATCGATTTGCCGCGGAGGACAAGGAGGTCGTCTTCCTCGACAAGACGGTCTGCTTCTGCTCGACGATGAACCGCATCGACCTCCCGCACCTGGTGTGGACCCTGGAGTCCCTGGCCGAGGGCACCCTCGTCAACCAGATCAAGGTCGACAAGGAGACGGAGAGCTTCGCGAAGCTCGCGCTGGAGCGGATGCTCGCCCTCCCGTAGCCGCAGCACCGATCACTGGAAGGGGCACTCCGTCGGGGTGCCCCTTCCGTCTAAGGGGCGGCCAGGTCGATCGCCGATACGGTGCCGTCGCCGCTGTTGGCGACGTAGACGCGGTTGCTGTGGGACTCGAAGGCCAGACCTGCCGGTTGGGATCCGACTGCGATCCTGGCGGTGACGCTGTCGGTCCCGGCATCGATCAATCTCACGAGGCCGTCGGGGTGGGTGACGTAGACGTCACCTCGGGAGTCAACCGCCACGCATTCGGGTCCTGCACCGACGTCGATGTCGGCGATGCCACCGGCGGCGGTGCCACCGGCGGCGATGTCGATCGCAGACACCGTCTTGAAGCCGGAGTTGGCGACATAGACACGATGCCTCTGGGGATCGACCGCGATACCGGCGGGCTGTTGGCGGACCGGGATGGTCGTGATGACCTCCTTCGTCGCGGGATCGATCACCGACACCCTGTTGAAGTCGGGCTGCGTGACGTAGACGCGGTGACTTGCCGGATCGACTGCCACACCAAGGGGACCTGGGACATCGATGAAGTCGGGGACGACGAAGGACGGGTCGCCGCTGATGCTGATGATCGCCACCCTGTCGCTCAGGCGGTTGGTCACGTAGGCCCGGCCCATGAGATGGTCGACCGCCACCCGCACCGCGTTGAACGGCGGGCCGAGAGGGCCTCCCATGTTGACGGTGGCGATGACGGCGTTGAATCTGTCGATCACTGACATGGTGTTGTTTCCGCCGTTGGCGACACAGACGCCGAATTGTGGATCGGCTGCCACGCTCTCCGGCCGGAGTCCGACCTGGATGGTGGCGCTCACGGCGTTGGTCGAGGAATCGATCACCGAAACGTGATGGGCACCGCTACTGGTGACGAAGACGTGGTTGTGGACATCCACCGCCACACCGATCGGCTTCGGCCCCACCGGGATGGTTGCTACGACACGCGGCAGTTCAGTGTTGGACATGGTCATCGCCATCTGGCCTTCACGATCGGGCGACCGCGGGAGACGTGTGCGGCCCATCGGGCCACAGGGGCGGGGCCGCCGGGGCGGGCTCATTCCGGGATGCAGAACCACGGGAAACCAAGCTAAACACGCCTATATCCAGTGGATACCCGTGCCAGGCTCACCGCAATTCGGCTCGATCTGATGGGGAAAACCTGTGAAGCGGACGGAGGTTTGATGCCTGAGGAACTGCCGAGCACGGCTCCCCTGGTGTGGGAGGAGGGCGAAGGGGCGCCCCGCCGTTGCGGAGCGCCCCTTCACCGTGCTTGCCGCAGGTCGGGTCAGACCGTGGCCGGGGTTTCGTCTTCCTGGACGGACGACGGCGCCGGGACCACCTTCAGGCGGGCCTCGCGCTTCGCCGAGCGCTTGGCGCGGCGGCGCTCCTTGCGGAGTTCCACCATCGTGTAGAGGGTCGGCACCAGGAGCAGCGTCAGCAGGGTCGAGCTGACCAGGCCGCCGATCACCACGACCGCGAGCGGCTGCGAGATGAAGCCGCCCTCGCCGGTGACGCCCAGCGCCATCGGGAGCAGCGCGAAGATCGTCGCCAGGGCCGTCATCAGAATCGGGCGCAGGCGGTGCCGGCCACCCTCGACGACCGCTTCGACGACCCCCAGGCCCTGGGCGCGGTACTGGTTGACCAGGTCGATCAGGACGATCGCGTTGGTCACCACGATGCCGATGAGCATCAGCATGCCGATCATCGCCGGGACGCCCATCGGGGTGCCGGTGACGAGGAGCAGGCCGAGTGCGCCGGTCGCCGCGAACGGGATGGAGACCAGCAGGATCAGCGGCTGGACCAGCGAGCGGAAGGTCGCGACCAGCAGCATGAACACGATCGCGATGGCCGCGAGCATGGCCAGGGCGAGCGAGCCGAAGGCCTCGTCCTGGTCCTCGGAGACGCCGCCGATGGAGGCGGTGGCGCCCTCGGGGAGGTCCAGGGCCTTGAGCTTCGTCTGGAGCTCGGCGCTGACCGCGCCCGTGTTGTCGCCCTGCGGCCTCGCGGTGATGGTCGCGGCGCGGGCGCCGTCGATCCGGGTCATCGCGACCGGGCCGGCGACCTCCTTGACCTCGGCGATGTCACCGAGCTTGAGGGGGCCGACGGGGAGCGCCTGCAGTTCGGCCAGGGTGGTGGCCGGCTGCGCGGACTTGATGACGATGTCCCGCTCGGTGTCGTCCAGTACGGCCTTGCCCGCCGGGTTGCCCCGTACGGCCTGCCCGACGAGTGCGCCGAGGGCGGCCTGGTTCAGGCCCGCCTCCGCCGCCTTGGGGGTGGCGGTCACGGAGATCCGGGGCACGGACTGGGACAGGTCGCTCTGCACGTCGGTGACGTTGTCCAGCTTCGCCACCTCGGCGCGGACCTGCTCGGCGGCCTTGGCGAGGACCTCGCCGTCGCCGGCCTTGACGACCACGCTGAGGTTCTGGCTGCCGAAGGCGTCGCCCGCCGAGATGCGGGTGTCGCCGATGCCGTCGAGCGCGGCGATCTTCTCCTCGATCTGCTTCTTCACGGCCTCCCCGTCGCCCGCGTCCTTCAGCGAGACCTGGTACGAGGCCTGGTTGGAGCCCGTACCGCCGCCGAAGGCCGCGAGGAAGCCGGAGGAGCCGACGGTGACCTGGTAGCTCTTGACGCCCTCGACCGAGGCGAGCACCTTCTCGATCTTGCGGCTCGCCTCGTCGGAGGCGGCCAGCGAGGTGCCGGGGGCGAGCTCCTGCTTGACCGTCAGGACGTCCTGCTCGCCCTGGTCGAAGAAGTTGGTCTTCAGCATCGGGGTCATCCCGAAGGTGCCGAGGAGGACGACCACGGCGATGGCCACACTGGTCAGGCGGCGCCGGGTGGCGAAGCCGAGGACCCGTACGTAGAACTTCTGCAGGCGGCTGCGCGCCTCCTTCTCCTCGGCCTCGCGCCGGGCCTTGGCCGCGCTCTCGGCGTCCCCTGCGGTGACGCCCTTGGGCGCGCTGAGGAACCAGTACGAGAGCACCGGCACGACCGTCAGCGAAACGAGCAGCGAGGCCAGCAGGGCCGCGGTGACGGTGAGCGAGAAGGAGCCGAAGAGCTCGCCGATCATGCCGCCGACGAGGCCGATCGGCAGGAAGACGGCGACGGTGGTGAGCGTGGAGGAGGTGACCGCGCCGGCGACCTCCTTGACCGCGGTGATGATGGCGGCCTCGCGCTCCTCGCCGTAGCCGAGGTGGCGCTTGATGTTCTCCAGGACCACGATCGAGTCGTCGACGACGCGGCCGATGGCGATGGTGAGGGCGCCGAGGGTCAGCATGTTGAGCGACAGGTCGCGGGTCCACAGCACGATGAGTGCGAGGACCACGGACAGCGGGATGGAGACCGCGGTGACCAGCGTCGAGCGCAGCGAGGCCAGGAACACCAGGATCACGATCACCGCGAAGAGCAGGCCGAGCAGGCCCTCGGTGGTGAGGCTGGAGATGGACTTGGCGACGGCCGGGCCCTGGTCGCTGACGACGGTCAGGTCGGCGCCGGCGCCGAGGGTGGAACGCAGCTCGGGGAGCTTGTCCTTGACGGCGTCGGAGATGGCGACGGCGCTGCCGTCCTTGTCCATGGTGAGGACGAGGGCGAGACTGGGCTTGCCGTTGGTCCGGGTGATGGAGTCGGCCTTGGCCGCCTCCTGCTTCACGGTGGCGACGTCGCCGAGGCGGACGGCCGGCTTGCCGGGGCCGGGGCTCAGGCGCAGCTCCTCCACCTGGGCGAGGGAGGTGTAGCCGGCGCCGACCCGGACGGTGCGGTTCTTGCCCGCTTCGTCGAAGGAGCCGGCGGGTACGGCCGCGCCGCCCGCCTGGAGGCCCTGCGCGAGCGCGGCGCCGTCGAGGCCGGCGGCCGCGAGCTTGGCCTCGTCGGGGGTGACGGTGACCTGGAGGTCCTGGACTCCGTCGACGGTGACCTGGCCGACGCCCTCGATGTCCGACAGGACGGGGACGACGGAGCGTTCCAGCTGGTCGGCGAGCGCCTGCTGGTCCTTGTCGGAGGTGACGGCGAGGATGACGGTCGGGATGTCGTCGGTGGAACCGGCCACGACCTGCGGGTCCACCTCGGCGGGCAGCCGGACGCGGGCCCGGTTGACGGCCTGCTGGACGTCGGCGACGAGCTGCTTGGTGCCGCTGTCGCCGTAGTCGAAGGTGGCCATGATGAGGGCGTTGCCCTCGCTGGCGGTGGAGGTGATGCCGGTGATGCCGTCGACGCCCTTGAGCATGGCCTCGATCGGTTCGACGACCTGCTTCTCCACCACGTCGGGCGAGGCGCCCTGGTACGGCGCGAGCACGGACACCATCGGCAGTTCGATGGACGGCAGCAGCTGCTGCTTGAGCTGCGGGATGGCTATGGCGCCGAAGAGGAGCGCGACGATCGACACGAGGCCGACCAACGCCCTTTGGGCAAGGCTGAAGCGGGACAGCCACGACATGGTTATGGGATCTCTCTGCAGTGACGAACGCGAGGGCACTCCCACCCTGTCCCATCACCCGGGTGCGTTTCGTCGCTCGCAGGTCCCGTCCTTATGTGCGGCATACCGCGTCCGTAGTACGCCGCACCACCGCCGACTACTCCCCCACTACTCCGCGCGTGGGCGGACCAGTCCCGATTCGTAGGCAATGACCACCAATTGCGCCCTGTCGCGCGCGCCGAGCTTGGCCATGGCCCGGTTCACGTGGGTCTTGACGGTGAGCGGGCTGACCTCCAGCCGGCCGGCGATCTCGTCGTTGGACAGCCCGGCGGCGACGTGTACGAGGACCTCGCGCTCCCGGACGGTCAGCGCGGCGAGCCGCTCCACGTGCATCCCGGCCGAGGCTCCGGCGGCGGCCGGGTCGGCGCCGCCCTGGGCGAGGAAGGTGGCGATGAGCCCCTTGGTGGCGGCCGGGGAGAGCAACGCCTCACCGGCGGCGGCGATGCGGATGGCGTTGAGCAGTTCCTCGGGCTCGGCGCCCTTGCCGAGGAAGCCGGAGGCGCCGGCCCGCAGGGCCGAGACCACGTACTCGTCGACCTCGAAGGTCGTCAGCATCACCACGCGCACGGCGGCGAGTTCCGGGTCCGCGCTGATCATTCGGGTGGCGGCGAGTCCGTCGGTGCCGGGCATCCGGATGTCCATGAGCACGACGTCGGCGCGGGTGCGGCGGGCCAGTTCGAAGGCCTGCGCCCCGTCGGAGGCCTCCCCGACGACCTCCATGTCGGGTTCGGAGTCGACGAGCACCTTGAAGGCGCTGCGCAGCAGTGCCTGGTCGTCGGCGAGCAGCACCCGGATGGGCGCGGCGGCGGGCAGGTCCGTCGGCGTGTCGTCCACGGGGTGAGCGTACGCGGGCCCGCCCGGGCCGGCCGCACGGGTCCCGTCGGACCGGACGCACGAGTCCCGTCGGACCGGACGGATCCGGGTCCTGCGCGCCGGCTCAGCCCAGGGCGAGGACGATCAGGGCGGTGGTCGCCGCGACCTCGGCCAGGGCCCCGAAGACATCGCCGGTGACCCCGTCGAAGCGGCGTACGCAGCGGCGGAGCAGGAGCTGCGCGGCGAGCAGGGCCAGCAGGACCGCCGCCGCGTACCGGCCGGCGGCGGGCAGGCCCAGCGGGAGGGCGGCGGCCGCGGCCGCGGCGACGGCGAGCACGGCGATCGCGGCGGCGACGGGACGCGGGACGACTCCGGCGACGGCGGCGCCGAGCCCGCCGGGGCGGGCGGCCGGGACGCCTTCGCGGCAGGCCAGGGTCATGGCGACGCGGGCCGTCACGGCGGCGACCACGGTGGCGAGGGCGCCGCGGATCCAGCTGTCGGCGTACACGTCGGACAGGGCCGCCACCTGCACCAGCATCACGACCACCAGGGCCACGACGCCGAAGGGGCCGATGTCGGACTGCTTCATGATGCGCAGGGCCTCGCCGGCCGGTTTGGCGCTGCCCAGGCCGTCCGCCGTGTCGGCGAGCCCGTCCAGGTGCAGGCCCCGGGTCAGCGCGGCCGGTACGGCGACGGTGACGGCCGCGGCGAGCAGCGGGCCCCCGCCGAGGACCAGCAGGAGCGCTCCGGGGACGGCCGCGAGCACGCCCACGACCAGCCCGGCGAGCGGGGCGCAGGCCATCCCGGTGCGGGCGGCGGGACGGTCCCAGCGGGTGATGCGGGCGGGCAGCACGGTGAGCGTGCCGAAGGCGAAGCGGAGGCCGTCGGGGAACGAGGCGCGTTCCGGGGGCGGCGTCAGGGGCGGACCATCGAACGAATCTGTCATCGGCGGGAACGCTACCCCCTCGGCGCGAGCGGTAAATTACCCATTACGTGCCAAATAGGGAGTCCGTGGGATGGGTCACTGGTGGTATCGGAACATCGTCGAACCGGGGAAGCTCCCCCTCCTGCTCGCCCTGCTCTCCTTCGTGATGTCGTTCCTGGTCACCCGTGTGATCACCCGGATGATCCGGGCCGGCCGCGGCCCCTTCAAGAACGTCACCCCGGGCGGTCTGCACATCCACCACGTCGTCCCCGGCGTGATCCTCGTGATCATCGGCGGCTTCGGCGCGGTCGGCGCCGGCCGGTACGGCTTCGGCGGGGCGCTCTCGGCCGTCATCTTCGGGCTCGGTGCGGGCTTGGTCCTGGACGAGTTCGCGCTGATCCTGCACCTCGACGACGTCTACTGGAGCGAGCAGGGCCGCAAGAGCGTGGAGATCGTGGTCGTGACGGCGGCGGTGGTGGCCCTCGTCCTGGGCGGGTTCGTGCCCTTCGGGGTGAACGACCTGACCCCCGAGGAGCGCCAGAGCCGGGGGCTGGTCGCCATGAACGCGGCCTTCAACTTCTTCCTCGCCCTGATCGCCCTGTGGAAGGGCAAGGCGCGCACCGCGCTCTTCGGCGTGATCGTGCCCTTCGTGGCGCTGGTCGGGGCGATCCGGCTGGCCCGGCCCGGGTCCCCGTACGCGAAGAGGTTCTACGCGAACCGCCCGCGCGCCCGCGCCAAGGCCGGGCTGCGCGCCTTCCACCACGACCGGCGGTGGGCGCGGCCGCGCCGCAGGTTCGAGAACTTCATCGGCGGCACCCCCGACCCCGAGCGGAACGCGGTCTCCCTGGAGAAGCCGCCGCAGTGACGACGGACGTGCGACGACGGGCCCTCCCCCGCAAGGGGAAGGGCCCGTCGTGACGTCCGGTGTCGGTGGGTCCGTCCGTCGGCGCGCCCGCCTGTCCGCGCGTCGGCCTGTCTACCTGTCCGCGCGTCCGTGCGGACTCAGCCCGGGATCAGGCCGTCGTCGCTGAGCATCTCCCTGACCTCGTCGAGGCTCGCGTCGGGGGCGGGCAGGATCAGCTCGGACGGCTCCAGCGCGTCGTCCGGGAGCGGCCGGCCCAGCCGCCGTACCTCTTCGAGCAGGGCGCCCAGCGTGCGCCGGAAGCCCTCCTCGTCACCGCTCTCCATCTCCGCGAGCAGATCGTCGTCCAGCTTGTTGAGCTCGGCGAAGTGGCTGTCGGCCAGCTCCACCTGACCTTCCCCCATGATGCGGACAATCATGACGGGCCCCGTCCTACTGCTTGTCGAACCGGTGCTGGGTCTGCGACGGCTGGGCGGTGCCCGGGGCACCGCCCTCGATGGCCTGCTGCTGCGCGGACGGGCCGCCCGCCAGCTCGGCCTTCATCCGCTGGAGCTCCAGCTCCACGTCCGTACCGCCCGACAGGCGGTCCAGCTCGGCCTGGATGTCGTCCTTGGAGCCGAGGCCGCTCTGGTCGTCGAGCGCTCCGGAGGCCAGCAGCTCGTCGATCGCGCCCGCGCGGGCCTGCAGCTGGGCGGTCTTGTCCTCGGCCCGCTGGATGGCCAGGCCGACGTCGCTCATCTCCTCGGAGATGCCGGAGAAGGACTCCGCGATCCGGGTCTGCGCCTGGGCCGCGGTGTAGGTGGCCTTGATGGTCTCCTTCTTCGTCCGGAAGGCGTCCACCTTGGCCTGGAGCCGCTGGGCGGCGAGGGTCAGCTTCTCCTCCTCGCCCTGCAGGGTCTGGTGCTGCACCTCCAGGTCGCTGACCTGCTGCTGGAGCGAGGCGCGGCGGGAGAGGGCCTCGCGGGCCAGGTCCTCGCGGCCGAGGGCGAGGGCCTTGCGGCCCTGGTCCTCCAGCTTGGCGGACTGCCCCTGGAGCTGGTTGAGCTGCAGCTCCAGGCGCTTGCGGGAGGTCGCCACGTCGGCGACTCCGCGGCGCACCTTCTGCAGCAGCTCCAGCTGCTTCTGGTACGAGTAGTCGAGGGTTTCGCGCGGGTCCTCGGCCCGGTCAAGGGCCTTGTTCGCCTTCGCGCGGAAGATCATCCCCATACGCTTCATGACACCGCTCATGGGCTTCGCGCGCCCCCTTCTAGACGGACTGTGCTCCAGGTCACCGACAGAACCCACAGTACGGGCCCTGTCTCCATTACCGCACTGTTCGAGTACGGATGCGCTCCTCCTCCAGGACGACTACAGCCACGCCGTATCAGGCGTAAGGAGTAGGTGATCCCAGGAGAGGCGGACACCGCACACACCGTGCAATGGGAAGACGCCCGCCGTTGCCGGATCGTTCCCCACCGGGGTGGGGCGCGTGCCCACAACCACGTAGGCTTGGGTTTTGTGTTTGGTAGCCGCTCCTCCAAGGAAGAGAAGGCCGCCGCCACCGACAAGGTGAGCGCCGACCTCTCGCAGCCCCGTGATCCGCAGGCCCCGAAGGGCCGCCCTACGCCGAAGCGTGCTGTGGCCCAGTCGCAGCGCAAGTCCGTAGTGGCCTCGACCGGCAACCGCAAGGAGGATGCCAAGCGAGCCCGTGAGCGCCGCCGGTCCGAGATGGCCAAGCAGCGCGAGGCGCTGGCCAGCGGCGACGAGCGTTACCTGCCCACCCGGGACAAGGGTCCCGTCCGCAGGTACGTCCGCGACTTCGTGGACTCCCGCTTCTCCGTCGCCGAGATGTTCCTGCCCCTGGCCGTGGTCATCCTGGTGCTCAGCATGATCCGGCAGCCGACGATCCAGAACGTCGCGCTGATGCTGTGGCTCGGCGTGATCGTGCTGATCATCCTCGACTCCATCGGCCTGGTGTTCCGCCTGCGCAAGGCGCTGAACGAGCGCTTCCCGAACGAGCCGCGCCGCGGCGCGGTCGCGTACGGCCTCATGCGCACCCTCCAGATGCGCCGGCTGCGCCTGCCGAAGCCGCAGGTCAAGCGCGGGGAACGGCCCTGAGCGGATTCTCCGAGGGCGCGCGGATCTGGCTCGAGGGCCTGGGCGGACTGCGTAACGCCGTCCGGCAGGAACTGGTGGGCCGGCAGGTCGACGAGCAGATCGCGCAGCGCTTCCCGGTCGGGCAGCGGCTGCGCGTCCTCGACGTGGGCATGGGCCAGGGCACGCAGGCACTGCGGCTGGCCCGGGCCGGGCACAAGGTGACGGGCCTGGAGCAGGACCCCGGCATGCTGGCCGTCGCCCGTGAGGCGCTGGCCGAGGAGCCCGCCGGGATCCGCGACCGGGTGCAGCTCATGGAGGGGGACGGGCGCGAGACCGGCGCCCACTTCCTGCCGGGCAGCTTCGACGTGGTGCTGTGCCACGGGGTGCTGATGTACGTGCCCGAGCCGGACGCCATGCTCGCCGGGCTGGCCCGGATGCTGGCCCCCGGCGGTCTGCTGTCCCTGCTGGTGCGCAACGGCGACGCGCTCGCCATGCGGCCCGGGCTGGACGGCGACTGGAAGGGCGCGCTGGACGCCTTCGACAGCACCGACTACACGAACCGGCTGGGCCTGGACGTGCGCGCCGACCGGCTGGCCGGGCTGACGGCCACGCTGTCCGGGATCGGCGCTCCGCTGGGCGCCTGGTACGGGGTACGCGTCTTCACCGACGGCACCGAGGCGGGCGAGGTGCTGCCGCCGGACGAGGAGCTGGAGCGGCTCCTGACCGCCGAGGACCGCGCGGGGCGGACCGACCCCTACCGCGGCGTGGCCGCGCTGCTGCACTTGTGCGGAGTCCGGGGCTGACAGCCCGCCTGCAAATCCAGCCCCTCCGGCGTTTGAGGAGCGGGGTCTGGGGCGGAGCCCCAGGAAACCCGGCTCCGCCCGGACCCTCCCCCAGACTTCGTCCGGGGGGGGACCCCCACTCAAACGCCGGCGAGGCTGGATTTGCCCGGCGGCAACCCAGCCCCGCCGACGGAGGCTACGCCTCCAACGCTGAGCGCAGGCTCATCGTGTAGAGCTCGGTCCCGCTGTCGTCGGACAGCTTCACCTGCTCGGTGCCGCCTTCCAGCAGGTCCTTCCAGTACTCACCGATCCAGGACTCCGCGTCCCCCTGCGTGGTGAACTCCTCCGGTACCACCGACGGGCTCGTCTCGGTGCCGTCGGCCGTCTCGAACCGCCACGTCCACGCCATGTCCGCCTCCGTTGCTCGCACGCATCGCACGCATCTCGCACGCTTCCTGCCCTGAGTCTGCCCGCAGAGTAACCGGGCGCGCAGCAGTCTCGGGGACGCGGGAGGATCATCCTGTGGAACTCACTCTGCTCGGCACCGGCACACCCGAGGGCCTGCCCCGTCCCGGATGCCCCTGTGCGGCCTGCGCGGTCTCCGTCGGCGGGCGGTCCCGCGCCGCCACGGCCGTGCTGGTCGATGGGGCGCTGCTGCTCGACCTGACCCCCGGTGCCGTGCTGGCCGGCGCCCGGGCCGGGCATTCGCTGGCCGGCGTACGGCAGGTCCTGCTCACTCACCCGCACGACGGACCCGCCGTGGAGCTGCCGCCCGGGCTGCCGGCCGCCGGGCGGGTCCCGGACGGGCGCGAGCTCGCGGTGATCTCCGGGCACCGGGTGCGGGCGGTGCCGATGGACGCGCCGGGCACCGGGTACGAGGTGACGGGCCCGGACGGCGGCCGGCTGCTGTACCTGCCGCCCGGCGGGGCCCCGGCCGGAACGCACGACGTGACCGGGCAGCGTCCGTACGACGTGGTGCTCGCCGATGTGCTGGGGCGGCCCGAGGCCCTCGCCCGGCTGCGGGCGAGCGGCGCCGTCGGCCCGGCCACGGACGTGATCGCCGTACACCTGGACCACGACGTGGCGCCGGGCCGGGAGCTGGAGCGCCGGTGCGCGGCCGCCGGGGCCAGGGCCGTACCGGACGGGACCACCGTGACCGTCGGGGAGTACCACCCGGCGGCGGACCTGCCGCGCCGGACCCTGGTGCTGGGCGGGGCCCGCTCGGGCAAGTCCGTGGAGGCGGAGCGCCGGCTGGAGTCCTTCCCCGAGGTGGTCTACGTGGCCACCGGCGGCACCCGCGACGGGGACGCGGAATGGGCGCAGCGGGTCGGCCTGCACCGGGAGCGCCGGCCGGGCAGCTGGCGGACGGTGGAGACCTGTGAGCTGGTTCCGCTGCTGGCCGAGGAGGGGCCGCCGCTGCTGATCGACTGTCTGGCGCTGTGGCTGACGGACGCGATGGACCGGGCCGGGGCCTGGGACGACGCCGTCTGGACCGAGAGCGGGCAGCGCAAGCTCGGCGAGCGCACCGCCGCCCTGGTGGCAGCGGTGCGCGCGACCCGGCGTCACGTGGTGCTGGTCAGCAACGAGGTCGGCTCGGGCGTGGTCCCCGCGACCTCCTCGGGCCGCCGCTTCCGTGACGAGCTGGGCCGGCTGAACGCGCGGGTCGCGGGAGAGTGCGAGCACGTGCTGCTGGTCGTCGCGGGGCAGGTGGCCGTACTCAAGGAACCGCCGGCGTGAGCCCGTGCGGCGGGGCGTGAACCGGGCCCCGGAACCGGGCCGGCGGCCGGGCCGCGAGAGGCCGTCCGGAACCTGAACTCGGGGCCTTCGCCCAAGGCCTGAGGGTGCGCCTCACCGGCTGTACTCTCTGGCAGATGAGCACGCTGAATCTCGACGACTTCTCCGATCTGATCGAGCGCCCCGACGGGGGCGTCCGGCGTGATGCCGAGGAACGCCGTGAGCGCCTCGCCGTGCCGCCCGGTGCGCTGGGCCGGCTGGACGAGCTCGCCGAGTGGCTCGCCGCCGCGCAGGGGCAGGTGCCGGTCAAGCCGATCGAGCGTCCCCGCGTGGTGCTGTTCGCCGCCGACCACGGGATCGCCTCCGCGGGCGTCTCCGCGCGGGCCGCGTCCACCGGCCACGAGCTGGTGCGGGCCGTCCTGGACGGGGCCAGCCCCGTCGCCATCCTCGCCGGCCGGCTCGGTGCCACGATACGGATCGTCGACGCCGGACTGGACTGCGATCCCGGGCTGCTCCCCGCGGAGGTGACCGGGCACCGCGTGCGGCGCGGCAGCGGCCGCATCGACGTGGAGGACGCGCTGACGGCCGAGGAGGCCGAGGCGGCGGTCCGGCTCGGGATGCGCATCGCCGACGAGGAAGCGGACTCCGGCACCGACCTGGTCGTCCTCGGGGACCTCAGCGTCGGCGGGACCACCGTCGCCGCGACGCTCGTCGCCGCCCTGTGCGGAACGGACGCCTCGGTGGTCACCGGCCGCGGCGGGCTGCCCATCGACGACCTGGCCTGGATGCGCAAGTGCGCGGCGATCCGCGACGCGCTGCGCCGGGCCCGCCCGGTGCTCGGCGACCAGGTCGCGCTGCTGGCCGCGGTGGGCGGCGCGGACGTGGCCGCCATCACCGGTTTCCTGCTCCAGTGCGCGGTGCGCCGTACGCCGGTCATCCTCGACGGCGTGGTCTCGGCGGCCTGCGGGCTGGTGGCCCAGCGGGCCGCGTTCCGGGCGCCGGACTGGTGGCTGGCCGGTCAGGCCAGCGGCGAACCCGGCCAGGCGAAGGCCTTGGACCGGATGGCACTCAACCCTGTGCTCGACCACGGCGTCACAGTGGGCGAAGGTACCGGGGCATTGCTGGCTCTCCCCCTCGTCCAGGCGGCCGCCGCACTCGCGGCGGAACTCCCTGAGCGGGCGGCGGCCGAGCCGACGGAATGAGCCACCGGGGCCCGCGGTCCTGACCAGGCCGTGGTCCCCGTACGCCCAACCACGGACAGCGGCGCCCCATATGATCGCTTTTTATGGGAGAGGTCCGTTTGACCAGCGCAGAGACCGACCGCACCGCCTCACCGGCGACCGGTCCGTCATCCGGCAGGAAAGAGACCGGCGGCAACCCCGCCGGCAAGGCAGCGGGGGGCGGCCGGGAGGCCGGACGGGAGCCGGGCCGCGAGGCCGGACGGGAGCCGGGCCGGGGGTCCGCCCGCTCGCGCCGCGGCGCCGCGTTCGCGGTCTGGTACCTGCGCGCCGTCACCTTCGTCAACTTCCTCAGCGCGGTGTGGGTTTCGCTCGGGCAGGACCTGCGGCGCCACAACGTCGAGGACTTCTACACCCCGTACATGCTCACGGCGGGCTTCGCCTCCGGGCTGTTCACGCTGCTGCTCGCCGTCACCCTCGGCCGCCGCAAGCGCGCCTCCTGGATCCTCAACCTCGTCCTCAGCGGCCTCCTGGCCCTGCTGCTCGCCTACGCGCTCTACGCGTACGAGGAGATCCGCGAGCATCCGCAGAACTGGGTCTCCCTGGCCCTGACGGCCGCCTTCACCGGCGCCCTGCTGTTGGGCCGCCGCGAGTTCTACGCCAAGGGCGACCGCTCCAACCCGGCGCTGGCCACCGCCGTCGCCGCCGTCGGCCTGCTGGTCACCTCGCTCGTCGCGGCCCTGCTCGTCGGCGCCGCCAACACCGCCCCGCACAGCTCCGAGGCCACCTTCCTGGCGCGCTGGAAGTACGGCGTGATGCGGCTGATCACCCTCGCCCCGGACGACCGGGCCTTCGAGGCGATCACCACGCCCGCCTGGGTGGACGTCGTCATCAACGTCATGTCGATGCTGCTGCTGCTCGCCGTGCTCTTCGCCGCCTTCCGCTCGCGCCGCGCCGTCGACCCGATCAGCGAGGAGGACGAGGAGCGGCTGCGGGCACTGCTGGCCCGCCAGGGCGACCGCGACTCGCTCGGCTACTTCGCGCTGCGCCGGGAGAAGTCCGTCATCTGGTCCCCCACCGGCAAGGCCGCCGTCACCTACCGCGTCGTCGGCGGGGTCTCGCTGGCCTCCGGCGACCCCATCGGCGACCCCGAGGCCTGGCCCGGCGCCATCGATCCGTGGCTGGCCGAGGCCCGCGAGCACGGCTGGGTGCCGGCCGTGATGGGGGCGAGCGAGGAGGCCGGGCAGATCTACGCCCGGCACGGCCTGGACGCGCTGGAACTCGGTGACGAAGCGATCGTCGAGACCGCCGAGTTCACCCTGGAGGGCCGCGCCATGCGGACCGTCCGGCAGGCGTTCAACCGCGTCAAGCGGGCCGGGTACACGGTCCGCATCCGCCGCCACGCCGACATCCCGGCCGAGGAGATGGCCGAACTGGTGCGCCGCGCCGACGACTGGCGCGACGGCGCGACCGAGCGCGGCTTCTCCATGGCGCTGGGCCGGCTGGGTGATCCCGCCGACGGCCAGTGCGTGATGCTGGAGTGCACCGACGGCAACGGCGATCTGCGGGCCGTGCTGTCCTTCGTACCGTGGGGACCCAAGGGTCTGTCACTGGATCTGATGCGCCGAGACCGGGACTCCGAGAACGGCCTGATGGAGTTCATGGTCATCGAACTCCTCGAACGCTCCAAGGAGATCGGGGTCACCCAGGTCTCGCTGAACTTCGCGATGTTCCGGTCCGTCTTCGAGCGCGGGTCCAAGCTCGGCGCGGGTCCGGTGCTGCGGATGTGGCGCTCGCTGCTGAGCTTCTTCTCCCGCTGGTGGCAGATCGAGTCCCTCTACCGGGCCAACGCCAAATACCGGCCGATCTGGGAACCGCGGTTCATGCTCTTCGAGAAGAGTTCGGACCTGCTGCGGATCGGTGTCGCGGCCGGACGGGCCGAAGGCTTCCTGGAGGCCCCCGGCCTTCCGAAGTGGCTGCACCGCAGACACCTGGAGACCCGCCGTTGACAGCGTGGAACACCTCCCCACTCCGGCGGTTCGCCCGTCGTGAGTGGGGGCCCCTGTTCCGGACCGTCCGGAACGCGCTCGTCCGCGACAAGTGGCGGGCGATTCCGATGACCATCGGCGCGGTCTGTCTGACCTCCGTCTTCCAGATCGTGCAGAACACCTCCTGGGGCTTCCAGCCGGTCCAGGACCTGGGGTCGGTCAAGGCCGCGGACCCGCTCTGGCTGGCTCTGCTGCGCACCCCCCTGTCGCTGTTCGTCCCGGCCCTGGACCTGCCGGTGTGGGGGGCGCTCGCGCAGATCCTGCTCGTCTTCGGGATCTCGGAGATCTGCATCGGCTGGTGGCGCACCCTGCTGATCGGCTACGTCGCCACCCTCGCCGGGACCACGTACGCGCGGATCGGGCTCGCGCTGGGCCACGACCATCCCTTCGGCCTGCCGGTGTCCGACCGGATCGTCAACGACACCGGGCCCTCGGCGGCGGTGGTGGGGCTCGCCATCTACGTCTGCTGGCGCTACCGGGCGTACCTGACCGGCACCGTCGTGATCCTGGCGATGATCGGCGAGGTGCTCGTCAAGGACAACCTGGCGGGCAAGGAGCACCTGGCGGCGATCGCGGCGGTGATGGCGGTGTGCGTGGTGCGGGCGCAGTGGCACCCGGTGCGCACCCGCGCCGCGGTGGGACAGCCACCGCCTTAGCGGGTGCCGGGCAGGCCGTACCGTATCGGGGTGACGACAGACCTCGGGCGGTTCGCCCCCACCCGGCAGTGGATGCGGGCCCATCCGCTCGCGACCGACGCCGTGCTGGCGTTCGGGGCGTTCACGGCCATGGTCGTCGGCTCCTTCGCCGATCCGCACGGGCCGCACGGGCCCACCTTCGGGACGCGCACCCCCGATCCGTTCTCGCTGCTGCTGATGCTGCTCGGCGCGGCCGCCCTGGTGTTCCGGCGCCGGCAGCCGCGCACCGTACTGGCCGTGACCTGCGGGCTCTCGCTGCTGGAGCTGACCACCGGGGAGCCGCGGGCGCCCGTCGCCATGTGCACGGTGATCGCCCTGTACACGGTGGCCGCCCGCACCGACCGGCCCACGACCTGGCGGGTCGGGCTGCTCACCATGGCCGGGCTGACGGGCGTGGCGATGCTCGCCGGGCCACTGCCCTGGTACGCGCAGGAGAACATCGGGATCTTCGCCTGGACGGGCATGGCCGCGGCCGCCGGGGACGCCGTGCGCAGCCGGCGGGCCTTCGTCGACGCCATCCGGGAGCGGGCCGAGCGGGCCGAGCGGACCCGGGACGAGGAGGCCCGGCGGCGGGTCGCCGAGGAGCGGCTGCGGATCGCCCGGGACCTCCACGACGTGGTCGCCCACCACATCGCGCTGGTCAACGTGCAGGCGGGAGTGGCCGCGCACGTCATGGACAAGCGGCCGGACCAGGCCAAGGAGGCGCTGGCCCACGTACGGGACGCCAGCCGGTCGGCGCTCAACGAACTGCGGGCCACCGTGGGGCTGCTGCGGCAGTCCGGTGATCCGGAGGCGCCGACGGAGCCCGCGCCCGGGCTGGGCGTCCTGGAGGAGCTGGTGGACACCTTCCGGCACGCCGGGCTGCCGGTGAAGGTGATCGTCCAGCTGGACGACGGGGGCGCGGGGGCGCTGCCGGCGGCGGTGGACCTGGCGGCGTACCGGGTGATCCAGGAGGCGCTGACCAACGTGCGCAAGCACGCGGGGCCCGGGGCCCGGGCCGAGGTCAGCGTGGTCCGGGTCGGGCCGTCGGTGGAGGTGACGGTGCTGGACGACGGGGGCGCGGGGGCGTCCGCTGCGGAGCCGGCCGACCCGGGTGGGGGCCACGGGCTCCTCGGCATGCGGGAGCGCGCCGGCGCCCTCGGCGGCTCCTGCTTCGCGGGCCCCCGCTTCGGCGGCGGCTACCGCGTCCACGCCATCCTCCCCACCTAACCCCCCGGGCTGCGCCCGGACCCGCCAACTCCCCTCCCCTTCCCGGACTCGGCCCAGACCCGTCCGTCTCCCCCGAACCCTCCCGGGCTCCGCCCGGACTGTCCTCGGGCTTCGCCCGCACCCTTCAGCTCGGGGGGCAATTCCAGCCTTGGCCGGGCCACTTCAGCCCCTCCGGCGTTTGAGGAGCGGGGTCTGGGGCGGAGCCCCAGGAAACCCGGCTCCGCCGGGCACCGGGCTCCGCCCGGACCCGCGCCTCAAACGCCGGCGAGGCTGGGTTTGCGCGGCGCAGCCGGAAGGAGGCCGCGGAGCCGGAGGAGCTGGATTTGCCCGGCCAAGCGGGAAGGGCGCGGCGCAGCCGGGAGGGCTGATTGTGCCCGGCCAGCGGGAAAGGCGCGGCGGAGACGGAAGGGCGCGGGCGCAGCCGGGGCGGTTGGGAGGGCGCGGCGCAGCCGGGAGGGCGCGGCTAGTGGCAGGGGCGGCGCCAGGCGTCCAGGTCGTAGCGTTTCTGCAAGGAGCTCAGTTTCAGTTCGCGCGAGCGGTCGCAGAAGCGGCCGGTCGGGAGTTCGTACTCCACGTGGAACACGGCCTTCCCCGCCGCGATGAACGGCGTCAGCAGCTCGCACTCGTCGTACTGCGCGCACTGCTCGTTCACCGCGAAGTCGAACGCGTCCACGAGCTGCGGAATCTGGTCCAGGTCGTTCTTCAGGCCGACCGCCAGGCCCCGGTCATGGGCCAGCTTCGCGATCAGCCGGTTGTACCGCAGCTGGTCGTCGGCCGTGAGCGGGAAGCCGGACGTGTTGCGGTAGGCGTCCATGTTGTCCGGCTCGACCGCGTCGAAGCCCTTGTCCCGGCACATGTCGAACCGTTTGGCCATCAGCGGTTCCAGCTCGGTCACGCGCCGCACGTCCAGCCAGCGTTCCCCCTCCCAGCCGTTGCCCTTGCCGATGAGGTCCTTCGGGAAGGCGTCCGCGTCGGGGCGGAAGTCCTCCCAGGCTCCGGTGGAGAGGTAGCAGATGGTCTTGCGCCCGGCCTTCTTCAGCTCCGCGACCTGTTCCTTGGTGGTGGTGAACCCGTCGACGTCGTACACGGGCGCCTTCACCGAGGTGTCGAGCTTCCCGGTGAGCTGCCACTGCCAGCCGACGCCCGGCGGGGGCCGCCAGAGCTCTCCCGGCGCCTGCTCGGGCCACGGGTACGGTTCGTCCTCGTCCTCGCCGTCGTCCGGCGGCCCCGCGGTACACGCGGCGAGCAAGAGCAGCGGCAGGAGCAGCAGCAGTCTGAGTCGTTTCATCCCGCTGCCTCCAGGGCGTACGGGAGGGTCCCCCACGGGTGTGCGCCGGTCCCGGGGACCGCGCAGTGCACGCCCGCCCGCCGCTCCTCGGCGAGTTCGGCGGCGGGCGCGCCCGGCGGGACCGCGTACACGAGGTGGCAGAACCGCTGGGCGGGATGGTCCGCCGTCCAGGGCGGTACGGCGGTCGCGTCCCGGTAGGCGTCCCAGGGTCCCTCGAAGGTGACGAGCAGGTCCGCGAGTTCGGCGTAGCCGGGGTGCGGGTGGACCCCGTGGTTGAGGACGAGGGTGCGGGCGCCGGCGGCGCGCGCCGCGACCGCGAGCCGTCCGTAGTGCGGGAGGAGTTCCGGGTCGGCGGAGGCCTGGTCGAGGAACGCCCCGTCGGTGGCGTACCAGTCGCGGTGGCGCAGCAGGTCCTGCACCACCGCGGCGTGCGGGCGCCGCCCGTAGTCGGTGTCGGCGTACCCGAGGACGGGGACGCCGGCCTCGCGCAGCCGCTCGGCGACGACGGCGAACCGTTCGTCGGGGGCGGCCCCCGGCCCGTTGTCGGGGTTGAGCACCACCGAGTGCAGCCGGCCGGCGGAGCGGATGAGCCGCTCCCAGGCCTCGGGCCGGTCGGCGGGGTGCTCGTAGAGGGGCACCAGCAGCATGGGGTCCTTCTTCTCCTGCGTCTCGTGTGTCTCGTGCGTCTCGTACGTCATCGGTGGGCGGTGGCGCGGCCCAGGAGCAGGCAGACCAGGGCGGCCAGGACGGCGGCGGCGGTGCCCGCCACCACCAGCTGGACCGCGCGGGGCTGGCCCAGCCCGGTCAGCAGGGCCAGGCTCTGGGCGACGGCGGCCGAGGCGCAGACGGCGGCGGCGGGCCGGACCGCTCCGAAGGACTGCAGGAGCAGCCCGGTCCACATCACCGCGCCGAGCAGCAGCAGCGTGGCGACCCGGACTCCGGTCAGGCCGGGGGCGCCGGGCCACAGGAGGGTTCCGGTCAGGCCCAGGAGCAGCAGCACGGCCAGGTAGACGGCGAGGCAGCGGGCCAGGGTGACGAGCATCCGCCGGCGGAAGGCGCCGGGCGAGCGGGCTCCCTGGAGCCCGGAGAGGCTGCCGCTGCGGAACCGGTGGAGCAGCCATTCGGCGGGACCCATGCTGAGGGTGAGGGCCACCGCCGAGGGCGCGGCGACCGCTTCGGCGGGGCCGCCGGCGAGCACCTCGCCGAGGGCGGCGTACAGCACGAGCAGGCCGGTGCCGAGGCCGAAGACCCCGTACGGCACGGAGTCCCCGAGGCGGGGCCCGCGGGCCGCGAGCTGCTCCTCGGCGCCGCGCAGCATGCGCCAGCGCACGGGGCCCTTGCCGGGCCGGCGCGCCGCCCAGCCGCGGATCCGGTGCACGGCGGCCCGTGTCCCGTCGGCCAGCGGGAGTTCCCGTACGGCCAGGGTGCAGGCGGCCGCGAGGGACACCACGAGCAGGGTGACCCGGACCGGCACGGGCAGGTCGACGAAGAGCACGAGCAGCGCCCCCGCGGCCATCGGGGCGAGTGCGGCGAGCAGGACCCGTTCCCGGCCGAGGACCAGCAGGACGGTGGCGGCCCCGACGTAGAGGGCCTGTCCGGCGGCGAAGGCGTAGGAGAACGGCGGCCCGCCGGGCACGGCCAGCGCGGCGGCGGTGCCCAGCAGGGATCCGGCGGGGGCGCCGACGAGCAGGGTCCGCCCGGCGGCGGCCCGGTCCCCCATGCCGAGCCAGGAGTAGGCCCGGTGGGACAGGGTCTGGTCCCAGACCCAGCCGATGAGCGCGCCGGCGAGCAGGGTGAGCGTTCCTGCGGGCAGGCCGAGGCGGTCCTGGGGGCCTTCGAGGAGGGGTGCGCCGAGGAGGTAGGCCAGGCCGGGCAGGGCGAAGATCACCCCGCGCAGCAGGCAGGCGGTGAGGGAGACCTTCCAGGGGTCGGGGGCGGCGCCCGGGTCCGGGAAGGAGCGCGGGACCCGGGCGTAGAGCTCCTCGGCGAGGCCGAAGGAGTCGTGCCGGCCGTAGGTGAGCCGGATGTACTCGTCCGTCATGCCGTCGGATTCGAGGATGGCGGCGATCTCGTCGGGGTGGACGGCGGCGGAGATGAACGCGTCGAGGCGTTCGGCGAGTTCGTCCATCGGGTCGGCGGCCGGGCCGGGGCCCTCGCGGCGGGGCCGCGGGATGGCCGGGAGGGTGTCGGCGCCGTTGGCCGCGCCGGGCGGCTTGAGCCAGAGGGATCCGCTCACCACAGGCCCCCTTCGGCGGAGTCGGTCCGGGGGCGTCCCAGGGCGGCGAGTTCGCGGTACCAGGGGTCGGCGAGCCGTTGGGTCCAGCTGTCGCCGGCGTGGACGGGCAGCACGGGCTGGCCGGCGAGTTCCCGGTAGATGTGCCGGAAGCCGTCCACGGACTGGTGGAGGGTGAACTTCTCCACCACCCGCTTGCGGGCCAGCCGGCCGAGCTCGGCGCGGCGTTCGTCGTCGCGGAGCAGGGCGAGGGTGGCGCGCGCCATGGTCTCGGGCTCGCGCGGCGGGACGACCAGACCGGTGTCGCCGACGGCCTCGCGGACCCCGCCGACGTCGGTGGAGACGGTGGTGCGGCCGCAGGACATGGCTTCGATGATGCTGAAGGGGAAGCCCTCGCTGATGCTGGAGAGCATCACGATGTGGCCGGCCGCGTAGGCCCGGGCGACCTGCTCGATGCGGCCCTCGTACGTGATCCCGTCGCTCACCCCGAGTTCGGCGGCGAGCTCCTCCAGGCGGAGCCGGTACTCCTCGCAGCCGGCCGGGACCGGTCCGAAGAGGCGCAGCCGCAGGGCGGGCAGCTCCTCGCGCATGAAGGCGTAGGCCCGGATGAGGGTTTCGAGGTCCTTGATCGGGTCGATGCGGCCGCACCAGCTGAGGGTGGGCACGTCCGGTTCGGGGCCGGCCTCGGGGAAGGCGTGCGGGTCGACGCCGTTGTAGACGGTGCGGATGCGCTCGGAGTCGGCGCCTCCGCGCTCCTCCCAGCGGCGGTTGTACTGGTTGCACGGGGTGATCAGGTCGGCCTGCCGGTAGCCCTCGGTGTTGAGCTCGCGGTAGAAGCCGAGCATGAGCGCCTTGACGGGCCAGCGCTGGCCGGCGCTGCGGTAGCCGAGGTAGCGCTCGCGCAGGTAGATGCCGTGCTCGGTGAGCAGGAAGGGGACCCCGTCGAGGTGTTTGGCGGCGAGGGCCGGGAGGGTGGCCAGGCCGCTGCTGACGGCGTGGGCGACGCTGTCGGGCGGGATCCGTACGCCGAGCGGGCGCAGCGCGTGTTCCAGCAGGTCGGTGGCGGTGAGCGCGTCGTGGATGGTGGGCGCGGCCGCGGCGGTGGTGAGGCCGGGGCGGGTCCATACGGTCATGAGCAGCCGCAGAACCGATTCGGAGCGCAGGGCCGGGGCGAGTTTCCCGGCCCGGGCGAGGGCGGCCAGTTCGCGCAGTGCGGCGGAGAACCCGTGCCGGGCGGGGTCGCCCGCGGGGTCGAGCAGGGAGAGCAGGAAGGCCTCGTAGACCTCGGTGAAGCGGCGGTGGGCCTTGCCGCGCAGGGCCGAACGACGGCCGCGTCCGGGGGGCGGCCCCCAGAGCGGGACGGCGGTGTGCCGGTAGACGTTGCGCGGCAGTTCCCAGGTGACCGGCTCGCGTCCGGAGCCGGTCAGGGCTATGACGTTGAAGTCGACTTCCGGCATACCGCGTACCAGTTGGTCGCACCAGGTGCTGACGCCCCCGTGGACGTGCGGGTAAGTGCCTTCGGTGAGCATGGTGACGTGACGCCCATGGCTCATACGGTGTGTCCCCCCAGGACGGAAAAGGGGCCGGCGCCCGTGGGTGTGCGGAGCGCCGGCGCTGGGTGTTGCTCGTGACGGCTTGCGGGACGGACGGTCGGCCGGGCAGCCTGAACGTGACGGACGGTCAGCCGGCCGGCTCGGGCGGGACGGAAGGTCAGCTGGGCAGCTTGAGCGTGACGGCGCTCTGGAGGAGCTCCGGAGCGGCCCAGGCGGAGCGGCTGCCGGCGTAGGCGGTGCCGAAGTCGCTGGTGCCGAGCAGCATCTGCTTCTTCGTCCCGGTGGGGGCGGTGACCGGGGCGACGACTCCGGAGGGCGCCTTGACGGTGACGGTGGTGCCGATGCGGTAGGCGGTGACCTTGCCGTCCGCGAGCGCCTTGTCCCAGGCGGCGCGGCGCTGGAGCTCGACGCCGGTGTCCTTCATGGTCTGGTTGACGATCGGCGCGCTCGGCGCGTAGAGGGTGCGGTAGGTGTCGAGGACCTGGTTGAGCACGGGGTAGAGGGTCCGGTCCTCGGCCAGGTTGGCCTGGTGGACGTAGTGCGGGCGGGGGTCGTTGGCCAGTACGTGGCGCAGGGCGGTCCGCGCCTCCTGCGGGACGATGTACTGGAGGTAGCCGGTGTTGACGTCGAGCGCGGCCGGCAGGCAGGTGGAGGTGCCCGGGTTGTCCTCGCAGGCGCCGCTGCCACCGGCGGCGCGGCTGGTGTAGATCCAGTTGTACTCGTCGGCCATCTCGGCGTTGGTGCCCGTGTTGTAGTACACGTTCATCGGGTGCCGGGGGACGGTGAGGGCCGAGCCGACCGTCCGCTGGGCGGGCTCGCGGGAGTTGTCGCTGCCGGCCCACTTGACCCCGGTGTCGGCGAGGGCGCCGGCCAGGTTGGGGTTGTCCACGGGCTGCTGCGGTGCGGTCTTCAGGCCGGAGTGCTCGCCGGTGACCAGCTCGGTCCGGTCGGTGGTGATGCCCTTGGAGGCGGCCCAGTTGTTGTTGTCGCGGATCTGGGCGGCGATGTCGGCGCGGCTCATGTACTGGACGGCGCCCTGGGCGTTCTTCGTGCACGTCCAGGGGACGACGGCGGTGTTCTGGACGCAGCCGAGGAACGGGTGGGTGTAGGTGTGGTTCATCCAGCGGTACTTGGCGCGGTCGGCGACGAGCTGGGCGGTCAGGGCGTCGACCCCGCCGTTCTCGGCCTTCCACTCCTCGCCGGCGCCGCCGTTGAAGAGCATGTCGAGCTTGAAGTCCTTGGACGTCTGCCACTGCGCCGCGTAGACGGCGTCGGCGGCGGTCATCCGGATGGTGCTCTCCTTGCCCTCCCCGCCCGCGCAGGCGTAGTCGCCCGGCGTGCAGTTCAGGTCCTTGTTCCAGCGGGCGTCGGGGGCGAAGACGTCGTCGACGTGGACCGCGAAGTAGTTGCGGCTCTGGCCGAGGTGGACCCCCTGGGTGAGCCAGTCGACGATGCCGCGGGCGAGCAGCCGGAACTGCTGCTGGTACTGGTTGTAGCCGAAGGTGACGACCAGTTCGTTGCGTCCGTCGTGGCTGTACTGGCCGACGAGCGAGGCCCGCCCGGAGCCGACGGGGGCGTCGAGGTAGCTGGTGTAGCCGGGGCGCGGCTTGCCCATGAACCCGAAGCTCTCGGGGACGAGGGCGGAGTTGTCCTCGAAGGTGACCTGTCCGCCGAGGTAGGCGAAGGGCCCCGCCTTGCCGGCCGGGGTGACCGCGGCCTGGGTGCCGTCGAGCTGGCCGCTGTAGCCGCCGTTGTCGGTGTACTCCAGCCCGACGCCCGGGTGCGACCAGGTGTAGGCGTCGACCTGGCGGATCCCGTACGTCGTCTCGTACGCGGCGAGCGCGGCCATCTCGGCCGAGCCCTCGCCGAAGGGGTTCTCGTTCGGCAGGACGACGCCCTGGTACTTGGCGCGCGGCCGGCCGTCGAGGGTGTCGCTGAGGAACGCCGCGTTGATGACCGGGCGGCTCGCGCTGCCCAGCTCGA
The DNA here is from genome assembly GCF_040651555.1 of Streptomyces sp. NPDC048424. Classification (NCBI taxonomy): domain Bacteria; kingdom Bacillati; phylum Actinomycetota; class Actinomycetes; order Kitasatosporales; family Streptomycetaceae; genus Streptomyces; species Streptomyces sp. NPDC048424. The sequence goes on along the minus strand of NZ_JBEZKE010000020.1, from coordinate 14,352 downwards.
CGCGGGTGTACGGCACTCCGGTGTCCCGGAGCTCCGCGGTGACCGCCTGGACCGAGCTGCCGCCGTCGTCGACGACGAGCACCTTCAGGTCGATCCGCGGTGCCTCGGCCGCCTGAGCGGACGCGGCGGGTACTGCCACGGACACCAGGGCTGCTGCGGCCATGACGGCGGCGAGCCTGTTCATCCGATTCTTGTTGACCATTTCGGCCTTTCCCCCCGCAGGCATCCCTCGACACGGCCCATGGCGGACGGCCGGGCCGGGGAGGCTCTGTGGAAATCATGCAAAGGAACCCCGCGTCCCCTTGCGAGAGTGGACCGAGTCTCTCGGACCTCGTCAGGTCTAAGAGGCAAACCTGGAGCAGAGTCCACGGATGGGTGAACCTGACGGCCCCTTGATCGAACAACTTGCCAAACCTTCGAGTGGCGTGCGGGCGAGCCCGTGCGCGTAGGCTCATTTCTGGAGGCCGTCGGGCCCGAATACGATCGCTACGGATGGCCGTCCACCCACTCGGCCCACACACACAAACGGAAGCGAGACTTCACCACCGTGACTGCTCTGACTCTCAGCACTGCCGGCGCGGCGACGCTCCGCGCCGACGCCCTCGTCGTCGGCGTCGCGAAGGGCCCCAAGGGCCCGTTGGTCGCCGCGGGCGCCGAGGCCGTGGACAAGGCGTACGACGGTAAGCTCGCCGGCGTCCTCGACGCGCTGGGCGCCTCGGGCGCCGAAGGCGAGATCACCAAGCTGCCGGCTCCGGCAGGCCTCAAGGTCCCGGTCGTGCTGGCGGTGGGGCTCGGCTCCGTCCCGGAGAAGGACGAGTCGTTCGACGAGGAGGTGCTGCGCCGCGCCGCCGGCGCCGCCGCCCGCGCGCTGCACGGCACCAAGAAGGCCGCCTTCGCCCTCCCGCTGGAGGACGCCTCGGCCGTCACCGCCGTCGCCGAGGGCGCGCTGCTGGGCGCGTACGCGTTCACCGCCTACCAGGGCGGCGAGAACAAGGCCCGCAAGGAGGCCAAGGGCGCGGCCCCGAAGGCCCCGCTCGCCGAGGTGGCCCTGCTGGGCGCCAAGCCCCGCGACAAGGAGCACAAGGCCGCCGCCGAGCGCGCCGCGGTCGTCGCGGCCGAGGTCAACGTCGCCCGTGACCTGGTGAACACCCCGCCGAACGACCTGACCCCCGAGGCCTTCGCCGCGGTCGCCTCCGCGGCCGCGAAGGAGAACGGCATCAAGGTCCAGGTGCTGGACGAGAAGGCCCTGGTCAAGGGCGGCTTCGGCGGCATCATGGGCGTCGGCAAGGGCTCCGAGAACCTGCCGCGCCTGGTGAAGCTCAGCTACACGCACCCGAAGGCGGAGAAGACCCTGGCCTTCGTCGGCAAGGGCATCACCTACGACTCGGGCGGCATCTCCCTGAAGCCGGCCGGCCACAACGAGACGATGAAGTGCGACATGGCCGGCGCCGCCGCCGTCTTCGCCTCCGTCGTCGCGGCCGCGAAGCTGGGCCTGCGGGTCAACGTCACCGGCTGGCTCGCGCTCGCCGAGAACATGCCGTCCGGCTCCGCCACCAAGCCCGGTGACGTGCTGCGCATGTACAGCGGCAAGACCGTCGAGGTCCTCAACACGGACGCCGAGGGCCGCCTGGTCCTCGGTGACGCGCTGACCAAGGCCTCCGAGGAGAACCCGGACGCGATCGTCGACGTCGCCACCCTGACCGGCGCCATGGTGCTCGCCCTCGGCGACCGCACCTTCGGGATCATGTCGAACGACGACGCCTTCCGCACGTCGATCCACGAGATCGCCGAGGAGGTCGGCGAGTCCTCCTGGCCGATGCCGCTCCCCGCGGAGCTGCGCAAGACCATGGACTCCCCCACCGCCGACATCGCGAACATGGGTGTCCGGATGGGCGGCGGCCTGGTGGCCGGCCTCTTCCTGCAGGAGTTCGTCGGCGAGGGCATCACCTGGGCCCACCTCGACATCGCCGGCCCGGCCTTCCACGAGGGCGCGCCGCACGGCTACACCCCCAAGGGCGGCACCGGCTCGGCCGTGCGCACCCTGGTGCGGCTGGCCGAGCGCACGGCCACGGGCGACCTGGGCTGACGACCGGGATGTGAGACGTGACGCACCCCGGGCCCGGGTCGGGGCCCGGGGTGCGTTCGGCTTATGGCGAAACATCGGGGAACCGTACGTTTCTACGCATCGGTAACCCTCACCTCGGACAGAAGCTCCGTCCACAGTGCGGGCCCGGCGTCCCGCGTTCCCCCGACAAATGCGAAGATGGGTTCTCGGCAGGACAGGGCCCCCACCACAGGGCCGAAGAAACAAGCGGCCGATTACCAGCCGCCGCCCGGTCACAGAGGACCGGTGCCCGGCGCACATGCATGGAGGACGTGACGTGGCGAACGACGCCAGCACCGTTTTCGACCTAGTGATCCTCGGCGGTGGCAGTGGCGGTTACGCCGCGGCGCTGCGCGCATCCCAGCTGGGTCTGGACGTTGCCCTGATCGAGAAGAACAAGCTCGGCGGCACCTGCCTGCACAACGGCTGCATCCCCACGAAGGCTCTGCTGCACGCGGGCGAGATCGCGGACCAGGCTCGCGAGGCCGCCCAGTTCGGTGTCAAGGCCACTTTCGAGGGCATCGACATCGCGGGTGTCCAGAAGTACAAGGACGAGGTCATCTCGGGCCTGTACAAGGGCCTGCAGGGCCTGGTCGCCTCCCGCAAGGTGACCTACATCGAGGGAGAGGGCCGCCTCTCCTCCCCGACTTCCGTCGACGTGAACGGCCAGCGCATCCAGGGCCGCCACATCCTGCTGGCGACCGGCTCCGTGCCGAAGTCGCTGCCGGGCCTGAACATCGACGGCAACCGCATCATCTCCTCGGACCACGCGCTGGTCCTGGACCGCGTGCCCGAGTCCGCGATCGTCCTGGGCGGTGGCGTCATCGGCGTCGAGTTCGCCTCGGCGTGGAAGTCCTTCGGCTCCGACATCACGGTCATCGAGGGCCTCAAGCACCTCGTGCCGGTCGAGGACGAGAACAGCTCGAAGCTGCTGGAGCGCGCGTTCCGCAAGCGCGGCATCAAGTTCAACCTCGGCACCTTCTTCGACAAGGCCGAGTACACGGAGAACGGCGTCCGCGTGACGCTGGCCGACGGCAAGACCTTCGAGGCCGAGGTGCTCCTGGTCGCGGTCGGCCGCGGTCCGGTCTCGCAGGGTCTGGGCTACGAGGAGCAGGGCGTCGCGATGGACCGCGGCTACGTCCTGGTCGACGAGTACATGCAGACCAACGTGCCGACCATCTCGGCCGTCGGTGACCTCGTCCCGACCCTCCAGCTCGCGCACGTCGGCTTCGCCGAGGGCATCCTGGTGGCGGAGCGTCTGGCCGGTCTGAAGACCGTCCCGATCGACTACGACGGCGTCCCTCGCGTCACCTACTGCCACCCCGAGGTCGCTTCCGTCGGCATCACCGAGGCCAAGGCCAAGGAGATCTACGGTGCGGACAAGGTCGTGGCGCTGAAGTACAACCTGGCGGGCAACGGCAAGAGCAAGATCCTGAAGACCGCGGGCGAGATCAAGCTCGTCCAGGTCAAGGACGGTGCCGTGGTCGGCGTCCACATGGTCGGTGACCGGATGGGCGAGCAGGTCGGCGAGGCCCAGCTGATCTACAACTGGGAGGCTCTGCCGGCCGAGGTCGCGCAGCTCATCCACGCGCACCCGACCCAGAACGAGGCGCTCGGCGAGGCCCACCTGGCCCTGGCCGGCAAGCCGCTTCACTCCCACGACTAATCGTCACGGGCGCGACGACCACTTCCGCACTTTCGTTAGGAGCAACTGAAACCATGTCGGTTTCCGTAACCCTTCCGGCGCTCGGTGAGAGCGTCACCGAGGGCACTGTCACCCGCTGGCTGAAGGCCGAGGGCGAGCGCGTCGAGGCCGACGAGCCGCTGCTCGAGGTATCGACCGACAAGGTCGACACCGAGATCCCGTCGCCTGTCTCCGGCATCCTGGCCTCCATCAAGGTCGCCGAGGACGAGACCGTCGAGGTCGGTGCCGAGCTGGCCGTCATCGACGACGGCTCCGGCGCCCCCGCCGCCGCTGCGGCTCCGGCCGCCGAGCCGGCCGCCGCCCCCGCGGCCGAGGCCCCGGCCGCTGCGGCCCCCGCCGCCGAGGCCCCCGCGGCCCCGGCTCCGGCCGCCGAGGCCCCCGCTGCCCCGGCCGCGTCCGGCACCGATGTCGTGCTCCCCGCCCTGGGCGAGTCCGTCACCGAGGGCACCGTCACCCGCTGGCTGAAGCAGGTCGGCGAGTCCGTCGAGGCCGACGAGCCGCTGCTCGAGGTCTCCACGGACAAGGTCGACACCGAGATCCCCGCGCCGGTCTCCGGCACGCTGCTGGAGATCCGGATCGGCGAGGACGAGACCGCCGAGGTCGGCGCCGTTCTGGCCGTCATCGGCGCCGCCGGTGCCGCCCCCGCGGCCGCCCCGGCCGCCGCCGCCCCGGCTCCGGTCCAGGCTGCCGCTCCGGCCGCCGCCCCGGCTCCGGCCGTGGCCGCTCCCGCCGCTGCCGCTCCGGCCCCCGCGGCCGCCCCGGCTCCGGTCGCCGCCCCGGCCCCCGTGGCCGCTGCGGCCCCGGCCGCCACCGCGGTCTCCGCCGGTGACGAGGGCGCGTACGTGACCCCGCTGGTGCGCAAGCTCGCCTCGGAGTCCGGCGTCAACCTGTCCACGGTCTCGGGCACCGGTGTCGGTGGCCGCATCCGCAAGCAGGACGTCCTGGCCGCCGCCGAGGCCGCCAAGGCCGCCGCCGCCGCCCCGGCGCCGGCTGCGGCTCCCGCCGCCAAGGCCCCGGCCGCCGCGGTGTCCGAGCTGCGCGGTCAGACGGTCAAGATGACCCGCATGCGCAAGGTCATCGGCGACAACATGATGAAGGCCCTGCACTCGCAGGCTCAGCTCAGCTCCGTGGTCGAGGTGGACATCACCAAGATCATGAAGCTGCGCGAGAAGGCCAAGGGCGCGTTCCTGGCCCGTGAGGGCGTCAAGCTCTCGCCGATGCCGTTCTTCGTCAAGGCCGCTGCCCAGGCGCTGAAGGCCCACGCGGTCGTCAACGCCCGGATCAACGACGACGAGGGCACCATCACCTACTTCGACTCGGAGAACATCGGCATCGCCGTGGACTCCGAGAAGGGCCTGATGACCCCGGTCATCAAGGGTGCCGGTGACCTCAACCTGGCGGGCATCTCCAAGGCGACCGCCGACCTGGCCGCCAAGGTCCGCGGCAACAAGATCACGCCGGACGAGCTGTCGGGCGCGACCTTCACCATCAGCAACACCGGTTCGCGCGGTGCGCTGTTCGACACGGTCATCGTGCCCCCGAACCAGGTCGCCATCCTGGGCATCGGTGCCACGGTGAAGCGCCCGGTGGTCATCGAGACCGCCGAGGGCACCAACATCGGCATCCGCGACATGACGTACCTGACCCTGTCCTACGACCACCGCCTGGTGGACGGCGCGGACGCGGCCCGGTACCTCTCGGCCGTCAAGGCGATCCTCGAGGCCGGCGAGTTCGAGGTCGAGCTCGGCCTCTGAGCCGAACGGCTTGTAACCAGCCTCACTGTCGGCGCCCCCGTCCGGGATACTTCCGGGCGGGGGCGCCGCCGTATTGTCTACGCATCAGGCCCCGCATGACCCTGCACACCCACCAGGAGATGAAGCCCCGATGATCACCCCACCCGTCGTGCACTCGCTGCGCGAGCAGATCCGCGAGCACATCGTGGAGGGGATCGTCAGCGGGCGCTGGAAGCCCGGTGAGCGGATTGTCGAGCGCCGGATCGCCGTGGAGCTGGAGGTCAGCCAGACCCCCGTACGGGAGGCCCTGCGCGAGCTGGAGACCCTGCGGCTGATCGAGTCGGCGCCGAACAAGGGCGTGCGCGTACGGAACCTCTCCGCGGCCGACCTGGAGGAGATCTACCCGGTCCGGGCCGGCCTCGAGCAGATCGCGGCCGAGCTGGCCGCGCCGCGGCTGGCGGCCGACTGCACGGCCCTGGAGCCGCACGTGGCGGCCCTGTGGGAGGCCGACCGCATCGAGGACGGCACGGCGCAGGTGCGGCACACGGTGGGCTTCCACCGGGAGATGGTGCGGGCGGCCGGGAACAGCGTGCTGCTGCACACCTGGGAGAGCCTGGGCATCGAGGTGTTCACGGCCCTGTCCATCCGCTGGCTGGGCACCGTCCAGAAGTCCTACGCCGAGGAGCACGAGGCGCTGGTCGAGGCGTTCCGCAGCCAGGACCCGGACATCGGTCTGCTCGTGAAGCGGCACGTCCTGGGGTGCGCTCCGAGGGCGTGAGCCGCCCGGCTTGCCCCCATTTGACCGGCACCGCGTGCCTTTCTTCCTGGCACGCGGTGCCGACTTTCGTCAGATGGACGTTTCTTCGTCACTTTTATTTGATCGATCATCGATCAGCGATTTACAGTCGTCGCGGACCTCAACCAGGTCCACCGACCCTGTCCTGCCCGTCAGGGATTTTTTCACCACCTCTCCATTACCCGGAAGGCGGCGCACAGCGATGTCCGACCCCGTAGGAAAGCTTCCGAGCGAGCTCGACCAGCTCCCGGACCGCGACACCGAGGAGACCGCCGAGTGGGCGGCCTCCCTCGACGCCGTCGCCAAGGCCGCCGGTACACGCCGGGCCGAATACCTGCTGCGTCGCACCCTCCAGCACGCCGAGGCCGCCGGCCTCGCGCTCCCCAAGCTGCTGGAGACGGACTACGTCAACACCATCCCCACCGCCGCGGAGCCCGAGTTCCCCGGTGACGAGGAGATGGAAGCCAAGATCACCGCGTGGAACCGCTGGAACGCGGCCGCCATGGTGACCCGCGGCTCCAAGTACGGCGTCGGCGGCCACATCGCCACCTTCGCCTCCGCCGCGTGGCTGTACGAGACCGGCTTCCAGCACTTCTTCCGCGGGAAGGAGGCCGACGGATCGGGCGACCAGCTCTACATCCAGGGCCACGCCTCCCCCGGCATCTACGCCCGCGCCTTCCTCGACGGGCGCATCTCCGAGCAGCAGCTCGACAACTTCCGCCAGGAGTCCGGCGGCAACGGCCTGCCGTCCTACCCGCACCCGCGGCGCCTGCCGTGGCTGTGGGAGTTCCCGACGGTGTCCATGGGCCTCGGCCCGCTGTCCGCGATCTACCAGGCGCGCTTCAACCGCTACCTGCAGAACCGCAGCATCAAGGACACCGCGAACTCGCACGTCTGGGCCTTCCTGGGCGACGGCGAGATGGACGAGCCCGAGTCGACCGCCGCCCTGGCCCTCGCCTCCCGCGAGCAGCTCGACAACCTGACCTTCGTCATCAACTGCAACCTGCAGCGCCTCGACGGTCCGGTCCGCGCCAACTTCCGCGTGGTCCAGGAGCTGGAGGCCCAGTTCCGCGGCGCCGGCTGGAACGTCATCAAGTCGCTGTGGGGCTCCGCCTGGGACGAGCTGTTCCAGCTCGACACCACGGGCGCCCTGGTACGCCGCCTGCGCGAGGTACCGGACGCGCAGTTCCAGACGTACGCGACCCGCGACGTGGCCTACATCCGCCAGCACTTCTTCGGCGCCAACGCCGAGCTCGTGCAGCTGGCCGGCGTGCTCTCCGACGCGAAGATCGCCGAGTGCTTCCACAGCTCCCGCGGCGGCCACGAGCCCCGCAAGGTCTACGCCGCGTACAAGGCCGCCCTGGAGCACAAGGGCGCGCCGACGGTCATCCTGGCGCAGACCGTCAAGGGCTACACGCTGGGTGCCGGGTTCGAGTCGAAGAACGCGAACCACCAGATGAAGAAGCTGACGATCGACGAGTTCAAGGACATGCGTGACCTCCTTGGCCTCCCGATCCCGGACAGCGCCTTCGCCGACGGCCAGGTCCCGTACGGCCACCCCGGTGCGAACAGCCCCGAGGTCCAGTACCTGAACGAGCGCCGCGCGGCGCTCGGCGGCCCGGCCCCGGCCCGCAAGGTCAAGCAGGTCGCCCTGCCGGCTCCGGCGGACCGTTCCTTCGCCCCGCTGCTCAAGGGTTCCGGCAAGCAGGAGATGGCCACCACCATGGCCTTCGTCCGCCTCGTCAAGGACCTGATGCGGGACAAGGAGACCGGCAAGCGCTGGGTGCCGATCGTCCCCGACGAGGCCCGTACCTTCGGCATGGAGTCCCTCTTCCCGTCGGCCGGCATCTACTCGCCGCTGGGCCAGACGTACGAGCCGGTCGACCGCGACCAGCTCATGTACTACAAGGAAGCCAAGGACGGTCAGATCCTCAACGAGGGGATCACCGAGGCCGGCGCCATGGCCGACTTCATCGCCGCCTGCACGTCGTACGCGACGCACGGCGAGCCGATGATCCCGTTCTACATCTTCTACTCGATGTTCGGCTGGCAGCGCACCGCCGACCAGATGTGGCAGCTCGCCGACCAGCTCGGCAAGGGCTTCATCGTCGGCGCCACCGCCGGCCGCACCACGCTGACCGGTGAGGGCCTCCAGCACGCGGACGGCCACTCGCACCTGATCGCGTCCACGAACCCGGCGTCGCTCAACTACGACCCGGCCTTCGCGTACGAGATCGCGGTGATCGTCAAGGACGGTCTGCGCCGGATGTACGGCGAGCAGCCCGAGGACGTCTTCTACTACCTGACGGTCTACAACGAGCCGAAGGTGCAGCCCGCGATGCCCGAGGGCGTCGAGGAAGGCATCCTCAAGGGTCTGTACCGCTTCAACACGGCGGCGGACCTGGCGGAGGCGGCCCCGGCCGCGGACGCCCCGAAGGTCCAGCTGATGGCCTCCGGTACGGCGATCCACTGGATCCTGGAGGCGCAGAAGCTGCTCGCCGCCGACTGGAACGTGTCGGCCGACGTCTGGTCCGCCACCTCCTGGGGCGAGCTGCGCCGCGACGCGCTGGAGTGCGACGAGGCGCTGCTGCGCGGCGAGGTGCGCACCCCGTACGTCACCCGCGCACTGGAAGGCGCCCAGGGCCCGGTCCTCGCCGTCTCCGACTGGATGCGTCAGGTCCCGGACCAGATCAGCCAGTGGGTGGAGCAGGACTACACCTCGCTGGGCACGGACGGCTTCGGTCTGTCCGACACCCGTGAGGGCGCCCGCCGCCACTTCGGTGTCGACGCCCAGTCGATCGTGGTGGCCGCGCTGGCCCAGCTCGCCCGCCGCGGCGAGGTGCCGGCGTCCGCCGTCAAGGAGGCCCGGGAGCGCTACGGCCTCTGAGGCTCCGAGTGACCGCCGGAAGGCCGGTGTCCACCCCCGCGGGGGTCGGACACCGGCCTTTCGCCGTATGAGCGGTGGCGGCGCGGGGGCGCACCCGTGATGCTGGAGCGGTGATGGACGAGACGGAGTTCTGGGAGATCGTGGACCGTACCCGCGAGGCCGCCGACGGCGACCCCGAGGAACACGCCGAGCTGCTCGTGGAGCGGCTGGCCCAGCTCGACCCGGACTCCGTCCTCGACTTCGCGCGGCACTTCGAGTCGCGCTACAACCGCGCGTACACCTGGGACCTGTGGGGCGCGGCCTGGGTGCTGCTCGACGGGGCGAGCGACGACGCCTTCGACTACTTCCGCTGCTGGCTGATCGGGCAGGGGCGGGAGGTCTTCGAGGGCGGGGTGCACGATCCGGACCATCTCGCGGAGCTGCTGGGCGAGTTCGACGAGGAGATCGACGGGGACGGCGAGGAGCTGGGGTACGCGGCCGACGAGGCGTACGAGCAGCTGACCGGGGCGGTGGCACCGGACCTGGGCGTCCCGCTGCAGGCGGCGGAGCCGGAGGGCGCCCCGCTGGACTTCGAGAACGAAGCCGTGCTGGCGGAGCGCTTCCCCCGGCTGTGGGACCGGTTCCGCGCCTGATCAGTAGTGGGTGCCGCCGTCGATGCGGATCTCCGTACCGGTGATGAAGGCGCCGTCCTCGGAGCCCAGCATCGCGACGACGCCGGCCACGGTCTCGGGTCCGGCGAAGCCCTGGCCGAGGGCCGGGGCGAGCTTGGTGAACAGGCTCCAGTCGGTGTCCTCGGGCAGGCCGGGGCCGTTGCCGGTGGTCATGCCGGACTCGATGGAGCCGGGCGCGACGCAGGTGAAGCGCAGGCCCTGCTTGCTGTACTCGGCGGCCAGCGCGTGGGTCATGGACTGGATGCCTCCCTTGCTGGCCGCGTAGGCGGACATGTAGGGGTGCGCGAAGGACGCCGACGTGGAGCTGAAGTTCACGACGGCCGGGCGGTCGCCCGCCAGCAGCGCCGGGAGCGACTCGCGGATCATCAGGAAGGTGCCGGTCAGGTTGACCCCGATGACCTGGTTCCACAGGTCGAGCGTGGTCTGGTGGGTGTGCGCGGAGCGCAGGATGCCCGCGGCGTTGACGAGCACGTCGATCCCGCCGAGGGCGAGGGTCGCGGCGGCCACGCCCTCCTTGACCGCGTTCTCGTCGGATATGTCGAGCACGGCGGTGGTGAGCCGGTCCTGGTGGCCGTCGGCGGCGGCGCGGTCGGCGGTGACCTTGAGGCCGGCCTCGCTGACGTCCACGGCGTGGACCCGGCCGCCCTCGGCGAGGATGCGGTGGACGGTGGCGCGGCCGATGCCGGAGCCGCCGCCGGTGATGAGGACGCGACGTCCTTCGTAACGGTTCATGGCGCGAGCGTACGCGAGACGTGGCACGTTTTGCCATGCTGTCAGGGAATGTCATGACCCTGGGCCGCGGGAGGTTACGCTTCACCCCGTGAGATCCCCTCGTCCGTACTCTCCCCAGGCCGGCCCCGGAGCCCAGTCGCTGACCGAGCGCCGCAAGGCCGCCACCCAGCTCGACATCGCCCGCGCCGCCTGCGAACTGTTCGCCGAACACGGCCCCGACGGCACCACCGCCGAGGACATCGCCCACCGCGCGGGGGTGGCACTGCGCACCTTCTACCGCTACTTCCGCAACAAGCAGGAGGCGGTGGCACCGCTGCTCGCGGGCGGCGGTGACGCCTGGCGCGCGCTGCTGGCCGAGGAGGACCCCGGCACGCCCCTCGCCGAGGCGCTGGAACGCGCCGTCACCCGGTCGCTGAGCGGCCCGCAGGCGGTCGAGGAGGGCCTGGAGGTGACCCGCGGCCTGCTGCGCGCGGCGGCGGGGGACCAGGCCCTGCGGGCGGTCTGGTACCGCGTGAACCAGGACTCCGAGGAGCACCTGGTCCCGGTGATCTCCCGGCTGGCCGGGCCGGAGGCCGATCCACTGGAGGTCCGGCTGCTCGCCGCGGCGGCCACGGACGCGATCCGCGTCGCGCTGGAACTGTGGTCGACCACGGACGCACCCGTCTCGGGCACCGGCTCCCCCGCCGAACTCGCGGTCCGCTGCCTGCGGGACCTCACGGGCGCGATGCCCCTGCTGCGCTGAGTTCAGCGCGACAGGGGCACCGGCCCGGGCCCGCGGCCCTACATGTCGTTCGTGTCGTCTGCGTCGTACGTGTCGTGCGTGTCGTACGTGTCGTGCGTGTCGTACGTGTCGTGCGTGTCGTACGTGTCGCGATCGGTCTCAGTGGCCGCCGCCCCAGCCGCTTCCGCCGCCGTTGCCACCGTCGCCACCGCGACCGCCGCTCCAGCCGCCGCCACCGCCGTCGCCGCCGTTGCCGCCGTCGCCACCGCGGACGCCGCCCCACCCGCCGTCGCCGCCGTTGCCGCCGTCACCGCCGCGACCGCCACCCCAGTTGCCCCAGTCGTGGCTGCCCCAGTCGCCGTTGCCGCCGCGACCGGAGTCGTTCCAGTTCGAGTCACGCCAGTTCGAGTCGTTCCAGTTGTTCCAGTGGTGACGTCCGCTGTTGCCGCCGACTCCGCCGTCGTCCCAGCACCAGCTCGGACGGTCACGCCAGTCCCGGTTGCAGCATTCGTCCCAGCGCCCGTCACGCCAGCTGTTGTCCGAGCACCTCCAGCTGCCACCACCCCCCGTGGGGGTGCTCGCCGACGCACTGGCGACCGGCATGAGGCCGATCGTGAGTCCGGCCGCCCCCGCCAGGCATGCTGCAACGATCCTTCGGCGCATCTTCATGCACCTCCGTACGTGTCTCGCTTATACGGCATTTAGGTTATTCCACCCTCGCCCGCCCCTGCCGCCCTGTCAAAGGGAAAGGCCCCCCGCCGCTCTCCGTGGAGAGTGGCGGGGGGCCTCCCATCAGGCATGACGCTCGTTCGCGAGCGGTCGCGACCTAGAGGTCGAAGTACATCTCGAACTCGTGCGGGTGCGGACGCAGTGCGATCGGGGCGATCTCGTGCGTGCGCTTGTAGTCGATCCAGGTCTCGATCAGGTCGGGGGTGAAGACACCGCCGGCCAGGAGGTACTCGTGGTCCTCCTCCAGGGCCTTGAGGACCGCGTCCAGGCTGGTCGGGACCTGCGGGACGCTCGCGTGCTCGTCGGGCGAGAGCTCGTAGAGGTCCTTGTCGATCGGCTCCATCGGCTCGATCTTGTTCTTCACGCCGTCGAGGCCCGCGAGCAGCAGCGCCGAGAAGGCGAGGTACGGGTTCGAGGACGGGTCCGGCGCGCGGAACTCGACGCGCTTGGCCTTCGGGTTCGAGCCCGTGATCGGGATGCGCATGGCGGCGGAGCGGTTGCGCTGCGAGTACACCATGTTGACCGGCGCCTCGAAGCCCGGCACCAGGCGGTGGTAGGAGTTCACCGTCGGGTTGGTGAACGCCAGCAGCGACGGGGCGTGCTTGAGGATGCCGCCGATGTAGTAGCGCGCGGTGTCCGACAGGCCCGCGTAGCCGGCCTCGTCGTAGAACAGCGGGTCGCCGTTGGCCCACAGCGACTGGTGCACGTGCATGCCCGAGCCGTTGTCGCCGAAGATCGGCTTCGGCATGAAGGTCGCGGTCTTGCCGTTGCGCCAGGCGACGTTCTTCACGACGTACTTGAAGAGCATCAGGTCGTCGGCCGCGGCCAGCAGCGTGTTGAACTTGTAGTTGATCTCGGCCTGGCCACCGGTGCCGACCTCGTGGTGCTGGCGCTCGACCTGGAGGCCCTGGGCGTCCAGCTCGAGGGAGATCTCGGCGCGCAGGTCGGCGAAGTGGTCGACCGGGGCTACGGGGAAGTAACCACCCTTGTAGCGGACCTTGTAACCACGGTTGTTCTCCTCGGAGCCCGTGTTCCAGGCGCCGGCCTCGGAGTCGATGTGGTAGAAGCTCTCGTTCGCGGTGGTCGCGAAGCGCACGCTGTCGAACACGTAGAACTCGGCCTCGGGGCCGAAGTACGCGGTGTCGGCGATGCCGGTGGAGGCGAGGTACGCCTCGGCCTTCTTCGCCACGTTGCGCGGGTCGCGGCTGTAGGCCTCACCCGTGATCGGGTCGTGGATGAAGAAGTTGATGTTGAGCGTCTTGTCCTTGCGGAACGGGTCCAGGCGCGCGGTGGTGATGTCGGCGCGCAGCGCCATGTCGGACTCGTGGATCGCCTGGAAGCCGCGGATGGAGGAGCCGTCGAAGGCGAGCTCCTCCGCCGGGTCGAATGCCCGAGCCGGGATGGTGAAGTGCTGCATCACACCAGGCAGGTCGCAGAAGCGGACGTCGACGAACTTGACGTCGTTCTCCTCGATGTACTGCTTCACTTCGTCGGCGTTCTGGAACATCCAACTCCTCCTACTCCCGGCCCCGGGGCAGGGCGGGCTTTATAGCTCGTGGTGCGTCAGTGCGGTGCCGCACGCTGACCCGACCATAAGCACAAGGGATTTCTCAAGCATGACCCATTTGTTTCGCACAAGTTAACCAGGGTCCCGCCGGAGTGCCGTGAGGCGCCACCGGTACCGTGGTCGGGTGGACAACAGACAGGCAATCGGATCCTGGCTCTCCGGCCCCCGCGCGGCCGCCGAGGAGATGGGCGTCGACTTCGGCTATCCGGGTCAGCGGCTCGGCCTGCCCCAGCAGGGACCCGGCTCCGTGGCCCGGTTCGGGCGCCGGCTCGGCGCCGTCGCGATCGACTGGATCGGCTGCCAGCTCATCGCGTACGGGCTGATCACGGGCGGCGACGTGGCCGCGGCGGGCAACTGGACCCTGTGGCTCTTCCTGGCCCTCAGCGTCCTGACGATCGGCACCGTGGGCTTCACCCCCGGCAAGCGGATCCTCGGCCTCCGGGTGATCTCGGAGAACGGCGGCCGCCTCGGCGTCGGCCGCGTGCTCCTGCGCACGCTGCTGCTGGCCCTGGTCATCCCGGCGCTGATCTGGGACCGGGACGGCCGCGGCCTGCACGACCGGCTGGCCCGCGCCGTCCAGGTCCGCATCTAGGACCGCGGAGCACGAGACGACACAGGGGCGCCCCCCGAACCGGCCGGTTCGGGGCGAAGAGGCCGACCAGGAGGGAGCCGACGACACCGCCGACGAGGTGGACGCCGACCACGTC